>NZ_DAGX01000005.1:95857-168660 GCF_002498315.1 Methanofollis sp. UBA420
GCCTGCTCCATCGCCGGTTCCGACTCGGGGGGAGGTGCCGGTATCCAGGCCGACCTCAAGACTTTTGCCGCGTATGGCGTGTGGGGGACGTCGGCGATCGCGGCGGTGACGGCGCAGAACCCCGGTGGCGTGGCCGGGGTGTGGACCCTCTCCCCTGACGCCGTTGCCGCCCAGGTAAAGGCAATCTTCGAGGCCTTCCCTGTCGGCGCCGTCAAGACCGGGATGCTCGCAGAGGCCGGGGTCATTCACGCGGTGGCCGCCGCCCTGCCTGCCGGCGTCCCGCTTGTTATCGACCCGGTGATGGTGGCGACGTCGGGTGCCCCCCTGCTTGCGGAGGAAGCCATCGACGCCCTGATCGCCGACCTGATCCCCCATGCCGCGGTAGTGACGCCGAACCTCCCTGAAGCGGAGGTGCTGGCGGGTTTTCCGGTCGACGGGCCTGATGGGATGCGGGAGGCAGGGCGGGCAATCCTCGCGATGGGCGCCGGTGCCGTGATCGTGAAGGGGGGTCACCTGAGGAGCGAACCGACCGACATCCTCATCGATGCAACAGGGGAGGTTGTCCTATCCGGCCTCCGCCACCCCTATGCCGCCCACGGTACGGGCTGCTGTTTTTCCGCGGCCCTTGCCGCGGGACTCGCCCGCGGCATGCCTCTTCGGGACGCCTTTGTCGCGGCAAAGACTTTCATCGACGGTGCCATCGCCCATGCCGTCCCCGACCTCCGGGATCGCCGGTCGGTGAACCCCCTGTGGCAGTGCGGCGGGGGGGGCTCCCCATATGTGTGATAATAGCCTTTGAAAAACAGAATTTGATTATAATTGTAACTTTTTTCGATTTCTGGATAGTATGAAACCAACAATGAAATACATATGGTTATATATCGTGGCGAAATGATGGGGGCGTCTGCCCTCCCTTCTTCACCCCTTTTTTGCGGCGGAGATCGATCGGCCGCGTGATCCTGTCTGCCCGAGATCCAGCATATCTGCCCTCGATACGGCAATGGGGCCGGGATTCGCTCCCCTCCCCTGCCCGGCACTGCGGGGCGGGAATGGACCATAACCCTCCGACGAGTTCACCCGAATTTTCTGAGATTTAGCCCCGAAATTCCAATATTGCTGGCGAATATTCTCTGATGCGAATCGGAGTATTTATATATCCAATTCTGGCACCTTATGATATCCAGCCTCAGATGAGGTCTGGAGGTGAAAACGATGAAACAGTTCGCACAGAATGAAGAAGCAGTGTCGCCGGTCATCGGCGTCATCCTCATGGTCGCCATCACGGTGATCCTCGCGGCAGTCATCGCCGCGTTCGTCTTCGGCATGGCCGGCAACATGTCCTCCACCAAGAATGTTGCCGCTACTGCAACCCAGCAGGGCACGACGGTTATCGTCACGTTCCAGGGCGGTGCCGATGCTGGTGACGTTAAATTCCTTGACTGGTCAGTTAATGGAGTTAACCAGACTCCGCTGCACCCGCTTAAGAATGTGACCGGTTCGTCCGCTCAGAATTCTTCGGGTACCAATGACAAGGACCACGTCGTCGTGACCGCAACCTTCAAGGACGGCGCGAAGCAGGTCATCCTGGACACCTTCGTCTAAACACCCTCCCCTTTTTCTTTGTGAGGGCGGAGACCTATGGTCCAATCCAATGAGCACGAAGATGCGGTCTCCCCGACCGTCGCTACCGTCCTCATGGTCGCCGTCACCGTGATTCTCGCCGCCCTTGTCGCTTCCTTCTCCCTCGGCACCCTCGGGGGCCTCTCCGGGAACGGATTCGTCGGGGCGAAGGCCGTCAGGATGGATGACGGTGCGATCCTGGTCACCTATGTCGGCGGTGACGGTGCTGCCGCAGTCGATCACCTGAACTGGACGATCGACGGCACGGAACAGGCCGACCGTCTCGACACTACTGTCGGGTCGTCGGCCATCAATACGACGGTATCCACAGACCCCGGGAAGAAACACCGGGTCATGGTCGTCGCGACGTACGGCGACGGATCATCGCTGATCGTCCTGGATACCGCGGTCTGATCGAGGAGGCACAGGGCCGGTGCCCTCCCCCTGCATACTCTCCCCCCCTGCAAAATGATGAATGATTGTTCAGTGGACAGTTTGCGAAACCTCTTCCCCTAACTATGCGGAGATAGTCTATGTACAGGATCAACCGGCCCTTCCTCTCCTCCCTTCTCGCCCTTACCCTCGTCCTGCCTGTTAATATCTATTGTATCGGCGATGTCCTGGGCGCAGGCCTCCAGTTCCCGTTCCTGCGGTACCAGCAGACCTATCTCGGGACCAGCCTCATCACCCTTACCCGCGACCTCGATTATGTGACCGGGGGCATCCTCACCGGCCGCAGCGCCCTTTCCATCTGTCTCTGGATCGGCGGCACCCTTCTCCTCCTCGCCGCGATCACCGTCTTCGTCCTCAGGTGGCAGGAGGAATATGAAACCGTGAGAAAACCTCTTTCCCTTCTCCTCGCCGGTGCTGGCGTTGCGTACCTCGCGTCATGCGTCGCCCAGTACGGCCCCCTCTTCCACGGCCCCGCGGGCTTCTGCATCCCGGTCGGAGTGCCCCTGATCGTCGGGGTCGCATGGTGGGCGTACCACGCCGGGGAAGACGAGGAGGAGGACAAACCAGATGGTCCCGGCGATCTTGCGGGACAGGATGAATGACAGGTGTGACAGCGAACACGGTTCCCCCTCTTTTTTGAACCCCTTTGTCCTGCAGATTTCTGATCAGAATACATGACAGATCGCATGCCTGCCGCACTCTGAAGGGGGCATAGTCCCCCTGAAAAGAGATTTTATCTGATATACTCTTCGAGCACCGCCGCCGCCTCGCGCTCCCGCGGCCCGCCGCACTTCCGCACGATCGCAAGGTGGTGATCGATGAGGGCCTTCAGCGCGGGGTCGCGGCTCAGCACATAGCGCGTGCCGTGGACCGCCGCCTCGACGATCCCGGCAAAGCCCCTGTTGTGGGCCCTGAGAACCGACCCGACGACCTCCTCTCCCAGAGGTTCGAGCGTCACAAAGACCGTCTCCGCGGTCTCATGCTCCACCTTTGCGGCGAAGGCCGCCCACGCCTCGCACTTCTTCAGGCGTTCCATTTGCCTTCCGCCTGCTTCCACAGCCGCGAAGGCGGCGAGGGGCAGGTCGTCGAAGGCCGTCCGCACCCAGACGACAGGATCGTGGGTGAGGTTTGCAACCACCCACCCGTTCTTCCGGATATTCGCCTCCGTGTGCGAACCCCTGAAGAGGACCATCGAAAAAGCGCCGTTCCGGCAGATGATCCCCATCGGCGCGGCATTCCCGCCTGTCGTCGCGATCACCTCGTTGATCCCCTCGTTCAGGAATCCCACGACCACCCCTCCAGCAGGGCGAGGAAGATCCCCGCGATCATGATGTCGGCAAGAGACCCGGGGTTCACCCCCGCGGCAAGACACTCCTCGTCGAAGGCGTCGAGGGAGAGGTGTCCCGCCTTCACCTCGCGGGCGCGGCGCACCGTCTCCTCCGCCTTCGCCAGGCCGAACTTCTTCGCGACAAACGTGTCGGGATAGGTACAGAGCAGGTCGAGGAACGCGGCGACGATCGCCGCCTTCCCTGTGCCATGGGAGAAGAGGAGATCTTTAGTCCGGCGGCAGAGGGCAAAACCGTTCGTCCACTCCTGCGCCACCATGTCCCTCTCTGCCGAGTAGGCCATCACGTCGTACAGGGTCATGCCCCTTTCCCTGAGCGTCGCCGCGGCAGACGGGTCGTTCACGTCGATCTCGTCCTTCGCGAGCACCCGCACCTCTGTCGCCCCGAAGGCCCGGTAGAAGGCGACGGCGTCCTCGACAGTTGTCTCCCGCACGAGGCGTGCCGCCCCGTCCGCGCCGCCCGCGGCGACCAGAGGCATCAGCAGGATGAACGCGCCGAAATGTGTGTTTCCGCCGGAATGGCAGTTCGTGTCCATCACCGCCTCCTCGATAAGGAGGCCGAGCCCTGTACCTCCTCTCTCGGCCCTCTCCAGGGCCGGGCGGGCAAAAATTGTCGAGGCAAGGAAGTGCTCAAGGCGCGTGTCGGGATAATCGTGCCCGCGGTCCACATTCCCCGGCTTCGGGGATGCGGAGACCTCGAGCATCATCGCCATCTGCGCGAGGTCAGATCTCGTCTTCGTCCGGCACGCCATCAAAGACCCGCTCCATGATATCTCCGGCAAGCCGGCGCTTCTGCCGCATGTACTCCACGCTGGAAAGTCCTGCCTCCTTCATAGAGAGTTCCCTGAGCATGCAGGGGGAACTCGACTTGCAGCACCAGGAAAGGGAACCAAAACATGTCGTCTTCCCCCCTGCAATCGGCGTCCCTTCCACCGCCTCTGTCTTGATCCTGATGTAGTCCTCGCGGGAGAGCCCGATACTCTCCAGGAAGGGGATCAGGGGGCAGTGCTTCACCGGCATGCAGCAGAAGGCGAGGGACCGCACGTCCCCGCCGCGGCAGAGCTGCTTCGGTGCATTGTACCACCCGCTCTCCTCGGCCTTCCTCTGGATCGCGGCATCGATCCCGGCAAGGGTCCGCTCGTCCGACCGCCTGGCCATGGAGACCATGTCGGCCCCGTGGGCGAACATATCCATCGCACGGTCGAAGGAGGTGATCGAGTTGTTCGCAATGAGCACGAGGGGACAGGCATTCCTGATCTGCCGCAGCCGGGCGTAGCCGAAGTCCATCAGGTCGGCGTGGATGATGTCGGCACCGGCCTTCCAGAGGAGGCGGGCAAGACGGCGGTCGTCGGCGGCGACCCCGGCCCTGACCTTCACCGAGACCGTTATGTCCCGCGCCTTGAGCGCCCTGATAATCTCCGCAAGGCGCCGGGGCTCCCTGAGCAGTGCTTCACCGCACCCGAGCGCCGTCATCGGAGGCTGGCGGCAGTGGGCGTCGACCTCGTACACGACCGCATCGCCGATCTCATCGGCGATGGCTGCATAGGAGGCGGGACTGCTCCCCCGCAGGTTCAGGCCGGTGACGACCCCGCTTCCCTGCAGGGCGGCAATCTGGGCCTTCAACTCTGCCACGGGGTCGTCGTACAGGAACTCGGGCCGTCCGTCGGCCGCCATCGCCCTGCTCGCCTCCATCGTCTCTTCGTCGATAGAGTAGCCGCCGATGAACGCGGCGCCGATATGCTCCTTGCGGGCCAGCACATAGGCGGCGTCGGTCACCCCGGCCATTGATGCGATGACCACCGGCGTCTTCACCACCTGGTCGTTGATGATCAGTCCGCAGCGCTCGTAACAATCGATCATGCTTCCCTCAATATTTGCCCTCACATCTCAAAGCCCTTTTGTTAAAGACTATTGAGAATATAGGCATCACTCTGGCGTTCCAGCTGTATCCCTGAGGAAAAATCGCCGATGGCGATCCCGGCCTCTGACCCCCAGTAGGTGAGGAGGGTCTCCCAGGGCATCAGGTAGGCCTCGTTCTTCCGGCCGCTCCCGCCCCGAAACTCCACCGCAAGGTAGCCCCGCCGCCCTGTCCGCCTGAGGAAGTCGGTGATCGCGTCGACCTGGTGGACGCCGTTCTTGTCCTCGTGGAAGTGCTGGGAGAAGTAGATCTTCTTCCCCTTCAGGGACTTGCACTCGATGGCGCAGTAATACCGCGGGTCGAGGGAGTCGACGAGGACGTCGACGTACTGCGTCGAGTACTTGTGCTGTTTGAGGCGGTAGGCAAAACCCTGGAGGGCATGGCCCTCGAAAAATGCGTTGACGCAGTGGACAATGTCCAGCTCGAAATCACCCATCTGTATTCAATGTGGGCGTGGCGGCGAAAAACCAATCGGTAATACTTTTAAAGAGTAAAGGTAGTACACAGTACCATATGAAGAGAACCGGATTGTTACTTGTCGGCCACGGCAGCAAACTCCCCTACAACAAAGAACTCATCGAGAGCACGGCAGCGATCATCGCGGAAAAGCACCCTGAGTTCCTCGTCCGCCCCGGTTTCATGAGCATGAACCAGCCCTCGGTCGAGGAGACTCTCGCCCTCTTCAAGAAGGACGAGATCGACCGTCTTGTCGTCGTCCCCCTCTTCCTTGCCAAGGGCGTCCACATCCTCCAGGACATCCCCGAACTCCTCGGCCTCCCTGAAGGCGGGAAGAAGGGCAGCTTCGCCCACGCCTCCGGCGTCATTCCTCTCGTCTACGCCGACCCGATCGGGGGCGACCCCCTCCTCGCCGACCTTATGGTCAAGAACGCCGAAGCGGCGCTCAACTCGAAAGCCTGAGATGGAATGAAGATACTCGTCCTCGACACCATCCACGGCGGCGCCGTCATTGCGGAGGCGCTGGCGGCGGCGGGCCACGAGGTCGATGCGGTGGACGTCTACCGGGGGATCGAGGGGATACCCGCGGAGGAGGCCGCACGGAGGCGCTACGACCTCGTCGTCGCCCCGGTCCACCTCGACCCGGCCCACCCCCTTCTCGGGACGGCGCCGCGGGCCGTCACCCACCACCAGGCGGTGGCGATGCTCCTTGCAGGGAAGAGGCCGGCGCCATTCGTCGAGATCACCGGCACGCGCGGCAAGACGACGACGGCGACGGCCCTCGCCCATGTCCTCCCGGGCCCCGGCGTCCTCCACACCTCGATGGGTACCTTTGTCTATCCTGAGCGGCGCCTCCTCTGGAAACGCTCGATCACCCCTGCCTCGACGCTCGCCGCCGCCGCGGAGGCAAAAAAGATCGGCGGATGGTGTGTCGCCGAGGAGTCCCTCGGCGTCTCCGGCGCCGGCGACCTTGCCGTCCTCACCTCTGGGGACGACTACGCCTTTGCCGCCGGGAAGAAACGCGCCCTCGCCGAGAAGGTGCGCTCCCTTGCGGCGGCGCCGCAGGCGCTCGTCCCGCCCGGCGTGGCGGTGCCCGGCGCCCACGACGCTGGCATGGTCGCCGCGGTCGAGGGAACGGTATGCACCTACAGTTATGGCGGCATCGAAGGGACGTTCGAGAACACCCTCCTCGCCCTCAAGGGCTACAGAACACCCCTTCAACTCGCCGCGGCGGCGGCCTGTCTCCTCGGCGTCGACCCGGCAGGGCTTGCGTCCTTCCGACCGCTGCCCGGCAGGATGGCGGTCTCGTGGAAGGGCGGCACTCTGGTCGTCGACGCCGCGAGCAGCGGCGCGTGCCGGGAAATCGCCGTCGACGCCGCCGCCTATGCCCGCGCCCTCGGCGGTCAGGCCCCCGTCGTCCTGGTCATCGGGACAGAGGGACAGACCATCTGCGAGGGCTTCCCTGAGAGCGAGGTGGCGGCGGCGATCCGTGCGATCAGTCCCGACGAGATTGTACTTGTCGGGGACTATCCCGGCCTTGCCGGGAGACGCGCCGCAGACCTTGCAGCGGGATATGCGATCGCGGAGAAACTCACCGGCGGAGGGACCATCATCCTTGCCGTCAAGACATGGAGGTAAGATGCACTATATTCAACCACGGCCCAGTTCGATTGTAGCGGCCCTGTACACCGCCCGCGACCTGGAGGTGGACGTCGCCATTCTCCACGGCCCGTCCGGGTGCTCGTTCAAGCACGCCCGCCTCCTCGAAGAGGACGGGCTGCGGGTCCTGACCACCTCGCTCGCGGACAACGAGTTCATCTTCGGCGGCCAGACCGTCCTCGAACGGGTCCTGAAGGACGCGGAGAAGGATTTCAGCCCGAAGAGGATGGCGGTCGTCGGCACCTGCGTCTCGATGATCATCGGCGAAGACCTCAGGGCGGCGATCGACTCCTCCGGCATCACGACGCCGACCATCGGGATCGACGTCCACGCCGGGTTCAGGGAGAACATCCAGGGGGTGATCGCCGCTCTCGAACCGGCCGCGGAGGCCGGGTGGATCAGCGCCGACGAACTTGAGAGGCAGAAGCAGTTGCTTGCGGCCGCAAACGAGGTCGAACGCCTTCGGGGCGCCGCCTCGAAACCGTACATCGAGCCCTCGCGCGGCGACCTCAAGCACCTCGCCGCCCGCCGCCTCCTTGACCTGGCCAGGAGCGGGAAGAAGGGCGTCGCCGTCATGAACGCAAAGAAGGAGACGGCCTACATGTTTGCGGACGAACTCATCGCCCTCCACGACGCCTGCCCGGACGCGGATATCACCTACGTCGCGAACCTGGAGAGCCGCGGCCTCCCGAAGGTGCGGACAGACGCCGCCAACGTCCTTGCGGGCATGCGGGAGCGCGGCCTCGACCCCGAACTCCTCGGCGCCCTCGACGAGTACGGGGCGAACGGCGACGCCGTCGGCGAACGCCTCCGGGAGATCAAGCCCGACTTCGCGTTCCTTGTCGGCGTGCCCCATGCCGTGCCGCAGGAGTACACCGCCGGCATCGAGACGATCTCTGTCACCAACGGCCCCCGGCAGGTTGCGCCCCTGAAAGACCTCGGCCATGCGATGGTCGTCGTCGAGGTGGACCTCCACCCGAAGACCCTCGGCGTCAGGTCGATCGTCGAGAGCGAGTTCGGCGCCGTTCTGCGGAGCGTCGCCGAGGAGGAGTGAACGTGAAGGCCCTCCTCGTCACCGGCGACCGGTCGGGCAGCGGGAAGACGAGCATCACCCTCGCCCTCGCCGCCCTCCTCTCGAAGGACGCCGTCGTCCAGACCTGCAAAGTGGCGATGGACTACATCGACCCCTCGTATCTCACCGCGGTCACCGGTCGCCCCTGCCGGAACCTGGACAGCTTCGTCATGACACCGGCAGAGATGCGTGCCGTCTTCGAGCACGGGGCGAAGGGTGCCGACATCGCCCTGGTCGAGGGAGTGCGTGGCCTCTACGAGGGTGCGGAGGCGATCGGCGATGCCGGGAGCACGGCCTCGGTCGCGAAGGCCCTCGACCTCCCTGTCGTCCTGGTCGTGGACGCCCGGAGCATCACGAGAAGCGCCGCCGCGATCGTGAAGGGCTTTGCCGCCTTCGACCCTGACGTGCGGATCAAGGGCGTGATCCTGAACAACATATCGAGCCCCGGCCATAGGGAGAAGACGGTCAGGGCGGTGGAGCACTTCTGCGGCGTCCCGGTCGTCGGGGCGATCCCGAAGAGCGAGGGTATGCGCCTGACGATGCGCCACCTCGGCCTCGTCCCCTACCGCGAGGGGCAGGAGACCGGCGACTTCCTCGACCGCATCGAGGCGGTGAAGGAGGTGATCGGCGGTTACGTCGACCTCGACGCCCTCAAGGGGCTGATGGAGGAGTACAGTTTCACCGGCGAGGCCGGGCCGTTTGCACGGACCCACGAGACCGACGTGCGTGTGGCTGTCGCCTACGACGAGGCCTTCACCTTCTACTACAACGACCTCTTCGACGTCCTGCGGGCCGAGGGTGCTGAGGTCGTCACCTTCAGCCCCATTCACGACCCCCTCCCGGAGGCCGACGGCTATATCCTGGGCGGCGGCTACCCTGAGATGCATGCCGCGGCCCTGGAAGCGAACGCCCGGACGCGGGAGGCCCTTGCCGAAGTGTCGAGGAACGGCGTCCCCATCTCTGCCGAGTGCGGCGGGCTGATGTACCTCACCGATAGCCTGGTCCTGAGGAAGGGCTGGCAGGAGAGTGACCGCGAGGAGTCGTACGAGATGTGCGGGGTCTTTTCAGGGAAGAGCCTGATGCCGTCCCGCCGCACCCTCGGCTATGTCGAGGGGATCGCCGGCCAGGCCTCCCCCTTCGGTGCCGGGCCTTTCAAGGGGCATGAGTTCCACTACTCGGAAGTCGTCCTGGACCCCGATACCCGCTACGCCTACGAACTCTCCCGGGGCACCGGCATTGCGGGACAGAAAGACGGGGCAACGAAGGCCCGGACCCTTGCCAGCTACACGCACCTCCACCCGGTCGCCAGCGCCGGTTTCATCAGAGGATTTGTCAAGCAGTGCCGGGACGGGGAGGAAGGACCGTAAAAGACTATACCTTCCCGGCCCAATAGAAATTTATGATCATTTATCTTGACGGGAAGTTTGTCCCCGAGTCCGAGGCGAAGGTTTCGGTCTTCGACCACGGCCTCCTCTACGGGGACGGTGTCTTCGAGGGTATCCGCGCCTACAACGGCCGGGTCTTCAGGCTGGATGAGCACATCGACCGTCTCTACGATTCGGCAAAGACGATCGACCTGAAGGTTCCCATCACGAAAGAGGAGTTCAAGGAGGCGCTCCTTGAAGTCCTGCGGCGGAACAACCTGAAGGACGCCTACATCAGACCGATCGTCACCCGCGGCAAGGGCGACCTCGGCCTCGACCCGCGCAAGTGCGCCGTGCCGACCGTGATCATCATCGCCACCGGATGGGGTGCGATGTACGGCGACCTCTACGAGAAGGGCCTGACAGCGATCACCGTCTCGGTCAGGAGGAACGCCTGCGACGCTCTCCCGCCAAATGTCAAGAGCCTCAACTACCTGAACAACATCCTCGCCAAGATTGAGGCCAACTACAAGGGCGGGGACGAGGCGATCTTCCTCGACCCCCAGGGCCACATCACCGAGGGCTCGGGCGACAACCTCTTCCTTGTGAAGGACGGCGCCCTCATCACCCCGCACACCCTGAACAACCTCCGGGGTGTCACGAGACACGTGGTCCTCGAAGTCGCCGCCTCTCTCGGCCTCACGATCGTCGAGCGCGACCTCGGCTACTTCGACGTCTACACGGCCGACGAGGTCTTCGTCACCGGCACGGCAGCCGAGATCGGCCCGATCGTCAAGGTCGACGGCAGGGCTATCGGGAACGGCATCCCCGGCCCGGTCACGAAACAGTTGATGGCCGGGTTCTCCACGGTCACCGGAAAGGAAGGCACCCCGATCTACTGAGGGTGTCCCGCTCTCTTTTTTTTCTCTCTGTCTTCACGGGTTTTTGCCGTCTTCGTGGGGTGAGAGACCCTCTCCTCGCCCATACCTGGACGGTGATGGTAGAGTCCCGCTTTCACCCGAAGAGAAGGATGCAGACCGTCCCTGCCACCATCACCGCGGCGGCGGCCGACCGGCGGCCGAGGGCGGCCTCCCCGAAGATGGCGCCCCCGATGACGACGGCGAAGAGGATGCTCGTCCTCTTCACGGAGATGACATAGGGCACGATCTGGAGGGAGAGGGCGAGGCCGACAGAGAGGATCTCAAGGGCGAGGAGGCCGCCGGTGACGGCGACAACTCTCCCCGCCGGAGGCGGACCGGTCGGTGTTCCTCCGCTCGCGAGGGTGAGGACCAGGAAGAGGGTGCCGATGGCAAGGAGGTCAAGGCCGAGGCCGAAGAACGGGTCTGACTGGAGGATGAGAATCTTGTCCAGGGTGGCGGTGAGGCTGTAGATGAGGGCGACGCCGGCCATCATCGCCGTGCCCCGCCGCATCCAGAGCGCCCTGACAGGGGCGAGGACGCCGCCCTCTCCCCCGCCCGAGCCGAGGACGTATGACCCCGCGACAATGAGGACGATGCCAGCGACACCCCCCGCGCCCGGCACCTCGCCGAGGAGGAGATACGACGTCCCGACCAGGAAGATGGGGGTGAGGGAGAGCATGGGGACGGCAAGGGAGATATCGGTCTCTGCAAGCGCGCGGTAGGTGAGCCAGACCGCAGCCGCGTTGAGCGCCGCGGAGGCGGCGAGGGCCGGGAGGAAGAGGGGGCCGGTCTCGGGCAGGCCCCGGGCGCAGGCGAGGGCGAGAAGGACCAGTCCCCCGGCAAGGAAGGTCGGCCCTGCGAGGCTGGCAGGGGAACAGTCCCTGAGGTAGCGCTTGACGGCGATGGAGTAGAGCGCATGCGCGAAGGCCCCGAGGAGGGCGAGAGCGATCCAGATCATCGGCGGTAGCCGGTGGGCCGGCAGGGATATAAAAATGGGGAGGCCGGGCCCTGCCGAAGGTTTAAGTACCATTATCTGGATATAGAATATGGCACTTCTGCTGCCATAGTGTAGTGGCCAATCATGTCGGCCTTTCACGCCGACGACTGGGGTTCGAATCCCCATGGCAGCATCCGATTTTTGGTACGAATATTCTATGCTTTTCTGTCTCTTGCCAGAGGCACACCCGCCCTGCGCGACGCCGACCAGACCTGCACGGTCAAGAGAATGGATCCATAGGTGGGTTCGCGCCTCCAGATACGAGTTGCCTTGAATAGAGAGGACACGGAGACGTTCGCCAGCATCAGGCCCCGGCCCAAATGGCGCCTTCCTGGCCCAGGGTGAGAGAGGGGGACCACCCCCCTGATCCGGTCAATTTGGCCTTTATTCTTCGTTTCCCTGCCCTCGTTCCAATCAGTGTGGGCTTCTTTCTGAGACCTGCCATATCCCGGTTATTCTCGGCATTCAAGGGGAAATTGTGTCTCTTCATCAGGACGTAGAGGGTGTTTCCGGCAGGAAGAGGGTGCAAGGGAGGTAGTGCCGGGAGGGGAGAGAATATGGCCCGGGAAAAAGGGCGGAAATCAGCGCGAATCGTGGGGTTTTCAGACGGCCAATCGTCTGTTCTCCTCCGGCGCCGGGGCGGTGAGGTCACCTGGCTCAATGCCGTTGCACCGGCTGATAGGGAACAACGTCCGGAGCACCCTGTCTCCGGGAGACATCGTCTCTCTCCGACACCACCCCGTCTTTTCCCCCCGTTCATAAATTTTTTTGCGATACGGAGAGAAAAGACAGGTATATTCATCTAAACCTCCCAGATTACGAGGGACACGGAAAGACCGAGGAGTTGACGACGCGGATGGCAGAAACTGACTGGCAGGAGATCCCGGGAATCGAGGGGGCACACATCCTTCCCCTGACGAGGAGACCGGACGTTTGCTGCTCAAACGCCTATCTGATAGCGACAGAGCACGAGATCGTCATCATCGACACCGGGGCCGATGAGGCGCAGATGGAGACCCTTGTCTCGACGGTCGAGGCACTCACCGCAGAAAGGCCCCGTCCGATCTGCCTCTTCCTCACACACTGCCATCTTGACCATTGCCTCCAGGCGATCAGACGGCGGTCCTGGATCGAGGAGAAGGGCGTGCGTGTCTTCGCCCATGCCGCAGGTGCGGAAGCACTCGAATCGGGAGATGAAATGCTGACACTCGCCAATATCTTCAGGTGGGAGATCGAGCCCCTCCCGGTCGATGGACACCTCCATGCACAGGACGAACGCGAGGTGGCCCTCGGAAACGGTGAGACGATCCTCTGTGAACACGACGAGTATGCCGCCATTCCGGTTGACCGCCTCACCTTTCCATCGGGAAACCGGATCTCGGTCTACGCCACACCCGGGCACAGCCCTGACTCCATCTGTATAAAGGTCGGTGAACACCTCTTCATCGGCGACCTTCTCTTCTCGGCAAACCCAGGTGTTGCAGGGCTCCACCGCTGGAACCCCGCCGCCCTGCTCACCTCTATCCAGGGGGTCCGCCAGGTCCTGACCGACGGCGGGATCACCCTCTGCTGGAACGGCCATGGGCGGGAGATCACGGCGCCCGCCGCCCTGCGTGCCCTCGGGAAACTTGAGGACGACCTTGGGCGTATGAAGGCGATCGGGAACTTCGATAGCGAGCGGCTGCGCGAATCGGTCGATTACGCACAGGACATGCTCGCCGAGGCAAACCGGTTGTTTCCGGTCATCGCAGGCAGGATATATTATCTCTCCTATTATCTCGAAGTACTCGGCGAGGCCGAGGAGGCGGCGAGGTACCAGGATCTCATCGAATCCGACCAGATCGACACATTCCTCACCGACTTCGACGCTTTCGCGACAGAGTTCAGGGAGGGCAGGAAGATCGACATCCAGTTCGTCCTCAAAGCGGTGCAGGTCTCGGCAAAGATCGAAGGGGCCTTCGGTCAGGGGTGCAGTGACCCGGCCGTGGACACGTCCCTGGTGCGCCGGGCCAGTCGCCTGCTCACCGATTGCCTGCATACGGTCTGTGCCTTCGACCCCCCTGACCCCGCAGTGCCGGTCGACCTCGTCCCTCTGATGACCGAGTTCGTCGGGCGCCTCTCCGACTCCTCCCATCTTGAGGAGGGCCTCGTCGCCGCTGCCGAGGATGAAAAGGCGTTCAGGTCCGCTCTTGCACAGAGAATCGCCCATCTTCCTCTCTTCGAAGGGGTTCACATCACCTTTGTCCATGACGCCGACTCCCTGATGGTGTTGACTCGCCCGGAAAGACTCTGTGACGGGCTCACCGGGGTGATCGAGGATCTCGCTGCCGCGGGAGCAGAAGAAATCACCGTCTCGGCCTTCAGGACCGATGGGACCGTCTCCCTCGTTGTTCAGTCCGGGGCCCTGCATACCAACCTGCCGCGCATCAGGGTCTGGCATCGGCGTTTCGCCCGCTGTGGCGGTCGGTGCGACCTCAGGACAGTTCAGGAGATGCCGGCCCTTGTTCTGGACTTCACGAAACCCCAGTAAGCCGTTACAGAGAACTTTCACGAGAAAAGGTAGTGCACACAGAAAGAGTCGATGATTTTTTTCCCTGGCGTTCCTCACAGGTCAGAACAGGACCTGCCCTCCTTGAAGCAGAATCTTCCCGGATGTGTTAGGATTGACATGCCGAACATGGACTGGACCCGTACCTCTCTTTTCCCGGTCGGGGGGAGTGTGCTGAAGAAACAGAGTCCCTGTTTTCGCCACCCCATCCCTATATATTCTCCCCCGCACAGGGAAGATCCGGCCTGACAAATGACACCATACGATCCCGTCACCGTCAGAGAATCCCTGCGGTTCGCCCTCGGCGCCGTTCTCCTCGCCGTGGCCGCCGGTGGAGCGATGGTGATCTTCCTTGCAGTGCAGAACGCGGGAAGGGCACTGGTCTGGCCGGATACGCCGCCTCTCCCCTTCTTCACCCTCGTCGTCACCGCCGTCGGCGGCCTCGCCGTCGGCCTCTGCCTGCACGTCTTCGGCGACCATGTGGGCCTCCTCCAGGAGACCATTGCAGTATTCCAGAAGACCGGCAGGTTCGAACCTGAGCACCTCTCAGGCGGGCTGCTCATCATCTACCTCTCCCTCATCGCCGGCGCAAGCCTCGGACCCGAGGTGGCCGCCGTCGACATGGGCGGGAGCATGGGCACCCTGGCCGGCGACCGGGTAAGGGGGCTGAAGAATCGCGTCAGAGACCTCTCGACGGTCGGGATACTCGGGAGCCTCGGGGGGTTTGGCGTCTACGTCATCCTCACCGGTCCTGCCGGCGCCCTCTACCCTGTCCCGCCGTACGCCTTCTCCCTCCTCGACCTCGTCGCCGGCGCCGCCCTCGGCATCGCCGGCGCCGCCGCCGGCGTCGCCTTCATCGCCGCCTACCACGTCTTCCACCGCCTCGTCTCCCCCCTCGCCGACCGCCACCTCCTCAGGGGCGTGATCGGGGGTGCGGGCCTCGGCATCCTCGGGACCATCGCCCCCGTCGTCCTCTTCTCCGGCCAGACCGAGTTCAGAGAGGTCCTCGCCGGCGGTGCGGCGCTGGGCGGCCTCATGCTCCTCGCCCTCGTCGGCGTCAAGATCCTCGCCAGCACCTGGTGCATGGCCACCGTCTTCAAGGGCGGTCCCGTCTTCCCCCTCTTCTTCGCCGGCGGCACCCTCGGCATGGCCGCAAACCTCCTCGTCCCCTCCATCCCCCTCGCTCTCGCCGTCCCCGCCGCCATGGCCGGCATGACCGTCGCCGTGCTGAAGGCGCCGTGGGTGGTCGTCCTCCTCGTGGCCATGGTCGTCCTCCAGTGGACAGTCGTCCCGGCCATCGCCGTCGCCACCGTCGCCGGGTATCTTACGACAAAGTGGGCGGTGCTGGTCAAGACAGGGTAACTCCCTCTCTGATCGAGTTCTCCTGCCCATTTTTCATCTTGACCTATGAAAAGTGTGTGAAGGCATCCATTGGCTCTATCCCGATTTTTTCTTCGAATACCGGTGCCGTATCCTCTCCCTGTCACTCTCAAAGGTCTCCTATCCTCCCGGATTCTCGCCGGGGAGGAATAGATTTTAATACCCCTCCCCGTATCTTCTCCCCATGACGGGGGGTATCGCGGCCGACCTGAGGGCCATACGCAGTATCATTTTCTGCCTTGCCGTGGTCCTTGCTCTTCTGACAGTCCCCCCAGCCATGGGCGCCCCTGCAGATGGCAGCGGCGAGGTCCAGATCCTCACCGGCACGATCGAAAACGACGCGATCGCCATCTACACCCTCCCCAACCTTCAGGCCGGCGACACCCTCACAGTGATGATGAACGGCACCTCCGGAAACCTCGACCCCTTCATCGCCATCGGCGGGCCTGAAGTGCTGGAGGAAGGATTCAGGGAGAGATACAACCGGACGGTCGAGACAGCCCTCGCCAGTGCGACAGACCCCCTGGTCGCCATTCCCGAGATCGCCGACGAGCTCTTCTATGCCTGGGACGACGACAGCGGCACCGGATATGCCGCCGCACTCACCTGGAAGGTGTCGGAGAGCGGCGACTACGTCCTCCTCGCCGCCGGCACCCCCACGGGGGACACCTTCGGCGACTACACGCTCACCGTCGGGGTCAACGCTCCCCCCGGTGCACCCTCTACAGAGGGGGCCGAGATCGCCGTTCCCGACAGACTGACCGGCCGCGTCGGGGTGGCCGAGGTGACGGGCACGCTCTCGGAGAACAGGACCTCGACATTCTCCATCCTCACCGACCTCCTCCCCGGCGACACCATCTATGCCTACATCGAGACACCCGCTGACGACATCGCCCCCATTCTCGTCCTCTCCGACTATGGCGACAAACCCGTCAGGAGTGCCAACCTCCTCGCACCAGGGAAAAACGCCTCTCTCCAGTACACCGCCGACTCGGAGACCGGCGGCAGCAGACTGACCGTCCTTCGCCATCCTGCGGCCGACCCCGCCTCAAACGGCACCTACCGCCTCCTCGTCGGGCTCAACGAACCTGCCGTCCTCACTGGAACGGCCGAGCCCGGCGGCAGGACCGTCATAAAACAGCCCATCATCGTGAAGGCCGCCGTCGAACTGGACCAGATCACAGACGTCGACCAGAAGAGCGAGAACTACGGCGTCGTTGCGAACATCATGTTCACATGGAATGACCCGGCCCTCGCCTTCAGCCCCGACACCTGCAACTGCCCCTTCAAGATCTACCGGAGCATCGAAGACTTCGTCAAGGCTGAAGGGACGCGGTGGCCCGAGTTCACCATCAACAACCAGCAGGGGAACCGCTGGACCCAGAACAGGCTTATCCAGATCCGCCCCGACGGCACGGCCACCTACTTCGAGCGCTTCTGGGTGACCCTCCAGGCGCCTGACTTCAATTTTCGGAACTTCCCCTTCGACACCCAGCACTTCTTCCTCAGAATCGATGCCCTGTATCCCGAGGAGTACTTCCTCTACGCCGACTGGGAGGGGCGGACCGTCGTCGGCACGCAACTCGGCGAGGAGGAGTGGTACATCACACGGTACTGGACCAATGTCACCTCCACCAGGATCGAGAACACCTTCTCCCGTTTTTCCTTCGACTTCGAGGCAAAACGTCACCTCACCTACTATCTCCTCAGGATCTTCGCCCCGATCTTCATCCTGATCCTCCTTGCCTGGGTTACCTTCCTTCTCAAGGACTACGGGAAGAGGGCCGACGTGGCGAGCGCTAACCTCCTTCTCTTCATCGCCTTCAACTTCACGATCGCAGGCGACCTGCCGCGCCTCGGCTATCGCACCTTCCTGGACTCCGTCCTGATCACCACCTTCATCGTCAGCGGCATTGTCGTGATCTACAACCTGTACCTGAAATGGCTTGCCACTATCGAGCAGAAAGAGGTCGCTGAGAGAATCGACCGGGTGATGGTATGGTTTTACCCGTTCGCCTACCTCATCGGCCTCGGCGTCACGATCCTGATCTTCCCGTGAGGACTAAAAAAAGGAAAAAAATCTCTGTGGGGCAGGGGCGCTCATGCCCCCCCCCTCAGGACGGTTTACATAACTTTGGTCTCCCAGGCCGGTTCAACCCCGTAGAAGTGATACACCCGTTCGAACCACGCAAGGTCGTCGGACTTCGGCCAGTGACCCTTGTCGAAACTGGGAGCGGTCTCAAACGTCTCTTTCCGGATCTTCAGGGTATATTCGTCCTCTTTCGGCTCTCGGGAGAGCGCCTGCCAGGGCACGGGGTAGAGTTTCTCCCCGAGGCCCATGATCCCGCCCGAAGAGAGGACACCGAAGGTGACCAGCCCCGAGGCCGTATCGATCATCAGGGAATGGATCACGCCGAGATGATCTCCTGTCGCATTTTTTACCGAACTCCCGAGGATCCTGTCGAGCGACTCCATCCTCGGATAGACAACCGTTACCGGGCTTGCAAAAGCCATACTCTCTTCCCCCCCTCTGCGGCCGACCTTGGCCGTCCGTAGGATGATGCCCCTGTTGTCATGGGGAGATAAGAAGATTGTGTCAGGTCGGGTGGCACCTGCATAGTATTATCTACCGGGGCGCCAGGATCGGTCGAGGGGGTGTATTTTGATGTCAGGGAATGGCAACGCGAAATGGGGCGTCCTCACCATCATCTGTATGGCCATCTTCATCATGGTCATCGACACGACTATCATGAACGTCTCCATCTCGGCCCTCGTGATCGACCTGGACACCGCCGTCCCGGCCATCCAGGCGGTCATCTCCATATATGCCCTGATCATGGCCTCCTTCATGCTCATCGGCGGAAAACTCCAGGATGTCATGGGGAGGAAGAAGGTGTTTCTGGTGGGCCTTGCCCTGTACGGCGTCGGCACCTTCACCGCCTCGATCAGCCAGGACATCCTCACCCTGCTTGTCGGGTGGTCGATCCTCGAAGGCCTCGGCGCCGCCCTCATGCTCCCGGCGACGACGACCTTCATCACGGCTACCTATGAAGGGGCCGAGAGGGCCTTCGCCTTCGGCATGTGGGGTGGTGTCGGGGCGGCCGGTATGGCCTTCGGGCCGATCATCGGTGGCTACCTCACCGCGTTCTACAGCTGGCGCTGGGCCTTCCGCCTGGAACTCGTGGTCGTCATCGTCGTCCTCCTCTTCTCGTACCTCCTCACCGAGGCGAAGCCGACCGCCGCATGGCGTGACCTCGACATCGCAGGGACGCTCCTCTCCTTCGGGGGGCTCGGGTCGATTGTCCTCGGCATCCTGATCGTCCGAGTCCCCGAACTCTGGGGCGCTATCCCCTTCATCATCGGTGCCGGTGTCCTCCTCCTCCTCGTCTTTTATTTCAGGCAGAGACACCGGCAGGAGCGGGGGGAGATGCCCCTCACCGATGTCGGCCTCTTCAAGAACCGGATCTTTACGGCGGGGAATGTCGTGAGTACCGTCCTGAGCATCACCATTGCAGGCTTTCTCTTCATCATCCCGATCTTCCTCCAGAGCGTCACCGGCATCGACGCCTTCAGCACCGGGCTGACCCTCCTGCCCATGTCAGTCGCCGTTTTCGTCTTCTCCGTGATGGCGGCGCGGCTCTCCACTCTGGCGACCCCGAGGACGCTCATCTTTCTCGGTTTTGTCGTTTCCATTCTCGGGTCGGTGATGCTCCGCGGCATCTTCTCCGCAGCGATGGCGCCCGGCGAAATTGTCCTGGGTTCGATGATCTTCGGGATCGGTCTTGGCATCGTCTTCTCGCAGGTGACCAACCTCACCCTCTCTTCGGCGTCGAAAGAGCAGGAGAGCGACGCCTCCGGCATCCTGAACACGTCCAAGCAGATGGGAACGTCTCTCGGGACGGCTATTATCGGCGTCGTCCTTCTCTTTTCCATCATCTCAGGCCTGGTGACAGGTATTGCCGGGTCGACGTTCGGGCAAGGAGCGTCAGAGGAGCAGATCGCAGATGAACTGATGAAGTGGGCCGAGAAGATGAAGAGAGGGGAGACGCCGCCCGACATCCCGGAGGACCGCGTCTCCGAGGCGGACGCGATCGTCGATGCGGCGGTCAGCGGAGCGATGCGCTCCTCCTTCGACGCCATATCTGTCATCCTCGTCCTCGGTCTTATCGCGGGCCTCTTCATCACTCCCTCTGCCGGAAGGAAGGAGAAAGAAACATGACCCCCCAGAACCGACAATGAGGGATATACCGGGCACCTGCATCCTCCTCCTAACTCATCCCGTTCGAGAGCAGGCACCATGACGTCGTCCCTCTTTGAAACCGTTCTTATCCCCTCCGACCTTTCGCCCCTGAGCGACGCCATCGTCCGCACTATTGCAGGACTTCCCGGCATCGGCCGTGTTCACCTCATCCATTTCTCCGCGGCCGCCGACCGGGAGAGGGCGCAATCTGTACTGGACAGCCAGAAAGAAACGTTCGCCGCGCTGAACCCCGCGGCCGTCGTGACGGCGCGGGCTGAAGACCTGACCGGTGATAGCATCCCTGCCGCGATCCTTGCGGCATCGTCACGGGAGCGTGCAAGCCTGATCGTTATCGGGGCACGCAGGGGATTTTTAGGCCGATCGCTCCTCGGCCGCGGTGCGACGGTCGTCCTGACCCGGAGCAGGACGCACGTCCTCATCATGAGGTCGCCCGAAACCGTCTGGTCAGGATGGATCGCTGCCCCTGCCGGACTGCAGGACATTTTTTCAAAGGTCCTGTTTCCGACCGACTTTTCCCGGCCTGCCAACGAAACCCTGCACCTCCTGGCAGGGATGCCGGGCATCGGCGAGGTCGTCCTCCTCCATGTCATCAGGAAGGTCGAGGGGGATCAGGCGGCACGGGAGAGGACTGTCAGCGAGGTCGAGACAGGGCTTGACCGGGCCCTTTCCCCCCTCGAACGCGCCGGTGTCCCTGTGCGGACACTCATCCGTTTCGGCAGGCCATGCCGGGAGATCTGCGATGCCGCGACAGACGAGCAGGTCGGCATGATCATGATGTCGCGGTATGGAAAGATGGACTATCTCAGGCAGGTGCCGCTCGGCGCCACCACGTCTGAGGTGACACTTCATACGAGAGTCCCGGTCCTCGTCGCCTGCACGGAGATCCACCTGACTGTCTCGGTCAGGGAACTCGGCGTCGACGAGTTCTACCTCGCAGAAAAGATCTGGCTCGACTACCATGCGACAAAGTCAGACCCGGCGACGGACCGGATCTTCTGTGTCTTCGTCGAGGACACGCCGGTGAGCGTCGCACGGTGCAAACGCCACCCTGACGGGTGCGAGGTCGATGGTGTCTTCACCTGGGAAGAATTCCGGGGGAAGGGATATGCCCGGAAGGCCATGGAAGGTCTGGTCACGGCCTGCGGGTCGGAGGTGCTGTATATGTATGCGGTTGTGCCTCTCGTGAACTTTTACGCCTCCCTCGGCTTTGTGCCCATCAAAGAAAAAGAACTGCCGGCGTCGATCCGGCAGAGATACGCGTGGGCGCTGGGGAACCTGAAGGGCACGAATGTCTGCCCGATGAAGAGGATGAGCGGGTAAAGGTTCTGCCCTATTTCGCCTGTTCATGTGCCTGGTACAGGGTGCCCTGAGGCTCTTTCCCTCCTGTCCCGTGGCGGGGACAAATATATCGTGCCTGACCGATACATGCTGGCCGGAGTTGTGGGCATGGAGGCGAAAGAGGAGCAGGACACGGCGTCCCGCATTCTCAGGACGCTGAGACTCAGGCCGCGGGGGATGACGATCACCGAGGTCGCAAAAAAGACCCGGATCAACCGGAACTCGGTCTCGAAATACCTTGAGGTGCTGCGGGTTGCGGGGCAGGTCGATGCGGCGGTCATCGGCAATGCGAAGGTCTACGCGATCGCCCAGCGCGTCCCCCTCTCTTCCTTCCTCTGTTTCACCAGGAACATGATCCTGGTCCTCGACAGTGCCTTCCGGATCGTCCAGATCAACGACCGCTTTCTCGACCTTGCCGGCGTGGAGAAGAGGGCAGTTATCGGGCTGCATATCGAGGACGCTCCCCTCCCGATCATCTCTGACAAAGGGGTGCTGAGGACCATCCGGGATGTCAGGCGTGAGCAGGTCCACACTGATGTTTCCTGCAGGCTGGATGACGGGGAGTTCTTCTTCAGTATGCAGGTGATCCCGACCGTCTTCGACGACGGTGAGCGGGGGTGCACCGTCGTCCTCGAGGACATCACCGCGAGAAAACAGTATGAACAGGCGTTGCAGCTCAGCGAGGCGAAGTTCCGGGCCATCGTACAGGACCAGGCAGAACCTCTCTGCCGCTTCCTCCCCGGCGGGAGGATCATCTTCGTGAACCGTGCCTTCTGCGAGACCTTCGACGTCAGTGAAGAGGACCTCGCCGGCACGACCCTGTGGCAGTTCATCCCCCCATCCTTCCATAAAGGGATCGAGACAAAACTCCGCGACCTTGGCCCCGATAACGCGGTCTGCACCCTTGAGATCCCGGTCGCCATGCAGTCCTCCGCGGAGACCCGCTGGTTTTCCTGGACAGTCCGTGCAATCGTCAACGGCGAAGCGACGCTCAGGGAATACCAGGGTACGGGGACTGACATCACGGCGGCCCGGCACCTGGAGGAGAAGAAACGCCAGTACCTCCAGAAGATGGAGTTCCTGGCACGGACGGCGATGGAGTTCGTCAACCTCCCGCCCGGTGCCGACATCTACGCACTCATCGCCCGGAGGATCTCCGAACTCGTGCCTGGGGCGGGCGTCTCCGTACTCTCCTACGACGAGGACGAAGGGCGGTTCTCTCTGCGGGCACTGATGGACGAACGCTTCAGGGCCGAGATGAAAGAGGTCGTGGGGGAGGATGTGATTGGCATGTCCTTCCCCTTCGTCGAAGTATTTTCGTCCCCGTATTTTGAGGACATTAAGGTCCTGGTGGATAAAGGGACGGCAGAATATGTCCTCTCCCGCGAACCCGGCGATGGGGGCATGCCGATGTCGGTCATCACTCTCGGGCGGATCCCCGAGGATGTCTGCAGGGAGATCGTCGGCCGCGGCGACCTCGGTAAGGCGTGCATGTTTGCGCTCCTCTGGGATGGGCAACTCTTCGGGAATATCGCGATATTCCTGCGCCGGGATCGCGAACTCCGGGACAGGGAAGTGGTCTATTCGTTCGTCAAACAGGCGTCCATCGCTCTCAGCAGGCAGTTCACCGGGGAGCGTCTCCAGAGGAGCGAGAGGCGGTTGCGGGACATCATCGACCTTCTGCCCTATCCGGTCTCCATCATCGACAGGGAGGGGTATATCCTCTTCCTGAACAGGAAGTTCACCGCAGTCTTCGGGTACACCCTCGATGATATCCCTGACTGCGACACCTGGTTCAGGACCGCCTTCCCTGACCCTGCGGAGCGGCAAAAGGCTGTCAGGGCCTGGACATCAGACCTCGACACTGCCGGCACCGGCGAAGTCAGACCGCGGTTCTTCAGGGTGCGGTGCCGGGACTGCAGGACAAAGGCCGTCCTCTTCAGGCCGGTGATGCTCAGCGACAGCACCCGCTATGTCGCCTGCGAGGACGTCTCCGAGGCCGAACGCATCCATGGCGTCCTCCTCGCCGAGATTGCCAGCCTCAGAAGGAGGCAGGGGCCGAAAAAATTCTCCGGATAAATCTATGCCATGCACAACGGGTTCGTAAATCTCTATGTGTTCCGGGGGCGAAGGGTCTGCCGTGGCATAGGGGGGTGCCGCAATGGAACACAACACAGAAGGAAAGACCGGAATGGATCTGGCCGGACTGCTGGATGTCGTGCAGAACGGTGATATCGCCAGCAGTCTCCGGGCGATGAACGACCTCCGGGCGGTTGGCGATGAGGCCGTCGGCCCGCTGGTTGCGTCCCTCAGGGAGGGAACGGGCGCCGGACGCTGGAGGGCGGCGATGGCGCTTGCCCGCCTGGGACAAAACGCCGTGGACCCGCTGATCACAGTCGCCACCGGCGGCGGCGGCGACGGGGTCACGAACCCTGCCATCTGGGCCCTTGCCGATATTGGAGATCAGAAAGCCGTGCCGCACCTGATCGACCTCCTTCGCCGGGAGCAGTCGGTCTGCTGCCGCGTCCTGACAGCGGCGGCGCTGCTTAAACTTGGCGACCCTGCGGGGATCGCCGAGGTGAACCGCCAGTACGCGGAGCACGGCGAGGACTACCAGGGAATGGTGATGGAGGCCTTCGAGGGGACCTGAACCCCTCCTGCCTCTGTTAGACGTGCTGTTTTCCCGATTTTGTAGAAACTTTCGCATAAGAGCGATCACGTCCCGAAGAGAAACCTGGAGAGTTTTTTTGTTCGGGGCAGAGATCCTGAGAAGGGGGATTGGAGGTACGGGACCGAAGTGGATGGAGAGGGAGTACGAAGAACCTGTGGACCGCGACGACACTCACCCTTCTGTTCAGAGGGGTGACCGAGGGATCGAAGTATGGAGGCTCTCTCTACAAATCCCTTTTCACGGCCATACAGACCCGGTCATTTCAGGTACCTCCCCACCGGCGTGTGCGGAGCAATATCCCCGAGAGATATCAAACCAGGAGATATATTATCTCGGGATATATCACAAAAAAAAAGAAATTCGGGGTGATATTGTCTATGAATCGGGCCACAAACCCCACGTGCGTGAAGGCGCTTCACGCAACAGTGTATGCGGAAGAGTGTATGGCGCAGATCACGATTGATGTATTTTGCAGAGGGACGTGCAAAAAAAAGGCAGGGTAAGGATCTTACCTGGCCGGGATGATCAGAGAGCGCTCGCCCGCGGGCATGTACTCGCGGATCGCACCCTTTGCAAACTCGCGCCTGGGTTCGGCGAAGTCGAACTTCAGGGACGGGTCGGCGAAGGTGATCTTGATCAGGGGCTCGAGGCAGAACGCATCGCCGCGGCCGTAGTGGGAACCGGCGACGATAGCGGAGTACTCGCCCTGGTGACCGACGTTCATGGCGTAGTTCGGGTAGTTCGGGCCACGGAGTTCGCCCATCAGGCCGCGGTCGGGCTCCATGGAGAGGGAGTTTGCCGAGCCGCACTGGTCCTGCAGGTCGTAGCCGAAGAAGCCGAGCCTGGACCATGCATCCTTGTGGATGATCATGGAGAGGTACCAGCCGTTGAGACCGGCGTTCGAGTTGCCGGTTGCAATCGAGGTGGAGAGACCGGAGGCTGCTGCCATGACACCGGCACGCTGGGAACCGCCGAAGTGGTCCTCCATCATGGTCGGGAACTGCTCGTACTGTTCGAGGGCGTTGAGGGTGACCTCGGTAGCGATGTCGTTGACGACGTCCTGGGTCGGCTTGACCTTGTCATCGGCAGACGGGTTTCTCCAGTCGACGTTGTACTTGTCCTTGATGTAGTCCATACCGTAGTAGGTGAACTCATCGAGGATGTTGTCGGTGTACGCGGCGGTCGCGTACTGGGTGAAACCGACACCGCCGGACATGTAGGATCCGAGCCAGATCTGGTCGAAGAGCATGCAGCCTGCACCGACGACTTCGAGGGAGGCCTTGGCCGGGTCGTTCGGGTACTTGCGGTCGGCCTGGATCATATCGGCGAAGTGGCCGAACTTGATGCCGCCGGGCTCGTTCGGACCGCGTGCACGGCGGGCCGGGAGGATGGATGCCATCTGGATGACACCGGCGTGCTTTGCAGCGAAGGAGAGGTCGGCGACTGCCGCTTCACCGGCGCACATGCGGTATGCAGCGATGAAGGACATACCGATCTGCATTGCAGACCAGCGGGAGGTCGTACCGCCGTCGCACGTCCTGGAGACGATGGACGGGATGTGGATTGCCTGGAACATCGACTTGCCGACCTCGGCCTTGAGGTCCTCGGCCTGCTTCTTCGGGAAGAGCTTCTCGATGTTGATGAGGAACTGGGGCTCGATGTCGTCGGCGAGTTCGTCGTCGCCGGTGAAGACCTTCACGTAGCAGTCATCGGTGAGGGCCGGGTGAGTCTCGACCATGTGTTCCTGGACGACTGCGCCGCCGGGCATCGCGTGGTTGAGGATGTGGAGGTACTCGTTGATCGTCTCAGGAGTGACTTCCTTGCCAAGACGCTTCTGCAGGGTGGCGTGGGCCATGTCCATGCCGACGATAACAGTCCGGCGGATCTCGTCCCACATCTGCTGCATGGCAGCGTTGTTGACGAAGTGCAGGTCGTCGCCCTCGACGAAGACGCCGGTGCCGGAGACCTCGTAGGTCATCAGCTGGCGCTGGCCCATCGGGATACCGCCAAGGTGGCAGCGCTCGGGGTCGTACATGGAGATACCACGCTGCATCTCGACGGCGCGGGACTCCTTCATGAACTCGCACTTTCTCGGGGACTGGCGAACGCCATTGAAGTTATAGAACTCAGTCTTCTCAGACTGCACATCCTGTCCCTGGAACTTCTCCTTGAGTGCCTTCAGGAACAGTTTCTGTGCTCTCTCAATCTTTGCCATCGCTATTCACTCCTCCTTGGGCATGAAACCGTATTTGGTCCTCAGCGTGTGGATGCGCTGGAGGTATTCGATGTACTCGGGGTCTTCACGGAGCGCAGTTCCGACAAGGGAGTGGAAGATCGTGCTGTGCTCCTTGAGCCACTTTGCGTCCATCGGCTTGCCGACCTCGACCGCACGGTCAAGGGGAACGCCGACCTGGTCCTTCACGTACCGGACAACGCCGTCCTCACCAAGAACGCAGCGCTGAAGGGCGTCGAACATCATGCCGTCCTCTGCAAGACGGAGGGAGTGGCCGTGCACGGTCGCACCACGCATGCTGACGAGGGCGGGGTCGAACATCTCGGTCTCGATCAGGGTCTTGGCGTACTGGTCGAGGTCGCGCTCGCGGCACTCGACGATCTGGCGGCCAGAGAGGGTGCCGGGGTCGATGGCGCGGAAGCGGTACATTTCTGCGTAGGTCCGCTGGTACGGCTGGGACGGGGCGTTGAACATCGAGTCCGCAAACTGGACGTACCTGACACGGTCGCCGGCCTTTGCGCCCTCGGTGGGCTTGACAAGCTTGCGCATCGGGTCTGCGGGCTCCTGCTGCTCGGCCAGGGGCGGGTGGGCGCTCGGGTAAGCCGCACCGGGTGCGCGGTGGCCGAGGACCAGGACGACGTCCTCGTCAGTGACCTCACGGAGTTTTTCGAGTTTGTAGTTGGGATTCATCTGGTTGCGCCTGTTCTGGGCAACGATAGAAGTTCCCGGACCATACTGTGGAGTGTATGCCATTTTGTCACCTCAATCGGTTAAATCTGGTGTATATTCTGTCTGGAGATATCCTGACAGTCTTCCCCCTGCTCCGGGCGGGTGGGAATCGGGATGATGATCGGTCCGTCTTTCTTTCTGGGATCGACGAGTCCGATGACGAGTTCGTTTGTCTCGGGACCATATTTTGCATAGTCCACAAGGGTCGGAGTGCTCTTCATGAACCGGCCTTTCTGGAGGGTGTACGGGATTTCAGTGAAGAACTCGTCGCACATTGCCTGCACTACTGCGATCACCTCGTCGTCTTCGACTTCAAGGGTGACCGTGCCGGTCTGGATCTTCATCTCGAATTCGGCGCCACAGACCTGGATCGTCCGCCTGTTGGTATTGGGATTGGCCTGACCGCGGGCCGGGCCGTACGGGACAATGGCCGGGAGGCCGGGACCGTTGATCACGATCCGGCGGATTCCCGGAACCCTCGCGACCTGGCTCAGCAGGCCTTCTGTCGTCTGGGGCGACAGGAGACGGAGGGGAACGATCCTGCACTGGGGGAAGGCTGACTCAGGCAATCAGATCCACGCCCTTGGCGATCTGGTCTATCGGCTTGTTGAAGACGTCGATCTTGCCGTAGGTCTCGCCCATCATCTTGGACGTGCCTTCAGGTGCGAACATCTGGGTGCCCGCATCGAGGGAGGCTGCGGCGACCACACACGGGATCGCAACGCCGTTGGCGTGGCGGGTCACGACGTGGTTGCCGTTGAAGATGCCCGGACCGCCGCCACCGTAGATCGAGTGGCTGAAGAAGGAGAAACCGACGGCGGTACCCATCATGCGGCCGAAGTCGGAGGACGGCAGGCCGGTCTCGTGTTCGATGAGGTCGTTGAAGTACAGCAGGGTCGAGGAGACTGCCTGGGCAAACCGGCCTGCACCACAGTTGACGATGGTGGCTGCAAGGGAGCCGGCAGAGACGTAGGCGTTCCAGAGCATCGGGTCCTTGGTGTCGTAGAACTGGAAGTACCCGCCCTTCTTGCCCGGTGCAATGACCTTGTCTTCGATCGCACGCTCGACGAGGGACTGGACGACGGAACCGACTGTGCCGGTCTCGCCGTTTGCCTTGACAAGGTCGTAGACCATGTTGTTGGCGTTGAGGCCCTGGTAGGCGTAGCAGAGGAGCTGGTTGCGCTCGAATGCGCCGATTGCCTGGCCCATCTCGAACTCACCGGCGGTCTCGAGGGTCGACGCAAGGGCGGCGCCCTGGAGGGAGTTTCTGCCGGTCATCATGACGAAGTGGTTGACCGGGACGTTACGGAGAGCAAAGCCGATGCCTTCGTTGTTCTGCGGAATGGACAGGATGGAGGTGACAAGGGCACCCTGCATGTCCATGGTGTGCGGGTAGGCGCCCCAGCAGGCGGCCTTGACCGTGGAGGCGTTGAAGGCGTCGATATTGAACTGGTCGACGATCGCGTAGGTGGTCGCTGCGGCAACGGCGGTGATCGCTGCGTCGTACGTGGCGGCGTTCACGAGACGCTTCTTCGGAACCTCAACGAGAAGGAGGTTGCCCTTGTTGAACTCGAGGATGTTGGTGTCGTCACCCTCCTCGACCTGGACCATTTCCTTGATCCTGGCAACGATGGCGTCCTTGTTCTCCATAATCGGGAGGTTCAGTTCGCGTCCCCTGATCTTGCCCTTACCGAGCTTTCCAATCTTGAGAGCCTGCTCTATGCCCCCAAGGTTGACATTAATCGTTCTCTTAGTCAGGTCGATGATCTTGCTGGTCGCCGGGTTCACCAGCGGGCTGATCTTGTCGAGGGTAACGCCGCTTTTCAGCAGCTTACCGTCATCTGAATAGAGATCGATTGTTTCTGAATATGCTGCCATATCAGTTCATCCTTTTACCCTTTGTGCAGGAATGTTTCTTCATGGAGAATTTCACCCGGTTTTTCAGATGCAACTCTCCAGAGTCTCTACTGCAAGCCCCGAATAGGGACATTATATCTTTTCTGGAAGGCGCATATAAACGTTCCTAATTTTTTTTAGTAAATTAACATTGTGTTATACATTAAAATAGAATATTATAATTAAGTAATATTAATTTGAGGTCATCTTGATGGCCAATATAGATATACATCAAATATATCCGGTTTCAATCTAGATAGGCTTTTTCATAGGTTCATTTTTAGATACAAAATAGGAATAAAAGTAAATTAATTATCATAGGATAATATTTATCTATAATATTACGCGATCCCGGAGATTGCCATCATGATCGGAACCGGGTCATTCGGGAGGCGGGCGGGCGTTTAAATGGGCTCAATCCTATCAAGGGAGAAGAACTGCCTTTAAAATGGGACGATATGATATAATGACCTTTCGGAGGTGTGGCGCCGGATTGCCGGGGCCATGAGGGAGATAGCGTGGACTCCTAGACTGTGATCCAGAACAGGCACCTGACGATACAAACGATCCTGACGATGGCGGTGGACGATGCAGAAAAAATGAAAGGAAAAAATGTTTAAAATGTTTAGAATCTGGGCTTTCTGTGCTTGGGGAGGCAATCCCGGCAGTACACAGGTCTTCCTTCAGTCGGCTTGAAGGGTACTTCGCATTCCTTACCGCAGTCTGAACAGACTGCCTTGAACATCTCACGGGGACCGCGGGAGAAGTTGTCCCTCGGGCCACCTACTCTGTTGCCGTACATTATGTTACCTATGCAGTTTTGACGCTGCATGCATATGTTAGGGCCGGCAGTATAAATATCCATGCATCGTTCTCAAATTATGTAACTGAGTGTGGAATCCCAAAATATGTCTCATAACATTGACCAATTCATAATAGTGGCAGGCAGATAAAATCCGGCACCGTACATGCGAAATGCTCAAGGGCTTCGGGTACGATCTTTTGCTGAGAGAAGTATGAAAATACTGGGAATCAATGGGAGCCCTCGCGGGCAGGAGAGCATGACCGGACGCCTTGTCGATGCCGTGCTCCGCGGTGCGCGAGAGGCCGGGGCAGAGATCGAGTTCATCGACGCCGCAGCCCTCAGGATCAGGCCATGCAGTGCATGCACCCTCTGCTATCAGACGGGCGAGTGCCCGAAGCAGGACGACTTTGCAGCCCTCTACGAAAAGATGCTCGAAGCCGACGGGATAGTCTTCGGTTCGCCAAACTATATCGACAACGTCTCCGCGCAGATGAAGGTGGTCTTCGACCGGATGGCCGACGCCGTCCACTGCCAGTTCTTTGCCGGGAAGTACGGGTGCGCCGTTGCGACCGCCGGGGGGGCCGGTGCCGACGATATTGCGACGTACCTGAACCACGTCCTCCAGGTCCTCGGGGCCGACACGGTCGGCGCGGCGGCCGCGGTGATGGTCGCAGGCCCTGAGGCCTTTGCCGCTACCGAGAAAGAGGCCTTTGCGCTCGGGAAGAACCTTGCCGCGGCGATCACGGACTGCCGCACGTACCCTGAACAGGAGGCACTCCACGCCGAGATGGCGGCAGGGATGAAAGCACTGGTCTTCGCCAACAAAGATGTCTGGAAGCACCAGTATGATCATTGGGTTGCACAGGACAGGAATTAAATATCGTAGTGTTTAAGTGACCTCGGGCAGGATATGTGTATCATGCGTATCCTCCCCGTCCTCCTTCTCATCGCCCTTGCACTGGCCGCGTTCGCGGCAGGGTGTACGTCATCGCCGGTAGTAACGCCCGATGTGACGCCTGTGGTTACCGCGGCCCTCCCGCAGACAGGCGACGATCAGCCCGCGATAACTGTCGGCGTGCTCGGCCTCACCCCGCAATATAGTGTCGACAAACCCTTTTCCTATCTGGCGCGAGTACAGGCCACCAGCCCGGGCACAGTCGAGGCCACCGGCGTCGTGGTCGTGGTCACGCTCGTCGACACAGAACTCAACACCGTCAACGACACAAAAAACATTGCCATCGAGCGTTTTGTCCCTGGCGATACGAAGATCTATGACGTGCGCCTGACCGGGAAATCTGACCGTGAGTACCACGTCGAAACCGAAGTCCTCTTCAACCAGGCCTAGAACTCTCCTCTTTTTTCCCGACCTCTCGCCGCATCCTCGCCGTGTGCGACCCCTCCCAGTAGAGGCGCCGACAGATCGGGCACCAGAAAAAAGAAAGCCCTTCCGGCTTTCGTGGCGCATAGGCCGCACCGAGTACCTCCTTTTTCTGCGCCGGACGGAGGGGCGTGTTGCAGACCGAACAGCGGTCGAAGGTGAACTCCTGCCTGATCAGGCCCCTGTCCACGAGTTGCCTCTCCTGCTCCATGACGTCTGCCGACCTGATGTACACACCCCGCCCCCCTGCCCGGCGCGCCAGTTCGGCGTCCCGCGTCAGGAGGATCCGCCCGTCAGTCTCGGCGATGGCAAGGAGCACCGTGTCCTCTCGCGGGTTTCCCGGCGTGAGGGCGTTCGCCGAGAGGGTGTCGTACCCCATCAACCGCAGGTGCCGTGTCAGCACCCCGAGCATCCTGTCGGCGAGGAAGCGCGGCCGCCCCTCAGACCGACCTGACAACCGGGATCCTCTCCCCGCACTGGCCGCACCGGTCCCCGTCGAGGTCGACGAACCTGCTCGAAAAACCGGCCCTCTCGATGAGCAGCGCCCCGCAGGAGGGACAGTACGTGTTCTCGTACGGCCCGGGCGGGACATTGCCGAGGTACGGGTAGCGCACGCCGAGGTCCTTTGCCTGCCTGTAGATCCGCTCAAGAGTCCTGAAGGGCGTCGCCTCCAGGTCGCGCATCTTGTAGTCAGGGTGAAACCTGGTGAAGTGCATCGGCGTGTCTGGCCCCAGGTTGTCGAGGACCCAGGTGATCAGGGCCTTCATCTCGTCTTCCGAGTCATTGAGGCCGGGGATAACGAGAGTCACCGTCTCGATGTGCATCCCATGCTCGCGGGCGGCGAGTGCGGCGTCGAGCACGGGCTGGAGTTTTGCCCGGCAGACTTTCTTGTAGAAACCCTCGGTGAAGGCCTTGATGTCCACCCTGAAGGCATTGAGCATCGGCGCAAGTTCGTCGAGCGCCTCCTCCGTGATGTAGCCGTTCGTGACATAGACCGTGCCAAGGCCGCGCGCCCGCGCCTGTGTTCCCATGTCCAGGGCGTACTCGTGCCAGATCGTCGGTTCGTTGTATGTCCAGGCAATGCTCGCGGACGCCGAAGCGAGCGCCCTCTCCACCCCGGTCGCGGGCGGGATCTCCATCAGCCGGAGGTCGGCGAGGGACGCCTGCGAGATGTGCCAGTTCTGGCAGTGCTGGCACCTAAAATTGCAACCGACACCGCCGAGGGAGTACGAGAGGGTACCGGGCAGGAAGTGGAAGAGCGGCTTTTTCTCGATCGGGTCCACCGCCTCTGCGGCGACCAGGCCATAATTTGCCGCATACAGGGTGCCGCCCTCGTTGACCCGCACCCCGCAGATTCCATGTTTGCCCGCGGCGATCGTACAGCGATGAGCGCAGAGTGAACATCTGACTGTGTCCCCCTCGACCCGTGCGTATTGGTGCGCCTCATGCATGCCCCCGCATGGGAGTTTTCCTCCATTAAAAGGTATGGGCCTCCGGGCGACCGATCTCAACAAGATATATGGGCGTAATTCCTAAACATATAAGGTTAGATCACCATGACGAAGATCGTGCTCTCCCTGGGAGGTTCGATACTGGTGCCCTCCCTCGAATCTCATACTATCTCCCGGTACGTCGAGGTATTGAAGAAAATGGCCTCCCGCAGTCAGGTGTTTGTCGTGGTCGGCGGCGGAGGCGAAGCCCGGCGCTATATCAGGGTCACGCGCACCCTCGGCATCAACGAGGCTGCATCGGACGAGATCGGGATCATGATCACCCGGATCAATGCCTCTCTCCTGATGTATGCTCTCGGTGACGCCGCATACCCCGCGGTTGCCACCTCCTATCAGGAGGCCAGAGTCTTTGCCGAGTCTGGCAAGATCGTGGTCATGGGTGGCGTTACCCCCGGTCAGACAACCGATGCGGTCTCTGCCGTGCTTGCCGAGACGGTGAGTGCCGACGTGGTCATCAACGGCACGTCCGTCGACGGCATCTACAGTGCCGACCCGAAGAAGGACGCCCACGCACGCCGGTACGACCGGATGACCCCGCAGGAACTCCTCGAGATCATCTCGGCAGCCCGCCTGGACGCCGGGTCGAACACGGTCATCGATATCGTGGCCGCCAAGATCATCGAGCGCTGCGGGATCCCCCTTGTCGTCATCGACGGCAGGAGGCCGGAAAACCTTTCCGAAGCGGTCTGCGAGGGCACCTTTACGGGTACCGTCGTCAGCGACACCGCATGCACCCTGTTTCCCTTCTAATCCCCCACCACCATAATTATTTTAGGAAAGACGCCGATAGTATTTCCTGCATCCGGGGTAGTAGGGTAGCCTGGTCCATCCTAGAGCGTTTGGGACGCTTTGACGGCAGTTCGAATCTGCCCTACCCCACTTTTATGGACCGATCACGTGCCTGTTTGATATATCATGCCCTCCGCGGGCGCTATCCTCCGACAATCGAGAACGGGATCAGTTACGGCGATCCCTTTGAAGTGCTTGTCCTGACAATCCTCTCGGCCCAGACCACCGACCGCTCGGTCGAGGCGGTGCGCCCCCTCCTCCTCGCCCGGTATCCGACGCCCGCCGCCCTTGCCGCCGCGGACGAGGCGGAGGTCGCCGCCATCGTGAGGCCGACCGGTTTTTACCGGGTGAAGGCACGCCACATCATCGGCGCCGCCCGACAGATCACCGACACCTTCGGGGGCGAGGTGCCGGCGACCCTCGACGGCCTCCTCTCCCTCCCCGGCGTCGGGAGAAAGACGGCGAACATCGTCCTCTCCAATGCCTTCGGCATTGACAAGGGGATCGCGGTGGATACCCATGTGCGCCGGATCTCCCGTCTTCTCGGCCTCACCGACGAGAGCGACCCGGAAAAAATTGAAAAAGACCTGACCGCGCTCTTCCCGCAGGAAGTCTGGGGCGAGGTCAATGCCCTGTTTGTCCAGCACGGGCGTGCGGTCTGCATTGCGGGCAGGCCGCGCTGCGACGTCTGTCCGCTCGTCCCCTGGTGCCGGTTCTTCAAAAATGAGGGTCAGGGGAAGAAGATATCGACAACGACATAACATCCCCAGGCGACCGCCGCAGAGGCCGGGACGGTCATGACCCAGGCGGCCACGATGTCTCGCACAATCCCCCACTTCACGGCCGAGTAACCCTTCGTCGCCCCGACGCCCATGATCGCCCCGCTCATTGCATGGGTTGTGGAGACCGGGACACCGAAGGCGGTGACGAGGGAGAGGACCGCCCCTCCCGCAGTCGATGCGCAGAAACCCTGGTACGGGCGCATCCGCGTGATCTTGTTTGCCATCATGTCCACAACCCGCCATCCGCCAAGGAGGGTGCCGAGGGAGATCGCGGTGCAGGAGATGAGGATGACCCAGAGGGGGACGGCGAACTCGGTGAGGATACCCCCGGCAACGAGCATCGCCGTGATGATGCCCATCGCGTTCTGGGCGTCGTTGCTTCCGTGACCTATCGACTGGAAGGCCGCGGCCACGATCTGGAGTTTCTTAAAGCCATGGTTGAGGATGAGCGGGTTTGAATGAGCGAGGCGCCTGATGATGACGACGCCGAAGGCATAGGCGACCATGAACCCGAGCATCGGGGAGACAACCATGAAGACAACGACGCTGACGATCCCGGAGATGGGGAGGAGGCCTGTGGCCACGAGAATCGGGATCAGGATGGTGATGCCGGAGAGGGCGCCGATAGCCAGGTACCGGTTCCATGCCTCGCCGGTGGCGAGGGCAAGATAAACTGCGGCTGCCATACCGCCGATCGCCCCGATCACGACCATGACGACCAGTTCGACGAAGAGCATCTCCGATGGCCAGAGGATCGACTCGATCCCTGCCCGCGCCGTTGCGGCGCCGAGGATGCCGCCGATCAGGGCGTGACTGCTCGATACCGGGATCCCGAAATATGAACACCCGAAGACCCAGAGCACCGCTCCGATCAGGGCCATGAGGATCAGATGAGGAGTGAAAACGGCGGGATCAACGATGCCCCGCCCGATCGTCTGTGCGATCGCGGTCGTGAAGAGGAGCGGACCGACAAGATTGAAAAATGACGCAAGGAGCACGGCCTTGAAGGGGGAGAGCACCTTGGTCGCCACGACCGTGGCTATGGAGTTTGCGGCATCATTGAGGCCGTTGACGAAGTTGAACATCAGGGCCAGCATGATGCCGAGAATTATGACGACTTCCATGATCACTCTTCAGGAATGTCTAATTGCGATGTCTGAGAGTACGTTCGCCACGTCCTCGCACTTGTCGGTGGCGACCTCAAGGTTCTCGTAGATATCCTTGAGTTTGATGATCGTGATGGCGTCGTTGGTGGCGAAGAGGTCCTTGATCGCGTTCCCGAGCACGACGTCGGCAAGGTTCTCAAGCCGGTTGATCTCGATGCAGTGCTTCTCGACGGTGCGGGGGTCGTCCATCTTCCGGATCAGCCGTACCGCCGTCTGGACCTCCTGTGTTGAGAGGAGAATGAGCCGCGCCAGTTCTTTCATGACATCGTCGGCCTCGGTGACGCCGTAACCGTACATCTGCTGCGTCGTCCCGTCGATGTAGTCGAGGATGTCGTCGAGGGCGGTGGCGAGCCGCGAGATCTCCTCGGGTTCCAGGGGGGTGATGAAGGTGAGGTTGAGTTGCTCGTAGACCTGGTGCGCAATCTCGTCGCCTTTGTGTTCGATCTGCTTCATCTTGTGGCACTGGTTCTGCACGTCGACGTAGTTGTTGACGAGCGCGTTGAGGAGCAGCGCCCCATCATTGACTGTATCTGCCAGTTTCTCGAACAGGTCGAAAAATGCCTTGTCCTGTGGCACAATCCATTCCTTTAGACCCACAATACACCCATCTTCTATCAGTTGCCTTCTGGCAAAAAACCATCCTTCTGTATGGGGATGTCGGCGGTGCCTGTAACGGGATATTCCCCTGGCTTTCCCGGGTTTTTCATGCTGTAAAACACGAATCATTACCTTTCAGGCCTGTGCCGCAGGGCACCTCGGCCGCGGCGGGGACATGCGGTGCCACGCAGTATGCGCTGGCACTGGAATTTTTCCGTCATAAACCCGTTTTAGGCCTGAAGTCCCGATATTCTCAGCGATCGGGAGAAGAAATGTCAAGAACAGTATTCTTGAGGTAGCACGACCCCTCTCGGGGTGACATCTCCCGGACCGTGTGACCGGAAATGGCCTTGAAAACCTGAGTGCCTACGGCCTCCTCGCGACCATCGGGGAGCAGGAGATGGAGGGCCAGATCGGGTTCAGGACTGTGGCGTACATCGGCGACATGCGTGAAGAGGGATGTGGACTGGAGGAACCTTGTGTAAACTGGAGATATCTCTTCAACCAGTTGTCTTTAAGAGACTATTGCCCAACAGCGTTCTCTATAGAATCGACGTCCTCTGGAAAGAGTTCCTTTCCTTTTTCCGTGTATTGGATCACACCCAGTTGTCTGAGGAAATCCAGATCGCTATCGATTTCCCATCCCTCTGCAAGTTTGCCGTTCGCGATCCGCCAGATGAACACCATCTGCATTGTTACCCTGTTGCCGGTAGGAGGCAATGTGACGCCGAACAGATTCCATTTGCCCGTATGGGTCCCGGTAGCTCTCACACAGACCCATACCCTGTCCCCTTCGGCAATCATATCTTCGATCTTCTCATGCCAGTCAGGGAAACCTTCGAAGGCGAGTTGAAAAAGTTGTCTGAAACTTTCCAGACCTCGCTGCTGATGAGTGTGGTCGATATAATCCGGTGCCACCAGATCCCCGAACAGATCCAGATTTCGCGTATTATAGGCATCGATAAACCTTCGGACAAGCGCCTTATTCTCTTCCGACGACATGGAACATTGCCTCTCCTTGAATATTTATTTCCTATTTAAAAGGTGCCGTCTTGTCGAGCGTCTATTTTTCCCGCCAGGCAGCCGTGCGCCTTCGCTCTCTCACCTTTTCGAACTCGAGATCTGCCTCGAAAGCCTCAATCCCCGCGAGCGCATGTTCCTATCTTCCTAAGACCTCCAATTGCCGATGCAGGATCATCGGAGTGCCTGTACAAATGTGCGATCTTATTTTTCTCAGCCCGTGATGGGGGGTTATGGGATCATAATTATTATTCGATCTTACATTCAACAAGTTTCTTAATAATTTCATCTTTTGGAGAAGTCCAATCAATAGCATCTATCGTTTCCATCCACCATGTATGTAGTGATATACAGCAGTAAAAACTTCGAATCGCTTCAAACTCGTTAATTTGGATTTTACTTCGATGTGAAATCGCATTTCGATATTCTCTTAATTCATTGAAATTCGCTAATTTACTCTCTGGAAAAATTGTTATTCGTCCATCTTTTTGTAAATGGCGCATCAATATTTCCCTTAAGTTATAATCTTCTACTTTGCTATATTGAATTGCTTTTGTGATTATTTTGAGGACTTGTTCATTGATTTTCTCACTTGGTTCTTTACCTATCTGAGTTGAAGTTTCTTTAATCTCTCTAAATAATCTATCAATGTTTGCATTATTAGATTCACTGTTTGCCTTACTTGACTCCTTTTGTGGATTAACTGTTTCCTGAACATTTTCTTGGATATAATAGAATAACTCGCCCATAGGCATTTTTCTATTCAATTCTTGTCTGAATAATGTTTCAAAAATTTGAATCAAAAGACTTTCTGTAAAAATACCTAGCGTATTGACACAATGGGAATAACTTCCTTGGTTAAATTCTGAGATGGCGATACTAATTTTTTCCTGTAATTCCTTGGAGGACACAATTTGTCTGAAGTTCGGTTCAAGATAGGGGACATACACAGAGAAAGCTACTTCTGATGGGGAGAAAAATCTTGAAATTTTTGTTTGTTCTATATGGTTTAATTCATTAAAAAACCTGACCATAATTTCAATTGACTCTTTACCTGTAGAATAGATTGTTAATTCGAGATAATCCCTTTCGATAATACAGTGGTGGTTTAGGAAGAGAAATATACTGCCATCATTGGCCATAGGGATAAATTGATCAAAAATAATTTCTTCATTAAATATCTTAAATGCTTTTTGAAAATCTTTTTTAATTGTATCGTGGTTTAGTTTCAGAATAATTTCCATATCATCGGGACGAATAACTCTTTCTATTGTTTTTTTAACGGTTTCATTATCTTTTTGTTGGATGTAGTAAAAAAGTGAAAATATAAAACTCACTCTTATAAATTGGTTAGTTGAGAATTTTTCGTGGCGTAATCCATGTGGAGCCGTTCTATACCATTTTTCCACAATTTTTTGGATCTCATTATCCATACAATTTTCTTTAAAATATTTATAAAATCCATTTAAATTTAGGGTGGTATTAATCCCCCAAATCCCAACTTTTGCTGGTCCTTTTAAATATTCGATTATAGTATCAATTTCGGATTGGGGAAGAAATTTTGCGATATCATATTTATCTACATCCGGTTGACAATAGTGCATTGGCGATTCGTCTCTAATTATTTCCTCGAGCATTTTTAATTGGACATCAGTATTTCTATCCATAGGCAATACTCCATTGTATTTCCAAACCAATAATATATATGGTGCGTAATAGACCTGTCGATATCATCACCGTTCTTTTTAAAACGTCATCCTTAAACCCTCCAGGCCTTCATTGCACATCAAAAATGTACTATTCTAAGGAATAAATCTCAGATTGTTTGGAATGTCTCGATTAATTTGGAAATTCACTCGATGGTGCTTCACTTCAGACGTGGTAAGTATCTGCATGTGTCACGACACACCCTGCCTTTCACTCTCTCTGGCCTTCTCAGCAGTCCCGCTCTCTCCCCCGCGATGCAGTAACCCCCTTCACTAAAACCTCTGACCACCTCTGTATGATCACCAGAGTGTCCACACAAATCGTAAGTGTGCGTACCGTACGCAACAAACAGGAAACAAGAGATAGAGAAAATGCCATATGATCCTCAAAAACCCGCATCCGGCGACGCCTGCACATCGCCGTCTCCCCGGAAGTCCACGACCACTTGAAAAACCGCGTCGGCAATATCAGCAGATTCCTCGATGCATTAACACGAGAGACTATTCCAGATTCGATCTGCAATAGTTATTTTCACAAAAACAGAGATGGACCGAGCGGGAATTGAACCCGCGGCCTCTTCCATGCCAAGGAAGCGATCTTCCCCTGATCTATCGGCCCAGTGCTACCTCATATTGTTGAACGTGATCCCATAATAAAGATTGGGCCAGGCTACTCCCCTAACCCTCCCTCATACGGTCCTGGAGGCGGGAGAGCACGCGGTCCCGCGCATCATCCCTGTCCGGTGCCCACCCCCTCCCGACCATACCTTCAATTGCGCACAATGAAAAACTCTACCTATGCCGATTTCCGGCCCTTTTCGAGGGCACCCTGCGGTTGATGAAGAGGAACCCGTCCATGAGACCGGTGCAGGAGGCGAGGTCTACAGAAGGCTGAACCGGAAGTGCATGGTCTCGATGTACATCGGGCATGCCATCTCATACGCCGTACTCCTGGCGGGTTATCTCCTCCTGACGACCTTTTCGCAGGAATTCCTGGGCCCGTACTACGGTCCAGTTCAATACGCCGCTCTGGTGGTCCTCGCGGTCGCCCTGCTCTATAGCGCGGCGGCCCCGCCGGTCTACTACGCCCGGTACAGGTACCAGATCACCGAGGACAGAGTGGATGTCCGCTGCGGAGTCCTCGTGATACGGCACATCCTGGTGCCGATCGAACGGGTGCACCAGGTGGAAGTCTCCCGCGGCCCGATCAACACCCTGCTCGGTCTTGCGGATGTCACCATCACCACCGCAGGCGGGGATGCGACCATCGAATACCTGGAGATCGAGGAGGCGGAGAAGGTCGCAGACCTGCTCAACAAACTGATCGGTCGCATGCTCCAGGACAGGATCAAAACGCCCCCAGCCCCCGCTACCGCCACCGCCGGGCCTGCGGATGAGTGAGTGGAGAGCAGATCTGGAGGAAAATAGAGTGGAGAATCAAAACGGGCTACACCCGACCGGAACAGACGCGGAATCATCCTCTATCGACCAGACCGCCAACGGTCGGCAGTGCGAAAAGGACTTCCCCGACGCGGATGAGGAACGCGCCGCCCCACAGGCACCTCCGTGTTCAGAGGAAAGGAGCATGGCCGGCGAAAAATTCAGGTGTCACCCCAGCATTATCGTGGAAAATTCGGCCAGGACGTTCTTCTCAATAGTGATCTTGCTGATTTTCCTCGGTGCATGGATCGACAGCACCGCCGTCCGGGGTATACTCGCGCTCTCTCCTATCGCCCTCCTACTCTTCTACTCCAGGCAGTGGAAGAGGACGACCATCCAATTTAATGAGACAGATGTCGTGGTCGAGAGGGACACCCTCTTTCAGATGAAAAAGACCCTCCCCTACACAAAGATGGCATCGGTCAACGTGAACCGGGACATCGCAAACAGGGTGTTTGGGACATCGAAGGTGCTGATCAACATCAACTCCGGGGCCAGCGCCACGACCCCGGAAGCGGTCCTGACGTTCAGGCAGGACGTGGCTGAGAGGCTGAGGTCCGAGATGTCGCAGCGCCTCTACGACCATGCGATCTCCCCGGATGAGGAGGAGACGATCGAGTCCCTGGCAACGTTCACTCCGCTGGACGTAATTATACATGGACTCTTCAGCGTCTCGACCTACCAGACCATACTGGGCTCGATGTTCCTGGCCTACTCGGTCTTTGAACTCTACCTCTCCATGGTAACTGAGGTCGAGTTGGGTGCGGGGGCGATGGTCTCTCTCGTGATGTTCGTCACAGTCCAGATCATGCCATCGGTCTCGCTGATGTTCCGGTACTACAACTACAAGGTCTACCGCCGGGGCGACACGATCTATCTCCAGCATGGTCTGATCAGGACCTACAGGACCTCTTTCAGTGTCTCACGGATCAACGCCGTCCGCGTCAAGAGCACGCTCGCCGCCAGGATTCTGGGGCGGTCGTGCATCGAAGCCGAGGTGGTGGGACTGGCCTCGGAGAGTGACGACAGTTCGCGCCCTGTCCTCTGCCTGCTCAAAGACGATGCGACCCAGCAGAGAGTCTTCCGGGAACTGGTGCCGGAGTTCGTCTATGAACGCGATCCAGAGAGACAGCCGGAAGGCGCAAAGAGTGTGCTCCAGATACGGGCGGTCGTCGCGTCCCTGGTGCTGGCGGCGGTGATGTGCATCCCATCACTCTACGTCTCCCCCGAGGCCGCCGCCCTTTCCGGGATCACCGGCATCCCGGGCGTGGTCGTGCAGTGCATGCTGCCCCTGGGTACGGCGCTGGCAGTCCTTGCGACACTCTATGCCGCGCACGTCTCCTTCAGGGTCACGGAGTTTGACGCCGGTGAAAACCTCTTCACGTTCGTGAACGGCGCCGTCGACCGCGAGACCGCGGTCATGAACTATGATAAGGTGCAGATGATCTGGATCGCAAAGGGCCCGATCGCCAGAGTGTTCGGTGTCTCCCGGGGGAGCGTGTATATGCTCTCTTCTACCGGGAGTTCGAGCATCACTTCAGGGTATTTTCCCGAGGGCCACCTCAACAGGCTAAACGAGATCGTGATGGACCGTATCGCCAGCGGAAGGTATGATTACCGGCTGAACAGTGTCTGACCTGACCGTAAGCCTCCTCCCCCCAATGAGTGCCTGTGGGCGAGAATCCGTGTCCGGACATGGGGGAAGAGGACTCTTTTTCTCTTTTACCCGAATTGCCGAAACATTACCGCGCAAGGGCGCGTGAAACGGATAAATGTCCGGACCCAGGAATTCATTCCAACGATGAATCCCACAATGGCGTTCTTTTTAAAAACGAGTGGACCGAGCGGGAATTGAACCCGCGGCCTCTTCCATGCCAAGGAAGCGATCTTCCCCTGATCTATCGGCCCGATGCTACCCTACGATATTGAATGCCATCAGATAAATGGATTTGGGCCGGGGCCCCCGCTGCTCATGCGGATTGTGCCCTCTCAGCAAGATCTGCGAGGACGCGCGCCCGGGCCTTCGCCATGTCTGTGTGCCCGACCGCCTGCCCGTGCCGCATGACCGGTTTGAGGAGCGGTACCGCCCCTTCGGGTGCGTGCGCGCCCGTCGGCAGGATCACCCTGGCGCCGCCGGGGAGGAGGTAGACCTGCTTGACCCCGCTCCACTTCCCGCGTTTCGCGCAACTCTTCCCCTCGATCTCGACAATGTCCAGGGAGAAGTCGATCACCGGCGCATTGGCGATCGCCCCGCCGACACCGAAGGCGTCCACCAGGTCGCGGTAGGCGCGGATGTCCTCCCGGGTGACCCCACCGGAGAGGAAGATGCCGACGTCCTCGTGGACGTGACTGTCGAGTTCCCAGCGCACCTCTTCGAGGATCGCACGCATGTTCCCCCGGCGCGACCGCGGCGTGTCCAGGCGGACCGCCCCGGTAAACCCGAGTTCTGCCGCCTTCAGGCACTCCTCCTTCTCGTCGCCGAAGGTGTCGCAGAGCATCAGGCGCGGCACATCCGGGGCCGAGTGACGGTCGAAGGCGGTCCATGCTTCTTCGGGTGTGGCATGGCACATCACGAAGGCGTGCGGCATTGTCCCGACGATCGGCATACCTTCAGGTGCCGTGGTGTTCGAGACACCGTCGACACCGCCTATCCAGGCCGAGCGCTCGATCATCTGTGCGATCGCCGGGTGCTGCCGGCGCGACCCGAAGGAATAGACCTTACAGTCACCCGCCGCTTCCTTGACATGGGCGGCGGCGGTGGCGATCCCCGAGGCGTGACAGAGGAAGCCGAGGAGGGCCGTCTCGTACCGCCCGAAGTCGCGGTACCGCCCGGTGATCCGCATCACCGGTTCGCGCGGGAGAAACACACTCCCCTCAGGCATGGCTTCGACGTCCACCGGCACCCCTTCGAGGAGGGCGACGGCATCGTCAAGGCCGCAGAAGACCCCCCGGTCGTACGGCATCCCGACGGTTGTGACCTCCATCGTCACCAGCGGATTCTTCCCCTCCTTTGCAAGGACCTCCTCGCACCTGGCGAAGTAGATGTCCGTGCACTCCCCCCGGGCAATCGTGTCGTCATCGACGATATGGAATCTGCTCATCTCTATCCCGGCATCAGCGTATGGCAGGACAAGGGTAAAAAGATGGGTTTTACTCCTCAGGGATCCCTCTATACATGATGGCAGGCATGCACACAGGGCGGAGGGGACAGTGATGCTCGGGATCATCGGCGGCACCAGTCTTCTCTACTGCAACCTCCCGAGACTCGAAAAAAGGACTGTCTGGACACCATATGGCCCGGCAGAGGTGATGGCAGGGGATATCGCCATCATGCTCCGCCACCAGGGGGGGAGGCCGCCGCACCGGATCAACTACCGGGCAGAGGCCGCGGCTCTTGCACTCTCCGGCGTGGACAGGATCGTCTCTTTCGGCTCGGTCGGTTCCCTGAAGGCGGAGATCCCGCCCGGGACAGTGGTTATTCCGACAGACTACCTCAGCCTCACCGATATCCCGTCCTTCCATGATCATGCCATCGAGCATGTGATGCCTGCCCTCGACGAGGGCCTTGTCCGGAAACTTTCGGAGGCCATTCCCACGGCGCAGGTCGGCGGAGTGTACGCCCAGACGCGGGGGCCACGGATCGAGACAGTGGCGGAGGTGCGCGGCCTTGCAAAGGTCGCCGACGTCGTCGGCATGACGGTCGCAAGCGAGGCGACCCTGGCACGAGAACTCGGCATCCCGGTCGCCGCTGTCTGCACCGTGGACAACTATGCGAATGGATTATCTGACGAGGTGCTGACCTACGAACACATCCTCGCCACCTCGAAGAAATACGCGCACAGGACCGAGGATCTGGTCGAATCGATTGTGCGGGTTTGTGGAAGTGACTGATTATGACTGGTACTGAGAGAAGCGTGCTCATCAGGGATGTTGAGCTGAACGGAACGCGGGTGAATATCAGGGTCGAGAACGGGCGTTTCGCCGCGATCGGGGAGAAGGCCGGCGGCGATGCCGACAGGATCGTCGACGGCGGCGGTGCGGTCGCCCTGCCAGGGCTGTACAACACCCACACTCATGCAGCGATGACCCTGCTACGCGGCTATGCCGACGACATGCCCCTCCAGCAGTGGCTGTCCGAGAAGATCTGGCCCCTTGAGGCGCACCTGACAGATGATGACGTGTACTGGGGAACGAAGCTCGCCTGCCTGGAGATGATCCGGTCGGGGACTGTCGGCTTCAATGACATGTACTTCTTCATGGAGGAAGCGGCCCGCGCCGTGGACGAGATGGGCATGAAGGCCCAGCTTTCATATGGGTTCATCGACCTCTTCGACGAGGAGAAGAGAGAGAAGGAGATCCACGCGACGGAGAAACTCATCGCCCGGATCAAGGGGATGAACAACCCGCGGATCAGGGCGGCCGTCGGCCCTCATTCGGTGTACACTGTCTCCGAGGAGGGACTGCACTGGTGCGCTGAGTTCTCCCGGCAGCAGAACGTCGGTCTCCACGTCCACCTTGCCGAGACCGAGCAGGAGGTGCATGACTGTGTCGAGAAGACCGGCATGCGCCCGGCGGCCTTGCTGGACAGGTGCGGCTGCCTGACACCCCGCACGGTCGCGGCCCACTGCTGCTGGCTCGACTCGGACGACTGTACCCTTCTTGGCGACCGCGGCGTCTTCGCCTCCCACAATCCGACAAGCAACATGAAGCTTGCCGTCCACCGCGCGATGCCGTACGAGTGGCTGAAGGCGCGGGGCGCCGGTGTCTGTCTGGGCACAGACGGCTGCGCCTCGAACAACAACCTCGACATGTTCGAGGAGATGAAATTCGCCGCCCTGCTCCAGAAGTTCTACTGGAACTCGCAGACCCTCCTCCCGGCGTCCGAGGCCTTCCAGATGGCGACGGCGAACGGTGCCGCGGCTCTGGGTTTCGAGGGCGGTGTCATCGCCGAGGGCGCGCCGGCAGACCTCGTCCTCCTCGACCGCCGTGCGGTTTCCAACACTCCCCTGTACAACCCTGTCTCGAACGCGGTCTATGCCTGCTCCGGCGCCGCAGTGACGACGGTGCTCTGCAATGGCCGGGTGCTCATGGAGGACCACCGCATCCCCGGCGAGGCCGAGATCATCAATGGTGCGCAGAAGGCGGCAGAAGGGCTGATCGCCCGGAAGCAGGCCGAAGAATAATCTTTTTTTGTGTGGGATGCTCTCCATTGAACAACTGAAACAGCATGCACAGAATGTGAAAGTTGATGTGTACGCACTGTATCTCGCCCGTGGAGACCCACGCATCCCCTGGTATGCGAAGGGAGTTCTGGTGCTGACCGTCACATATGCATTGAGCCCGATTGATCTGGTCCCTGATTTCATTCCTGTCCTTGGTTATCTGGACGACCTGATCCTCGTCCCGGCCGGGATCGCATGTGCAGTCCGACTGATGCCGCCCGATGTGCTTGAAGAGTATAGAGAACGTGCGAAAACCGAAGACAGGTCGGCGCATATTCACGGATGGACCGGGCTCATTATCGTCGTACTCATCTGGCTGTTCGTACTCTCTGTCGTGCTGATACTGGTCGTCCGGGCCATGTAAATTTCCCTCACTCTTACTCCCCGAAGACGATCCCGCGCAGCATCCCTTGCGTCTCCTCGGGCGTGCCGGTCGTGTTGACGACATAGACCCGCGCCGCCCCCAGCAGCGCTGCAAAGAACCGTCTCCGGAGATTTTCCTTGAAGGGCGTCCTGACAAGGAGGTGGGGGTTGTAGTAGCCCGCAGCCGCGAGCACGTCGAGGGCGGTGCCGGGACTGCAGGCCGTGACCGTCTGCGCCTCTCCGGGATCGCGGTGGAGGAGGACGACCGTTCGGATCGTGGTCATCGGGAGGATGCGCCCCTTCCCCACGACAGACCGCAGGTCCACGACGGCGCGGCCCTCAGTGTCGAAATCGGCGCGGGCGACGAGGTCGGTATATTCCGGCCAGATGGTGGCGAGATCTGCCCGGATGTAGAAGTTCTTCTCAGAACCGTAGGCGAAGACCTCGTCCCCGAAGATGCGGGCGAAGGACCAGTCGTCGGCGACCACCCGCACCCGCGGGTCGCGGAGCAAGCCGTACGTCTGGGTGGTCTTGCCCGCGCCCGACGCCCCGAGGATACAGCACCCCCGGCCGTCGGCGTCGATGCAGGCGCCGTGGATGGAGGCGATCCCGTGCTCGTCCTCCAGGGTGTCGCCTGCCACAGAGAGGGCAAGGGACTTCACCCAGCCATAGTAGGTGACATTGAGGAGGAACGCCGTTCTCGTCGCCGGGTCATAGAAGACCGTGTCTTTCGAGGCCGCCGGATCGCGGAGGACATAAAGGCGACCGTGAGAGCGGATCGACTGGGAGATGAAGAAGAAATTCTCCTCCCAGCGCTCCTTGACACTGCGGTCGCCGGTGAGAAGTTTGATACAGCAGCCGTAGATGTCGGACTTGATCTCGTACCTGACCTGTGCGGCATACCGTGCCGCCAGATCTTCCTTCTCCTCGATGGAGATCAGCCTGAGGGTGTAGGGCATGCATTCGGGTGGTGCGGCATCAGGTTAAAGGTTCTCTTCCCTTTTTTGCACGGGAAAATAGGTGGTTTAGAGGGACAGGGCGGCCCTGTCGATCTTCAGGCTGCGAGCAGTGCCCTTTTTTTGATGATATTTTGTTCTTTCACCGCCTCGACGATGTACGTGCACGCCTCAAAGGCCACGTCCCTCTCCGGTGCGCCCGCGGCCACCAGAAGGACCACGTCACCGACAGTGACCTCGCCGATCCTATGCACGACATCTGCACAACTCAGCCCGAAACGCCTGACCGCCTCTTCCCGGATCGATTCCAGACTCTTCGTCGCCTGCTCGACATCCGCCTCGATCGAAAGCCCGGTGGCGCCCTCCTCGGCCCGTACCCGGCCGACATAGGTGACGACCGAGCCTGCCAGAGCAGCGCTCGATGCCCTCATCGGTACACTGGTGTCGATCTCGCTGCGTGTGATCCCGACCATAATATCTCCTCCATCCCCCTGTGGGACATCTGCCCCAGGGAGTCAGGAGTCATTACCGGAAGCAGTACATAAAAATGATCTCCTTGACGCCTGCCGGATGTCGGCCCGGCCGTCTGAAAAAAAGGGATGCCGATCTCTCAGGCAGTCTGGATCTTCGAGGCCCCTTCGAGTCCGAGTTCGGGGATCGCCATCTCGCGCATCTTGAACTTCTGGATCTTGCCGGTGACAGACATCGGGAAACTGTCCACGAACTTGTAGTACCGCGGGATCTTGAAGCGGGCGATCTGGCCGGTGCAGAACTCGACGATCTCCTCCTTCGTGAGGGCCTGCCCGTTCTTCGGCTTCACCCAGGCCATCAGTTCCTCGCCGTACTTCTCGTCGGGCACGCCGATCACATAGGCGTCGGCAATCTTTGGGTGGTGGTGGAGGAACTCCTCGATCTCCCGCGGGTAGATGTTCTCGCCGCCCCGGATCACCATCTCCTTCAGGCGCCCTGACATCTTCACGTACCCCTCCTCGTCCATCACGCCGAGGTCGCCGGTGTGAAGCCAGCCGTTCTGGTCCAGAGTTGCGCGGGTGGCCGAGGGATTGTTGTAATAGCACTTCATCGCCATATAACCGCGGGCGCAGATCTCGCCGATCTCGCCCTGGGGGACGATCCTCTTTGTGCTCGGGTCGATGATCTTGATCTCGGTATGCGGGAATGGCCTGCCGACAGTCGTGACCCTGCGCTCCAGGGGGTCGTTCACCGTCGTCATGGTGATGCCGGGCGAGAGTTCAGTCTGCCCGTAGACGATGACGATGTCCCGCATATTCATGAGGCTGTTGACCTGCTTCATCACCTCGATCGGGCAGGGGGAACCGGCCATGATCCCGGTGCGCAGGGTGGAATAATCGTATTTTGCAAAGTCAGGGTGGGAGAGTTCGGCAATGAACATCGTCGGCACGCCGTGGACGGCGGTGCACCGCTCGTTCTGGATCGTCTTCAGGACAGCCTCGGCATTGAAGACCGGGGCGGGGATGACCATCGTCGTGCCGTGAGTGACCGAGGCCATGTTCGAGAGGACCATGCCGAAGCAGTGATAGAAGGGCACAGGGATGCAGAGGCGGTCCTTCTCGGTGAACTTCATCCCCTCGCCGATGATGTAGCCGTTGTTCATGACGCCGTGGTGAGTGAGGACGACGCCCTTCGGGAAACCGGTCGTCCCGCTCGTGTACTGGATGTTGATGGCGTCGTCGAAGTTGAGGGTCTCCTCGCGCTCCTCCAGTTCGTCGGGGCTGATCGCCTCCCCTTTCTGGAGCACCTCGTCCCAGGAGAACATGCCGTTGTACGGGATGTCGCCCATGAAGATGATGTTTCTCAGGAAGGGAAACTTCTCCGAGGAAACTCTGCCGGGCCGCGCCTCGATCGCCTCGGGGCAGGCCTCGTAGACCATGCCGACATAGTCGGAGGTCTTGAAGCGCCCCTGCACAATGAGGGTCGAGACTTCTGCCTGCTTCAGCGCGTATTCGAGTTCGAAGACACGGTAGTCGGGGTTGATGTTTACCAGAATGGCGCCGATCTTTGCGGTCGCGAACTGGGTCAGCGTCCACTCCGCGTAGTTCATCGCCCAGATCGCAACCCTGTCCCCGCGCTCGACACCGAGTGCCATAAGACCACGTGCAAGAGAGTTTACCTGAAGAAGGAACTCCCTGTATGTCCAGCGGATGTTCTGGTGCACCGATACCAGGGCCTCGTTGTCCGGGTACTGGGTGGCAATCCGGTTCAGCATGGCGCCGATGGTCTCCCCCATCAGCGACATTGCCGAGTGTCCGCATGCATAACTGCCCGTAGCCATATTTTTCCCAGTACATGGGGGAGGGAGACAATATATGGTTAGTGTTCTTGAAACACAATTTTTAAATGAAGGGACTGTCGAATATATAGGATACCCGTGGGGTCGTGGCCTAGTCCGGAATGGCGACGGGCTCCAGCGGTCTTTGCGTGTGATGAACAATGGGTCTACTGATGATGATGATGACCCGTTGGAGCACTGATGCAACATTCGTGCTCCCCGCGCATGTCGGAGAGACCCGTCGATCGTGAGTTCAAATCTCACCGACCCCACGTTTTCTGATCCTGTTCAATGGTTCTATTCCTATTCTCTGCGATTCTTACGTGATACTGCCGTTTCCAAATGCCTGTACATCTTCATGACGGGAACGCCGGTGCCGCCACCTCGAAAAGAAACCGGGGTTCTGGTTGACCTTTGTGATCGAGGCGTACACGAGCACGGCGCCGTATTTTATTTTATGGCCGGCACCCGCAGAATGGAAGGACAGCGCGCAGATCTGGCAGGACAACCCGCAGGGCGCCCCGGCCGGGAAAGGCGCCCCGGGGGCTGCGGGTGGTCGACGTGCGGGTCAGGGACGATCATGACAGAGGCCACCTTTGCCGTCTCCGGGATCCCGGGTTTAGAGCCTCTTCATCTTTCGCCCTGGTCCTCCGTTCCCCTGGCGCCCGTCACTTTATGTATGAGTCCACCCTATCTTTATGCAGCATATTGAAGGGATTGTCCATGTATCTTATAGGTGAAGCTCTTGTAGGAACCGGCGCGGAACTCGCGCACATCGACCTTGTCATGGGGGACAAGCAGGGTCCGGTCGGGATGGCCTTTGCGAACAGCATTTCTCAGCTTTCCGCAGGCCACACCCCGCTCCTTGCGGTCATCCGCCCGAACCTGCTCACCAAGCCCGTCACCCTCATCATCCCGAAGGTGACCCTGAAGACGGGCGAGCAGGTGAAAGAGATCTTCGGTCCGGCCCAGGCCGCCGTCGCGAAGGCTGTCGCCGACTCTGTTGAGGAAGGTGTCTTCGAGGGTATCGACCTCGAGGAGACTGTCATCCTTGCATCGGTCTTCATTGCGCCCGAGGCAAAGGACTACAACAAGATCTACCGCTCCAACTACGGCGCAACCAAGCTTGCGATCCGCCGCGCTCTCCAGAAGTTCCCTGACACCGAGACCCTTCTCTTCGAGAAGGACCGGGCCGCCCACGCGGTTATGGGCTTCAAGGTGCAGCGCCTCTGGAACCCGCCGTACCTCCAGGTCGCTATGGACCTCGTGGACATGAAGAGGGTCGAGGAAGTGCTCACCGCCGTCCCTGAAAACGACCATGTGGTCTTCGAGGCAGGCACGCCCCTGATCAAGCAGTTCGGCCTCAATGTCCTCGGCGAGATCAGGAAGATCCGCCCGACCGCGTTCATCATCGCCGACCTCAAGACTCTCGACACCGGCAACCTCGAAGCACGGATGGCCTCAGACGCCGGCGCCGACGCCGTCGTCATCTCCGGCCTCGCGCCGAACGCCACCATCGAGAAGGCGATCGAAGAGACGAAGAAGACCGGCATCTACTCGGTCATCGACATGCTCAATGTCAAGGACCCGGTCGCCCTTATCGCCTCCCTGAAGGTCAAGCCCGACATCGTGGAACTCCACCGCGCCATCGACACCGAGGGGCAGGAATACTCCTGGGGCAACATCCCGGAGATCAAGAAGGCAGCGGGTGGCAAACTCCTTGTCGCCACCGCCGGCGGGGTCAGGGCGGAAGTCGTGCCGAAGGCAATTGCATCGGGTGCCGACATTCTTGTCGTTGGCCGTGCGATCACCGCAAGCAAGGACATCCGCCGGGCTTCCGAGGAGGTTCTCAGCAGGATGAACTCCGAGGAGATCGACCAGTTCCGCGTTATGACTGATTTCTAAATCTTTTTTTTAACTTTGCAGAATCTCTTACACTCTGTCCGTTGATATCTCAATACGACAGAGCGCACGCGGATCCGCCGCCGTCCCCGCACACACCTCCGGGGGGCACGTCGAAAATCAAAGATTATCTCTCCTCCCTCCGTTTGTCCCCGCTCTGGACTGGACAGAAGAATCTGGACTGGACAGGGGAAGAGCGAACAAAGGATTCTGAAGAGGGTGATTGCCACCCTCCCATCCGAATGGGGGGACGACCGGAGGGATTCAGGAAAGCCGCCGGGTTTTTGAAGGTCGTCCCCCGGCACAGGACACTCTCTCGTCTCCCCTCAGCGCCTGTTCCCCTCCCCCACCTCGACGCTCCCACCCGCTTCGAGAATGATGACCTTCATATCAGTCGTCCTCTCGATTGCCGCTTTGAAACCGGTGAGGTCCTGCTCAATCACCGGGAATGAGTTGTAGTGCATCGGGATGACCGTCGGCGCGCCGACGAACTCCGCGGCCATCATCGCCTCCTGTGGCCCCATTGTGTACCGTCCCCCCACAGGGAGGAGGGCGACGTCAGGGTGGTAGAGGTCGTGGACGAGTTTCATGTCAGAGAAGAGGCCGGTGTCCCCCGCGTGGTAGACGGCGACGCCGTCCATCCTGACGACGAAACCCGCGGCCACGCCGCCGTAATAGCCGCCGCCCGCCGCCTCCAGCCAGGAGGAGTGGAGCGCCGGCGTCATCGTGAAAGAGACACCCTCCACCTCGATCGTGCCGCCGATGTTCATTGGTTCTGCGGGCACGCCCTGGTCCCGCAGGTACTTCGCGATCTCGTTCATTGCCACTGTCGGTTTTCCGAAGCGCACGGCCTCGCCGAGGTGATCGGCATGGCCGTGGGTCACTGCCACGATGTCGGGTGCAGCCCTGATCAGGCCGGACGGCACGAACGGATCGATCAGTACGCTCCTGCTGCCCTCAAGGAGGAAGCAGGCATGGCCAAGCCATGTGATCTTCATGCACTCCCGTCTGTACCGGGAATAAAAAAAGGGGGTGGTCGGGTGGTCGCGAGATTCGTTCAGGTAACATCGATCAGTTCGGCCTCGGTCGCGTCGATCGCTTCCGAAAGGCCGTCATTGACGACGCCACGGGTCATCTGCTCGGTGAGGTCGCGGTCTTCGAGGACGTCCTTGATCCGCTCCAGGAAGGGATCGAGCGTTGCGTCCTCTTCCATGGCGATCACGTGCCGGTATTCCCTGAGGGACGAGGAACTGATCCCGAGGAGTGCTGAGATCTCGTTCATCGTCTTCTCCGACGCAACCAGCTCGGAGAGGTACTTCCTGTCGAAAGGCATGTCGAAGTCCGAGTCCCTGAAGAGCTTCAGCCTCACGCGTGCCCGCGCCACAGTCTTTGCAAGTTTCTCATTGCCGAGTTCGCGCGCGATTTCGGTGTCGTTTCTCTCCTCATTGAAGGAGATGACCAGAGTCGCAAGCTGGCGGGGGGAGAGTTTGGTCTGGAAGAACCCCAGATCCAGAATCTCGCGCATGATCAGTGCGACCTCGCGACCAACCGCATCGCGGTCCCTGAGACTCCCATGGATCTTCTTCATCGGCTCGACTATCTCCGTCTTGCTGGTGATGTCCTGGAAGAGTGCAAGGAGTTCCTTTTTTCTCTTGTCTGCTGGCATGGCAATACCACACTAGGTCTGCATAACAATACGCCTTATGATATTTAATTATTATCAATTGAGCATTTATGGATCCCTGTAGATTTAGGGAGCTATGAGTCTTATTTTTTTTATCAGACAATCTAAACACCTTTCGTCAAAAAAAGTAAGGTTTATAATACCCTTATTATATCCACCGAGTTCCCGATTCTCGCGCAGGCAATCATTTCCGGGAGAGGCCCTGTTCCCCTTAATAGGTCAGGAAACACGGCCAAAACTCTGAAGATACATTCTTTCTCTCGCCCCATAAAGATCGTGCCGAAGAGCACACAGGCACCACGCGGCGCTGTCTCTCCATGGGGATTGGCCTTCGCTCATCAGATGATATCGCAGAAAAGTGGCTTTTTAATCTTCCAGTTTAAATAGTATAGCGGGACTGATTGCAGTGAGTGATATCTACGATAAAGTCATAGAGCTGGCAAAACGCCGCGGTTTTGTCTGGCCCTCAGCAGAAGTCTATGGTGCGGTTGCAGGGTTCATCGATTACGGCCCCCTCGGTGCGATGATGAAACGCCGGATCGAGGCGATCTGGAGGCATTACTATGTCATCAGGGAGGGCTACTATGAGATCGAGTGCCCGACCGTCGGGACAGAATCTATATATGTTGCCTCCGGGCATGTGAAGGGGTTCGCCGACAAGATGTGCCAGTGCCCCCACTGCAACGAGTACTTCAGGGCCGACCACCTTGCCGAGGCCTGCGGCATCCACAACGCCGGCATCCTCTCGAAAGAGGATCTTGCAAAGGCTGTCGCCCCTGCCAGGTGCCCGGCCTGCGACGAGGTCTTCGGCAACGTCGAGGTCTTCGACTTCAACCTCATGTTCCAGACGACGATCGGTCCGGGTTCGCAGAGGCGGGGGTACCTGCGGCCTGAGACGGCGCAGGGGATGTTCACCGACTTCTCCCGCCTCTCCCACTTTTACCGGATGAAACTCCCCTTCGGTGCGGTCCAGATTGGCAAGTCGTACAGGAACGAGATCTCTCCCCGGCAGGGTATGATCCGCCTGCGCGAGTTTACCCAGGCCGAGGCCGAGATCTTCGTCCACCCCGAAGAGAAGAGACACCCGAACTTCTCCCGCTATGCCGACTATACAGTCGATCTCTGGGGGATCGAGCAGCAGCAGAAAGATCTGCCCGCGATCACGAAGACGATGCGCGAGGCGGTGGATGAGGGGATCATCGCCAACGAGTACATCGCGTACTACCTGGCCCTCACCCACGAACTCCTGGTCACCATCGGGATCGATTCAGGCCGGATGCGTTTCAGGCAGCACCTGCCTGACGAGCGGGCGCACTATGCGATCGACTGCTGGGACGCCGAGGTTCTCTCCGACCGCTTCGGCTGGGTCGAGACAGTCGGCATCGCTGATCGGACCGACTACGACCTGCGCGCTCATTCGAAGGAGAGCGGCGACTCCATGACCGTCTTCGTCCCCTTCGCCGAGGCACGGAAGGAGAAGAGGCTGCGGATCGTCGCGGACATGGGCACTCTCGGGCCGAAGTACCGCGGCAAGGCAAAGAAGATCGCCGACGCCCTTGCAGAGGCGGCGCCCGGCCCTGACGGCGCCGACGTCGTCGTCGACGGCGAGACCTACCACATCCCCGGCGACCTCTACACTGTCCATGAAGAGGAGGTCGAGGTCCGCGGCGTCGAGGTGCGGCCCCATGTCATCGAGCCCTCGTACGGCATCGACAGGATGATCTACGGTGTCCTCGAACACGCCTACGACGAGGAGATGGTCGAGGGTGAGGAGAGGCGCGTGCTGCACTTCGCCCCCTGCGTCGCCCCGGTCCAGGTCGCCGTCTTCCCGCTCGTGAACAAGGACGGCCTCGACAGCGTGGCACGGGAGATCGCCCTCGACCTCCAGGACGGCGGCATCCTTGCCGACTACGATGACAACGGTGCCATCGGCAGGCGGTACCGCCGCCAGGATGAGATCGGGACTCCCTTTGCCATCACCATCGACTACGAAACGAAGGAGAAGGGTACGGTCACCCTGCGCGACCGCGACTCCATGGAGCAGGTGCGCCTCCCGATCGCCGACGTTCATGCAACGCTCATGTCGCTCGTCTCTGGCCGCACGCGGTTTGCAGACCTGAAACAGGCATGAACTACCTCACCCACCCCCTCATCAGGCCGGAAAGCCTGGAGGAGCGGCGTTATCAACTCGCCATCGCCCTGAAGGCGATGGACGCCCACACGATGGTGGTCCTCCCGACAGGCCTCGGGAAGACCGCCATCGCCCTGATTGTGGCGGCGTCGCGATTGTACCGCGAGGGGGGGAGACTGCTCGTCCTCGCGCCGACAAAGCCCCTGGTCGAGCAGCACCTCCGCTATTTCTCCGAGCGCCTCGCCCTGCCTGAGGGCGCCTGCGCGATCTTCACCGGCGCCACCGGTCCAGACGAACGGAAAGCGGCATGGGACGGTGCGCAGGCAATCTTTGCGACGCCGCAGGTGATCAAGAACGACCTGATCGCGGGGAGGTACTCGCTCGACGATGTCACTCTCCTTGTCGTGGACGAGTGCCACCGGGCGGTCGGGAACTATGCCTATGTCTTTCTTGCCCGGCGCTACCTATCGACGGCGTCGAAACCCCTCCTCCTTGCGATGACCGCAAGCCCGGGCGGCGACCACGGGAAAGTGGAGGAGGTGATGGAAAACCTCGGCGTCGTGCAGGTCGAGACGAGGACCGAGTCGGACGCCGACGTCAGGCCGTACGTCCACGAGCGGGAGATGGAGTATCTCTCGGTGGACCTGCCCGGCGAACTTGGCCTTGCCATCGCCGACCTGAATATCCTTCTTGACTCCCGCCTGGCCGCCCTGAACAGGGCCGAGTTCCACGCCCCTGTCCGGGACAAACTCTCCATGAAGGCGCTCAACCGGCTCAACGCGGAGATCCAGGGACGGATCGCACAGCGCGACCAGGCGGGTTTCATGGCGGCATCGATCTATGCCGAATTGATGAAACTCCGCCACGCCGTCTCCCTTGCCGAGGCGCAGGGAAGTCGCGTCCTTACCGCGTACCTCGAGAAACTCGCGTCGGAGGGGCGGTCGGGGAGCGGGACAAAGGCAAGCATACGTCTTGCGGCAGACCCGGTCTTCCAGCGTCTCTGCGACAGGGCAATGTCGTGGGACGGCGAGCTCCACCCCAAGGTCGGGCTGGCCGTTTCTCTTGTCGCAGAACAGGCGCGGGAGCACCCTGAGAGCCGGACGATCCTCTTTGCAAGTTTCCGGGACACGGTCGGCCTCCTCGTCGATGCCCTCGCCGACGCCGGCATTCATGCCGAGCGTTTCGTGGGGCAGGCGTCACGTGACGCGGAGAAGGGGCTTTCCCAGAAGCAGCAGATCGATGTCCTGAAGAGGTTCAGGGAGGGGGAGTTCCCGGCGATCGTCTCGACTTCGGTCGGCGAGGAGGGGCTCGACGTCCCGTCGACCGACCTTGTCGTCTTCTACGAGGCGGTCCCGTCGGAGATCAGGAGTATCCAGAGGAAGGGGCGGACCGGCAGGAGCGGCGCCGGCAGGATCGTCGTCCTCACCACGAAGGGTACGTCGGACGAGGTGTACCGCTTCGTCTCCCAGCAGAGAGAGAAGGCGATGATCAAGGGTATCCGCAAACTCAGGGATTCCGGTGCGCCCGCTCCTGTCCAGACGAGCATCGGGGCATTTGCCGCGCCGCCCGCACCGGCACCGTCGGGACCGGCGATCACGGTGGACGACCGGGAGATGGCGTCCCGCGTCGCCGAGACACTCTCAGACCTCGGGCTTCGGGTCACCCTGACGCGCCTGGAGGTCGGTGACTATGCCGTCGGCGACCGCATCCTTGTCGAGAGGAAGACTGTCCAGGACTTCGCCGATACCCTTGTCGAGCGCGACCTCCTCGGGCAGGTGCGGGACCTTGCGGCCGCGGCGGTGAGGCCGGTGCTGATCGTCGAGGGCGAGGGCGACCTGTATGCGGCGCGGGACATCCACCCGAACGCGATCCGGGGTGCCCTTGCGGCGATCACGGTGGGGATGGGCGTCTCCATCCTCTTCACGCGGTCGGCCGAGGAGACCGCGGAGATGCTCGCCGTGCTCGCAAAGCGCGAGGAAAGCGAAGGGGGCGGCGAGCGGAAGTTGCCGTCGGGAAAGACTTTTGCAACTGCAGCCGAGCAGCAGGAGAACGTGATCGCCGCCTTTCCCGAGGTCGGGCTGAAGAGTGCCCGGGCTCTCCTCGAACATTTCGGGTCTGTGCGAGCGGTCATCGACGCGGAAAAAGAGGACCTGATGAAGGTGAAGGGGATCGGAGAGAAGACCGCCGGGACGATCCTTGACCTCAGTCACCGCCCTTACGGTTGACGGAGCATTCGCAGGGCCTCGGCACCGGCGAGCACGGCTTCCATCAGGGTGAGGCAGCGCCGCTCGTCCTGCTCGCCTTCGACGCGGGCGCAGAGGGAGGCGATCGCCCCTTCGATCCCGGCTTCGGCCGACCCTGCAGGGCGGGGTACGGCTGCGGTCGCGGGCGTTGCGACGGGCGCCGGGGCGCGCTCACCTTCCGCGCCTCTCTCGGCACAGACAACGCAGAATGTCTTCCCCCTGTACTCGAAGAGGGGCGATCCGCAGGTTTTGCACTCCTTCGCAAGCATTTTACCTCCTTTCAGGAGGTATTCAGCCATGATGTCCTCGGGTTTTTTCTCTGCCATGTGGGTCACCGATTCCTCTGATAAATGAATGTATATAAGACTGGCAATGATATAGTATAAAGGGTGATTGAGTATGGCCACTCCACAAGAAACAATAAATGTCTGTATCCAGATGCTTCAGCATATTTCCGAAGATAACACAATCCCACGGAACATCCGCAGGGTTGCCGACGAAACAAAGACCCTTCTTATGAACGAGGAAAAGAGTATCGGGTTCAGGGCAGCAGAGGCCATCTCCACCATTGACGAGATCAGCAACGACCCGAACATGCCGGTCCACGCCCGCACCCGCATCTGGGAGCTTGTCTCGCAGCTTGAGAGCATCCCTCTCGACTGAACTTTTTTTCCGTATACTATCTTTTTCAGGGGATGACCGTGCACAGGACGGTCCGCTCCCGGTGCTCCCTGACATCGAGTTCGAGGAGGACGATCTGCTGCCAGGTGCCGAGGCGTAACGCCCCGTCCTGGACAGGGACGACGAGCGACGGGCCGACAAGAGACGCCCGCACATGCGAGCGGCCGTTGCCGTCCCCCCAGCGTGCGTCATGGGCATAGGTGATGCCGGATGGGACGACGCGTTCGAGGGCGTCGGCAAGGTCGCGGAGGACGCCATCCTCATATTCGATGGTAGTGATGGCGGCGGTCGACCCGATGAGAAAGAGTGTGCAGGTGCCGGTCACGGTGCCGCTTGCGGCGACGCACCGCCGCACCGCGAGGGTGAGGTCGACGATCTCTCCCTCACCATGGGTGGTGACGGTGATCTCTTCCTGATAGACCATGCGGTGCCGTCGGCGGGAGGGGGGAAAAGGGTAGCGGTGTAAGAGAGTGATGTGGTGATGAACCAGAACCATGTCTCAAAAAATAGGCAATGTAGTGCTCCTTTTTTTAGTATTCTTGTGCCGGGGAAATATCTTGAAAACCTTTGGTTTTCTCGATTCCCTCAGTTATCCGGTTCCGTCTTCCCCTGTCCCATCCTAGATCGGGGGTCCGGGGGCAACGAGAAGACGAAGTCTTCGAGGTAGTCCCCCGGCGAACAGTAGGGGGAAGGCGGTGGATTCTCACGTACCCCCTGAGATCAGGGAGGAAACATCAGAGCAAAAAAAAGATTAAATATCGTCATCCTCAGGACGGATGACAGCGAAACCGACGACCTTGTCGCCCTCGTCCATCTTCATGACCCGCACGCCGCGGGTGCCCCTCTTCTGGATGGAAATGCCGTTGACCGATGTCCTCATCACGATCCCCGAGGCGCTCATCAGGATGATCTCGTCGCCGTCCGAAACCGCCTTCGCCGAGACGACGCCGTCGCCATAGGGAGGCTGGATGTTCCGCACGCCCATCGTGCCCCGGCCGTGGCCGCGGAACTCGTCGAACTCCGTCCTCTTGCCCATTCCCCTCCCGGTAACCGTGAGCAGGTGGTCGCGCGAGACCAGGCTCAAGGCCACCAGATAGTCGCCCTCCCGCATCCTGATCCCGATGACACCCTGCGAGTTGCGGTGGAGCGGCCTGACCGCGTCCTCCGAGAAGCGGAGACTCTGGCCCTTCAAGGTCGTCAGGAGCACCTCCTGCGCCGCGTCGGTGACCTTCACATCCATCAGTTCGTCGCCTTCCTTCAGCTTGATCGCGAGGATACCGCTCGGCCGCGGGCGCGAGAACTCGCTGAGCGGGACCTTCAGCACCATGCCCCCCTTCGTCGCGAAGAAGAGGAAGTGCTCCGGGTCGAACTCCCGCACCGGAATGACCGCATTGACCCGCTCGTCCTTCAGGTCAAGGAGGTTCACGATCGCCTTCCCCTTCCCGGTGCGCGTGCTCTCCGGGATATCATAGACCTTCATCCAGTAGATCCGGCCGAGGTTCGTGAAACAGAGGAGATAATCGTGGGTACTCGCCACAAAGACGTCGGTGACGACATCGTCCTCCTTCGTCGCCATGCCGATGACACCCTTCCCGCCCCGACGCTGCATCCGGTAGGCGTCGAGAGGCATCCTCTTGATATAGTTCGTCGCCGTCAGGGAGACGAGTGCCGGCCTGTCCTCGATGAGATCCTCCTTGTTGATCTCCCCTGCCGCCGCGGCGATCTCTGTCCGCCGCGGGTCCGCAAACTGTTCCCTGATCGCGACGACCTCTTTTTCGATCTCGGCAAGGATATGCGTGCGGTCCCGGAGGATATCCTGCAGGCGGGCAATCTCCTTCTGGAGATCCCCCCGTTCCTCCTGGATCTTCTGCTGCTCAAGGGCGGCGAGGCGGCGGAGCTGCATCTGGAGAATGGCGTTTGCCTGCGCCTCGTCAAGGCCGAAACGGGATATTAGAGTCCCCCTCGCCTCGTCGGCGCTCGGCGACGACCTGATCGCGGCGACTACGTCGTCGATGCTCGAAAGGGCCAGGATCAGGCCGTTGAGGATGTGGACTCTCTCGTTTGCCTTCCGCAGGTCGAACTCAGACCTCCTGCGTACCACCTCGATCCTGTGGTCGAGATAGTAACCAAGGAGGGCGGGCAGGCTGAGCACCATCGGTCTGCCTCCCACGATGGCGAGGTTGATGATCCCGAAGGTGTTCTCCAGGGGAGTGTGCTTGTAGATCTGGTTGAGGACGACCTGCGGCATCGCGTCCCGCTTCAGGTCGATGACAACCCTGATCCCGTCCTTGTCGGACTCGTCCCGCAGGTCGGAGATCCCTTCGATCCTCTTCTCCCGCACGAGGTTTGCAATCTGTTCCACGAGATTTGCCTTGTTCACCTGGAAGGGGATCTCGGAGATGATGATCCGCGGCGTCCTGCCCTCTTCCTCGATCTCGGCAACGCCCCGGATGATGCATTTCCCCCGGCCGGTGAGGTACGCCTCGCGGATGCCGGCACGGCCCATGATCATCCCGCCGGTCGGGAAGTCCGGGCCGGGGAGGAGTTTCATCAGGTCTTCGACCGGTATATCCGGGTCGTCGATATACGCACAGAGTGCGTCGCAGACCTCGCCGAGGTTGTGCGGCGGCATATTCGTCGCCATACCGACGGCGATCCCCGACGACCCATTCACGAGCAGGTTCGGCATCTTCGCGGGCAGGACAGTCGGCTCCTTCGTCGACTCGTCGAAGTTCGGTGTGAAGTCCACCGTCTCCTTCTCGATATCATCGAGCATCGCCTCGGCAAGGGGCGTGAGGCGGGCCTCTGTGTACCTCATCGCTGCAGCGGAGTCGCCGTCGATGGACCCGAAGTTGCCCTGCCCCTCGACCGGCATGCAACGGTACGAGAAGGGCTGCGCCATCTTGACGAGAGTATCGTAGATCGCGGAGTCGCCGTGCGGGTGATACTTCCCCATCACATGGCCGACGATGCTCGCGCTCTTCTTCGTCGGTTTGTCGTGGGTGTTGCCCATCTCCCCCATGCCGTAGAGGATGCGCCTGTGGACCGGCTTCAGGCCGTCCCGCACGTCGGGGATGGCCCGGCCGATGATCACCGACATCGCGTAGTCGATGTACGAGGACTTCATCTCGGTCTCGACCGTCACCGGGATAACAGACCGATGCGCCTCGTCTCCCTCAGATGTCAAGGTTCTTCACCTCCTGTGCATGTTTCCAGATAAATTCCCGTCTCGGCTCCACGTCATCGCCCATCAGTTTCTCGAAGATCTCGTTCGCATAACTTGCGTCCTCGATCCGCACCTGCTTGAAGACCCGGTGTTCAGGGTCCATCGTCGTCTCCCAGAGTTGTTCGGCGTTCATCTCGCCAAGACCCTTGTACCTCTGGACCGAGATGCCGGTCTCGCCCATCTCGGCGAGGATCACCTTCATGTCCTCCTCGCGGTAGGCGTACCTCTCCTTCTTCTTGCCCCGCGCCACCCTGAACAGGGGCGGCTGGGCGATGTAGACATACCCCCGCTCGATCAGTTCGGGCATGTACCGGAAGAAGAAGGTGAGGAGGAGCGTCCGGATATGCGCCCCGTCCACATCGGCATCCGTCATGATGACAATGTGGTGGTAGCGCGCCTTGTCGGCGTTGAAGTGATCGCTGATGCCAGTACCCATCGCCGCAATGAGCGCCTGGATCTCGGCGTTCTTCAGGATCTTATGGGGAGAGGCCTTCTCGACGTTGAGGATCTTGCCCCGCAGGGGAAGGATGGCCTGGAAACGCCTGTCTCTCCCCTGCTTCGCGGAACCGCCTGCAGAGTCGCCCTCGACGATATAGATCTCGCTCTTTGCAGGGTCGCGCTCCGAGCAGTCTGCAAGTTTGCCAGGGAGGCCGGTACTTTCGAGCGTGCTCTTTCTCCGGGCAAGGTCGCGTGCGCTCTGCGCCGCCTCGCGTGCCCGCGCTGCAAGAAGGGCCTTGCCGATGACAGCCTGGAGCACCTTCGGGTTCTCCTCGAAGTATTCGGTGAGGGAGGAGTAGACCAGGGAGTCGACGATCCCCCGCACATTCGAGTTGCCGAGGCGCATCTTGGTCTGCCCCTCGAACTGGGGGTTGGCGATCTTGAGGGAGATGACGGCGTTCAGCCCTTCCCTGACATCTTCACCCCTGACCGACGCCCCGTTCTTGAGGAGGTTGTTTTTCTTTGCCGAGGCATTGATCGCCCGCGTGATCGCGCTCCTGAAACCTTCGAGATGAGTGCCGCCTTCCCGGGTGTTCACCGAGTTGACGAAGGTGAAGACCTGCTCCTTGTAGGTGTTCGTGTACTGGAAGGCGACCTCGACCTCGACCCTGTTCTCCTCGTCCTTCCGGTCGACGGCGATAGGATCCTCGTGGATCCGCTCGTCGCTCTCGGTGAGGTGGCGGACAAATTCCGTGATCCCCCCGTCATAGCGGTAGAGAGCCTCCTCACCGCTCCTCTCGTCGCGGATAGCGATCGCAAGCCCGGAGTTGAGGAAGGCCAGTTCCCGCATCCTGTGGGCGAGGACGTCGTAGTCAAACTCGACCGTCTCGAAGATCGCGGGGTCGGGCATGAAGCAGACCCTCGTGCCGGTCAGGTGATCGCCGAACTGTTCCAGGAAGAGGGCACGGTCTTCGATGCCCTCCCACTCACCCTCGACGCCGAAGACCCGGATGTACCGTGCCTTCATCTCGTCGAGGCTCTCGGCACGCGAGGTGAGAGGCTCGGTCATCAGTCCGCGCGAGAAGACTATCTCATAGACCCGGCCATCCCTGAAGACCGTCGCTCTCAGGACGGTCGAGAGGGCATTGACGACCGAGACGCCGACGCCGTGCAGACCGCCGGAGACCTGATATGTGTTCTTGTCGAACTTGCCGCCCGCGTGGAGGACGGTGAGCACCACTTCGATGGCGCTCTTCCCTGATTTCATCGTGTCGACCGGGATGCCGCGGCCGTTGTCCTCGACGGTGCAGGACCCGTCGGCGCCGATGGTCACCCTGATCTGATCACAGAACCCTGCAAGTGCCTCGTCGATGGAGTTGTCCACGACCTCGTAGACAAGGTGGTGGAGGCCCCGTGTGTCGGTCGAGCCGATGTACATGGCGGGACGCTCACGCACCGGTTCGAGGCCCTTCAGGACGGTGATATGGGAGGCATCATAGGAATCTCTCATAGATGCCCTCCATAGAATAATAAGGGATGCAAAGTTCGTGGATTCACACAATATATTGGGTGTGAAACCTCTTTAAGGTACTCGAAAATACACGATCTCTTTCCGGGAGGGGGTGCCATCACAGCCCGGCAAAAAGGTTTCAGTCGTATGTCCCGACCTGCGGGTCGGCGATCCCGAGGGAGCGGTCGACCTCGACAAGCAGGTGCCGGAGAATTCTTTTGACCTCCTCGGCGTCTTCCCTGTCCATCGTACCGGGCTGGTGCCAGATGACGCGCTTTCTCAACTGCTCGACAAGGGCGTCCATCTGCGTTCCGGCAAACTGCGCGGGCACGATCAGTTCGTCGAGGTGGTCGGCCGCCCCGTAGAAGGCCTGCTCGGGGGGGAGGGAGAAGTGCCGGGCGAGGGCCACCAGGGGGATCACAAAGCCCCTGCCGAATTTGCTCTCCATGAATGGGGAATGGCCCTCCTTCCAGAAAAAAGTATCACCCGGGGACCCGCACTCCCCCCGGATTCTGCGCCCTCACCTTCAGAACAGCCAGGTAAGGGTCGAGGTAGCGATGATGAGGGCGAACGTCCCGGCAAGAAACACCCATTCGACCACCTTCAACGGTTTTTTCGTGATGAGGAGGCGGGAGTCCTTCCCATAGCCGCGGCAGAGCATGCTCGTGTAGGTCCGTTCCCCCTGCTCGAAGGACCTGATAAAGATCGTCCCGACCTCGTAGGCGAGCATCTTCAGGCGGTAGCGGTGGGGCAGGGAGCGGTCGAGGGCGTCGAAACACCGCGTCTGGAGGGCCGCGTTGACCCGCACGTACATCCTCCCGAAGAGGAAGAGATAGCGGATCATCATCCCCAGAATGAGGGTGAACTCGGACGGGAGTCCGAGGCGCCCGGCGCCTTCGAGCATACCCTGCATCGTCGTCGTGGACGAGAGCAGGATGATGAAGGAGATGCAGACCAGGAACTTTGCCGCGAGGATGGAGGCGAACTCCACGGACTCGGCATAGATCGCGATCCCGAGGGGGAGGGTGACGAGGGGGTGGAACTCGGCGTAGTGCGGGTTGGTGAAGAAGATCTGGAAGACGATGAGGAAGAAACCGAAGGGCAGGATGAGGAGGAGGCGCTTGAGGTATTCTTTTGGGGAGATCCTGGAGAGTGCCCAGAGGCCCGCAAAGAATGCCAGGAAGACGGCACAGGGAAGGTAGACCCCGGTCGTGTACGGGAATGCGACGGTGGCGATGATGAAGGCGAAGACGATGAGGATCTTCACCCGTGCGTCGCACCGGTGGACGGGGCTTGTCCCCTGCGCCACCTGCTCGATCGCGAAGAGTTCCTCTATCATTGCCTCCCCCGGTACGCGGAGAGGAACGCCGCCTCGACCTCGGCATAGGTGTAGCCCTCGTCGAGAGAGACGCCGGCCTCGCGCAGGGACCGCATCAGCCTCTGGAGCACCGGGATATCGAGGCGGGTCCGCGTCAGGAGGTCGGTCTGGGAGAAGATCTCCGGCACCGTCCCCTTCTCCACGACGGTGCCGCGGTCCATCACATAGACATAGTCGGCCAGTTCTGGCACCAGGTCGAGGTGGTGGGTGGAGAAGATCACCGTCATACCGAAACGCTCGGGCAGGGTGTTGATAAAGGAGATGAGGTCGGCGACACCCTGCGGGTCGAGCCCGGCCGTCGGTTCGTCGAGGACGAGCACCTGGGGCTCCATGGCCAGGATGCCGGCGATGGCAACACGCTTCTTCTCCCCGCCGGAGAGCTGGTGGGGCGGGCGGTCGCGCATCTCTTCGAGACCGAGGAGGCGGATTGCGCTCTCCACCCGGTGGTGGATCGTCTCCTCGTCGAGACCCAGATTTGTCGGCCCGAAGGCGATGTCCTGCTCGACCGTCGGCGCGAAGACCTGGTCGTCAGGGTTCTGGAAGACGATGCCGACCATCTTGCGCACCTCCCTCTGGTTCGCCTTTGTGATAGGCTCACCGTGGATGAGCACCTCGCCCGACGTCGGCTTCAGGATGCCGTTGAGGTGCTTGAAGAGGGTGCTCTTTCCCGCGCCGTTCGCCCCGATCACCGCTATCCGTGCTTTCCTGCCGGCGATGAAGTTCACGCTGCTCAGGGCCGGGGGCCGGTTCGGGTAGGCGAAGGTGAGGTTTCGGGTCTCGATAATGTGCATCAGTATCCTGTTTGGTAAAAAAAAGATATAGAGTCAGTGTTTTGAGGCAGTGACTGCCTTGCCGGCACCGAGGACGACGAGGAGGGCAAGGAAGGTGCCGACGACAACGGCGATGACCTCACCCATCTTGCCGGCATCCTCGCCCATCGTGTAGTCGGGCATGGGTGCCTCGTACTCGAAACCGACGTCCTTGCCAACGGCTTCGGGGTCGGCGTCTTCGGGTGTCGGGCCGGTGAGACTCTTCTCGCCCAGGACGACAAGGGCCGTGCTCTCCAGGCCGTCGGGATCGCCCGCGGCAAAGAAGACGGCGGTGACGCCGATCAGGATGGCGACAACGATACCGAGGGCGACGAACTGCTTCGTCTCCATCATGCCGCCACCCCCTCGACTGTCTTCATGAGGTCAGGCCGCGCCGAGGCGATGAGGTAGATCGCACCGGCAGTGATGACGGCCTCGATGATACCGATGGCCGCATGGTAGGTGCCCATCGCGATCATGCCCTCGACGAGAGGGAAGGTACCCGCGAGGAACATCTCGACTGACGCTGCAAGTGCCGGGATGAGGCAGGCGAACCAGGCGGCGACGCCTGCGGAGAGATAGGTGTTCCCTGCAATGCTCATCACTCCTTTGTAGGTGTAGAACCCGACAAACCCGCCGATGACGCCCATGTTGATGATGTTGGCGCCCATCGTCGTGAGTCCGCCGTCCCCGAAGACGACACCCTGGACAAGGAGCACGAGGGTGAGGATGAAGACCGCGGCATAGGGAGAACCGAGGAGGATTGCCGCAAGGGCCCCGCCGACAAGGTGACCTGTTGTTCCCATGCCGACCGGGAGGTTGAATGCCTGGATGGCGAAGATTCCGGCGGCAAGGACGGCGATGAGGGGTACCTTCTCGTCGTCAAGTTCGTTTCGTGCCCACCGCAGGGCAAGGCCGATGAATATCAGAGCAATGACCCAGTAAATGGCGCTCTGCCAGAGGGGAATAAAGACGTCTGGAATGTGCATGGTGACCATACTTCAGTAGCACGTTCCAGAATATAAGTATTATCTATTCGCGCCGATTGCAAGTTCTTTCAAAAAAGCGCATACTGAAGGCCCGACTATTGTGCCAAGCGACATAATGATGGATGGTTTCGTGAGAAGATGGCGGGCAAGAATGCCGGGGCGGTCCATATCACCGTAGCGCACGATCAGGTCGATGATCGCGGGGTCGGCCATCTTTGCGATGAGAGCGTCTGTCTGCGCTGCGGAGATTTCCTGCCTCAGCCGGGATAGGCGCATGCCGAGGGCGAGTTCGCGGCCGAAATCGGCCTGCCACTTCTGCTCGTACCCGGCGAGGGCGGCATCGGAATAGTCGTCTTTCTCACAGCAGGAGAGGGCGACACTGGCCGCGTGCCGCGCCGCCCGCACGCCGGTATAGATGCCGCCGCCGGAGGTCGGCTTTGCAAGCCCCGCGGCGTCGCCGACAAAGAGGGTCCGGTGGCCGTACGTCCGCGGCATCGGGCCGAGGGGGATCGTGCCGGTCACAAGGTGGGTGCAACTCGTCATGTACGGCCCGGCGAACTTCTGAAAGTCCTCCTTCACATTGCGCATGCCGCAGAGGCCGACCCGTGCCCGGCCCTCGCCTGTCGGGATCACCCAGCCGAAGAATTGCGGGGCGGCGGCGGGGTGGACTTCCACGAAGCGGGTATCCATGTCGAGGGGGACGTCGGCCTGGATGCCGGATAGATAGACCGGCGACCGCGCCATGCCGAGCATGCGCGCCATCCCGCCCCGCGGCCCGTCCGCAGCGATATACAGCCGCGCTTCGACGTCCCTTCTCCCGAAGGCCCCGCGGGTCATAAGACGTCCTTCTTCTCTCCCGACAACGGTGGTCTTCGGCCAGAACTCGGCCCCGGCGTCTGCCGCGGCCGCTGCCATCTCGGCGTCGAGGCGCGCGCGGTCGACGACCGAGGCCTTCGTCACCCCGGCATCGAATTTGAGTTCTGCCCCGGTGCTGGCGACGATCCTGGCGCCCTGGACCCGGTTCAAGACGGACCTTTCAGAGACCCGGCACTCTTCGAGGGCCTTGATCGAGAGGAGGCCGGCGCACTGGACGGGAAAGCCCGGCGCGGCGTGCTCCTCGATGCAGAGGACAGACAGCCCCGCCTCCGCGCAGGCGCGCGCCGCCGCACTCCCTGTCGGCCCGGCCCCGACCACCGCAACGTCAAACATGCAGAGATAATCTGCCCCCCTCTCTACTTGAACGTCACCGTGGGGATGGGAGGTCATGATGGCTTTCTCATACTCACTTCGTTCGCATCTCGAATCCTTCGACCTTCTCGTTGCCCCCGGTGGAGAGTATTGGGAAGGCGGGTTTCGTGGGGGTAGGGGGAAGCATCGGTTTGATTCTGGGGTTTTCTTCAGAACCGGGCAGATCGCCCGCCCGACCCATCTTCCAGAATATCACCAGAGGTCTGGGGATATGGTCATGGCTTATTGCTCCGCCGCGCCAACAGGATCAGGATGTCTGAAGTGCCCGTATTCAAGTGGAAGCAGTGCCTGGTCATCAGAGCCGATGTCAAGATGAGTTGCGGCAAGAAGTGCGTGCAGATGGCCCATGCCGCCATCGGCGCCTACGAGCACGCGGGAAAAGAGGCGAAGAAGGCGTGGTACTCAGAGGGGCAGAAGAAGGTGGCGCTGAAGGTCCCGGGCGAGCGGGACCTGCACACCCTGAAAATGGCGGCCGAAGCCGCCGGCATCCCCTGTTCCCTCATACAGGACGCGGGGCTCACCGAGATCCCGCCCGGTACCGTCACCGCCCTCGGCCTCGGCCCGGCAAAGAGCGAGGAACTCGACCGCATCACCGGCGGGCTGCAACTCCTATGATGCGCACGCCCTATCCCGTGGAGGAAGCCCTCGGGATATCCTGGTACGCCACGGAGACGCTGGGCATCGGCGGCGTCCTGCGGAAGGAACCCGAGGACTTTAGAGTCGAGGAGATGCCCCTCGGCGGGCCGTCAGGGGAAGGGCCGTACCTCCTCTGCAGACTCACGAAGCGGAACTGGGAACACCAGCACGCCATGAAGTCCATCGCGGCGGCCCTCGGCATCTCGCACAGGCGGATCGCCTGGGCCGGCACCAAGGACAAGAACGCCCTCACCACCCAGTACATCACCATCTATGGCGGCGAGGCGGAGGCCGTGAAGGAACTCCATATCAAGGACATGGAGATCGAGCCCCTCGGCATGACCCAGCACGCCCTCTCCCTTGGCGCCCTTGGAGGGAACAGGTTTGCGATCACGATCCGGGACTGCACCGCCCCTGACCTTGCCGGCACGGTTGCGTCCTCTGTCTCTGCGGCGGCGGCAGGGTTTCCAAACTACTTCGGCCTCCAGCGTTTCGGCGTCGTGAGACCTGTCACCCACCTTGTCGGCCGGGAGATCCTGCGGGGCGACTACGATGCCGCGGTCGACACCTATGTCGGCCTCGCCTGTCCGGACGAGACGCCCGAGGTGCAGGAGACGCGGCGAGCCTATATCGAGACCCGCGACGCGAAGGCGGCGATCGCTGCTTTCCCCGCCCACCTCGGCTTTGAGCGTTCGGTGCTCTCGTACCTGGCCGCTCACCCCGGCGACTCGGGCGGGGCTCTCCAGAACCTCCCGCCAAAACTCCTCTCCATGTTCGTCTCGGCCTACCAGTCATGGCTCTTCAACCGCGTCCTCTCCCTCCGCTGCGCCGACGGCACCGGGCTCGACGAACCCCTGCCCGGCGAGCGTCTCGTCTTCACAAACGGCAGGGAGGACATCGTGACCGAAGCGAACCGTCGAATAGTCTCCGTCCATATCGGCCGCGGCAGATGCGCCGTGGCTCTCTTCCTCCCTGGTGCCACGTCATTCCGCACCGAGGGAAGGAACGACGAGAGGATGGCGGTGCTCCTTGCCGAGGACGGGATCACCGCAGAGCATTTCGAGCGTGCCGGTGCATTCGTGCACCTCCACTATGCCGGAACCCTCCGGCCCATCAACGTGAAAACAGAGATTGCGACAGAGGTGACGGGGCAGGACGTCGCCCTTGCCTTCACCCTCCCGCCCGGCCACTATGCGACGACGATCTGCCGGGAGTTTATGAAGGCAGATCCCCTGGCGATGATCTGACGGCCGCGAGGGTGCGGGCCCCCTCGATGGCGTCAAAGAGGTTGCCCACCTCGTCGGCAAGGCCGATGCCGATCGCCTCCTCGCCCCGTATCAGGCGGGCGGATTCGATCCGGGAGCGGTCCACCGGCCGCTGCGCCGTCACGTCGGCGATGAAGTCGTCGGCGCTCTCGTTCACGAGTTGTCTCGCATAGGACTGCTCTTCTGCGGTCAGGGGGCGGTACGGAGAGGTCATGTCCTTCTGCTCTCCCGACTTCACCACCTCGACCTTCCTCCCCTCTGTTTCCATCCACTCGCTCTCGTCGGGGAAGAGCCAGATCACCCCGATGCTCCCGGTCATCGTATCCGGCGAAAGGTAGATCCTGTCGGTGTGCGCCGAGATCATATAGGCAGCCGAGGCGGCGACGTCTCCCATCGATGTCACGACCGGTTTTTTCGCCCGTGCATACTCCAGGTCGCGCACGATCTCCTGCGCCGCCGCCGGACTGCCGCCCGGGCTGTTGACGCGCAATACGATCGCACTGACAAAGGGGTCGTCGGCCGCAGTGCGGACCTCCCGCCCGACATACTCGCTCCCTGCATACCCGCCACCCGAAAAGTCGCCGGCAAGGATCGTCCCCTCGACGCGGATGACGGCGACGTCGCCCTCACCGATCGGTGACATGAGCAGCACAGCGACAGCGACGGCCGCGATGATGAAGACGACGACGGCAACAATGCTGAGATTCTTTTTCAGCCTCCGGCGCCTCTGTGCGCGTTCGATATCGGCAAGGAGGCTGTTCATCACCACTCAGTCCCCGTAATTGACGGCGTATTCGGTCACCAGATTACTCCCGCAGAGGTAGTGGCGCAGGAGTCTGAGCCGGATCATCTCGTCCTCCGACTCGATGTGCATCCCGCCGACAAGGGAGGGAGTGTCCTCGCCGCCCACGATGAAGGGGAGGTGGATGAGCCTGATCTCATCGACCAGGCCATGCCTGAGCATGTGCCAGTTGAGGGTCGGCCCGCCCTCGATCATCATCTTTTTGACGCCGTAGTCTCTCCTGAGGACCGCCATCAGTTCAGGGAGGTCGATGTGCGTCTTCCCGCAGACGACGACGTCGACACCCTTCTCCCGGAGGGCGTCGACCTTCTCAGCGGGGGCCTGTTCGGAGACGGCGATCACCGTCCGGGCGTCGCGGTTGAGCACGTTGGCGGTGAGGGGGATGTCGGCCATGCTCGATGGGATGACCCGGATCGGGCTCTTTCCCGGCGCCAGTCTGACGGTCAGGAAGGAGTTATCGATGGCGATGGTGTGCGACCCGACCATGATGGCATCACACTCTGCGCGGGTCTTGTGGAGGAGGATCTCGGTCTCATGGGCCATGTGTTTCATGAGAATCTTGCTGGAAGCGCCTCTTTTGAGCGTCAGCTTCCCGTCGACCGTGATCTCCGACATCATCAGCACGTGGGGCCGTAGTGATGGAGCAGACATAATCTCAGTTTAATATCACCCCGGGGTTTAAAAGAGGGTATGGTCAGGTATCCCGGCGAAGCAATGCTTATCCTCATGGCAGTTCCACTATCCTGTCATGAATATAACGGCGCTGAGGCCGCGTCTCATATCAAAACTCGAGCCGATCGCTGATTTTTTTGTCAGGGCCGGCATCAGTCCCAATCAGATCTCGTATCTCTCTCTTCTTGCCGGGATCTGCTGTGCGGTCGCCTTTGCCGAGCGCCTGTTTCTTCTAGGCGCCCTCCTCCTCCTTGTCTCGGCCATCCTTGACCTGGTGGACGGCACCGTGGCGCGGAAGAAGCACTGCCAGACGAAGTTCGGGGCGGTCATCGACTGGGTCTTTGACAAATATGTCGACGCCCTTGCTCTCCTCGGCATCGGGCTTTCCGGTGTGGCGGTCGTCTCCGGGTACTTCCCTCTCCCGCCTGCCGCGGACTTCGCCGTCGTCGCCGTCGCCATCTTCGGTTCGATGATGAACACCTTCATCAAGCCGGTGGTCTATGCCGAGGTCGGGTTTACGGAGAGGGTGGACGGGAAGATCCACGACCCCCTTGAGGGCGTCGGTTTCTTCGGCCGTCCCGAGACCCTGATCGCTCTTATCGTCGGCGCTGTTGCGGGTTTCCCCGGGCTTGCAGTGATCCTCATTGCGGTCTGCACGAACCTCTCGGCGATCCAGAGGATCGCCTACCTCTCAAGGTCGCTCCCCTGAGGCCGGGAGATCGCGCCGGTGAGGTCGTCGCGGAAGGCCTGATACAGGCCGTCTGCCATCGCCGCAAGGCCGGGCATGATGATGAAGAGGGCGTACGCGATGACGATCAGGGCCACCAGCGCCCCGAGTTCGCAGAGGACGTTGTGGGCCCAGAAGAAACTCTCGTAGCCGTATTCTCCGTTGCTTGCGATCTCGGGGAGGTACGGGAACCACTGCCCTGTATACGCGAGGATCACGAAGACGTTTCTCCCGATGTTGAGGAGATAGATCGTCGGGACGATGAGAAGGGCGGCGATGGCTTTCTGCCGCAGGTCGGTCGGGACGGCGGCGGCGACGCCGAGCATGATAGCGATGCTCTGGATGCCGGTGCACCCGAGGATGATCTGAACCTTCAGGCCGTTCCTGGCAAACATGTCCCATTCAGGCATGGTATATGCAATGCCAAGAGCGGAGAGGCACCATCCGATCTGGTCGATGACAATCTGGATCAACCAGGGACCGAGGGGCGTGTAGGCGAAGGGGAGGTACAGGAGAACGGCGACGGCCGCGGCGCGGGTGAGGTGGCCGATATGGTCGTCCCCGGCGAGCAGCCTTTTCGCAGTCACGTACAGGAAGGGGAGAGAGAGGAGGGCGAGTGTCGGGTAGAGGAAGTTGTTGATGGAGAGGAAATAGGGAACCTCCGCGAAGAGGTAGAGGGACATTGAGAGCCAGCCGCCGATGCCTGCATACGGCCGGTGGCGTCCGGGTATGAGGAAGAGAACAAATAAGGCGAACGCTGCAAAGAGAAGGTATTCGTCCATCACCCACTATTTGTCCCACTCACCTAATTAAGAGTTCTTAAGGCGGCCGATCTCGCCCTTCAATCTGCGGCAGAACCCCTCTATACCGTGCATGATCCGCCAACCAAGTCTTAATCAGGCATGCCTCCCAATAATATCTGAATGTTATTCTGTCCAAAGTGCAACACCATGATGATCTCGTCCGGGGGGCAGATGAAGTGCCGCAGGTGCGGCTATATCCAGGCCATCGAGAGTGAGGCCGGGATGAAGATCACGACCACCCGCGTGGAGAAAGAGATCACGATCGTGGACGAGGAGGAGAAGGTGAAGACTCTCCCGACGGTTCAGGTCAGGTGCCCGAAGTGTGAGAACAACCTCGCCTTCTGGTGGCTGCGCCAGCTCCGCTCTGCCGATGAGAGCGAGGTGCGTTTCTTCCGTTGCACCGAGTGCGGACACACCTGGCGTGAATACGATTAAATCCTAGAAATACCAACCTATAGAAACAGCGGGAACACACAGATTCCTGTCCCTCATTTTCGGGCGAGGGTTGCCAAGCCAGGTCAAAGGCGCAAGGTTGAGGGCCTTGTCACGTAGGTGTTCGAGGGTTCGAATCCCTTCCCTCGCATTACTTCTGATACATTTCTGATCCGTCCCGGAATATCGTTTTACAGCATCATCCTGCTCTTCGGGCGAGATCTTTCGGATTTGAGATTGTGTAGAAATCCTCATACTGAGGGGATCTCCAGATCCCGGATCGGGACAATTTCCAGCACCTCTCCCTCCCCCTCCCCGGCAGCA
>NZ_DAGX01000005.1:168740-254084 GCF_002498315.1 Methanofollis sp. UBA420
CTCCCTCCCCCTCCCCGGCAGCAGGGGGGCCGGGAGAGGGAGACATTACCTGTAATCATAACGACGACCTGAGGGCGTTGGTTCCTGTCGGATTTCATCCTGTATCGAGCACGGACCCCGATATGCCCGGATCTCTGGATCTCCCCGATATGGTCCTGAATCGGAGGCGCGATCCTCGGATCTAGGGCATATGCGGGCGTATTTGACCCGGGCCATGTCCCACGGGACCACCCCCATGTTCTAACATGCGGGCACCACAGGATAGGATCTGCGGGATTTCTCCAGGGCCGGACATTGTAGAATCGGGCACGAAACGGAGTTTCAGGCGGCATTCATGGTAAACCTTCATGCTCATGTCGATAGATCCACCTTATCCCTGAGAGGAGCGCGTATCCCCGCCTTCCCCATACAGTCTATCGGGTTTTGGTCGGGACGACCCCTTACCCCGTCGGCGGCACCAGCCTCTCTTTCTTTGTGAGAGAGCGGTACACCCCGCGCGGCGCGAAGACCTCGAAGCGTGCTCCCCTCCCGTGCTCGCCGGTCTCCGTGATCGTGAGGCCGGTGATGGCCAGGATCTCCCGGGAGAGGTAGAGGCCAAGGCCCGTGTTCTTGTAGTACTCCCGCCGGAAAATCGCCTCCTTCACCTTTGCGGGGATGCCGACGCCGTCGTCCTCGCAGACGAGGGTGAACCCCTCCTCCCCCTCACGACCGGAGAACCGGATCTTTGTGAGTTTTTCACCGTACCTGAGGGCGTTGTCCACCAGGTTGAAAAAGACCTTTTCGAGAAGGGGATCGGCATAGACCTCGACCTCGTCGAACTCGATCGAGAACTCGACCCCGCCGAGGTCGAGGCCGCGGACGGCGCGGGCGATGACCCGGTGCACGTCCTGCCATTGCGGCGAGGTGACGCCGATATTCTGGTAATCGCGGGTGAACTCGATCTGGCGCTGTATCGCCCAGGTGGCCGTCTCCTCCCTGGCGACATAGTTGAGCAGCGTCGGGTCTGTCGTCTCCATCCTGGCGAGTTCGATGTACCCCCGCAGCACCGTGATCTGGTTGAGGATGTCGTGCCGCGTGATGCTGGAGAGTAGGTTGAGCTTTTTGTTCGCCGTCTGGACCGCCGTCTCCGCCTGCTTGCGCTCTGTGATGTCCCGCGCCACGAGGACCACCGAGTCTTCCGTCATCGGGGAGATGACGGCGGCAAACCAGACCTCCCGGTTCCTGACCCGCATACCATACTCGATCGCAACCGGCTCCCCTGTCTCCAGCGCCTGCAGGATAGCGCCGGGGACCGCTTCTGCCTGCATGGATGGGAACACCTGGTCAAGCGTCTTTCCGCACACCTCGCCGGCCGGCCTGAGGAAAGGGGGCGGGTTCGTCGGTGCGACCTTCAGACAGCGCCCCTCCGCATCGAGGACGACGACGATGTCGGTCATGCCCGACAACACCGCTCTTAACTCAGTTTCCGAAGCGCTGAGCGCCTCCTCAGCCTGCTTGCGCTCGATGTACCCCCCTATCCGCTGGGCGATACTGGTGATAAGGCTCCGCTCTTCTTTTAAAAACGGCCCCTCGTCACGCTCAGGCCGTTCTTCCAGGTACCCGACCTCTATTGTCCCCGCCTCTCTGCTGTTGACAAGAACTTTCTGGCACCGCATCCACCGGGTTTTTCTGAAGCTGGCGGTCTGGTACACCCTCCCGTCCAGGGTGATCCTGGCGGCCGTCACATCCGGATATTGCCATGCGTCGGGTATGACGTCCACGACCTTCTGCATCTGTGCATCGAACCCTGTCTCGGATTTGCCCAGGATCTTCGAGATCGTGTACAGGCATTTCAGTTCTTTGACCCGTTCGTTCAGGTCGTACGTCTTTTTCTTCAGCGCCTCTTCGGCGTCCCTGCGTGCGGTTATGTCGCGGACGATCGCCTGCACGAATATATCCTCTCCCAGCTGGATCCTGTTCAGGCTCACCTCCGCGTAAAACGGCCGCCTCTCGCGGGTGCGGCAGCTGCACTCAAAGAACTGCGCCTCCCCGGAGAGCGCCCCCCTGATCTTCCCGGCGACCTTCTCCTCCGAGTCGGAGCCGTCTGGCTGAACCGGCGGTGAAAAAACAGAGAGGCTGCTGCCGACAAACTCGTCCCGCGTACACCCGAACATCTCCAAGGCCCGTGGGTTGCAGTCGGTGATCAGGCCGTCATGCATGAGAAAGATCGCGTCATAGGCATATTCGAAGAGCGACCTGTACTTGACCTCGCTCTCCTGCAGTGCCTGTTCCGCATGCCTGAAATCCGTGATGTCGTGGATCCCCTCGATTGCACCGACAATTTCCCCCGAATCGTCGTACAGGGGGGCGGCAAATGCCTGCAGGATCATCTCCCGTCCCTGTGGCCGTGCCTCGGTGCTCTCAGCAATGAGGAAACCGTCGCGTCGCGTGACTCGCCTATACCCCCACCTCTCCATCTCCTCCGGGGAAGCAGAGACGAGGTCGAGGAGGAAGGGCCTCCTGTCCCCGTAGAACGGGACAGCATATGCATACTCCCCCTTCCCGATGATCTTGGCGGCCGCAACGCCTGTCATCTCCTCGATCGCCCTGTTCCAGGCAATCACCTTCCCTTCACGGTCGACGGCGAAGATCGCATCCGGCATGGAATGGATCAGGTCGGCAAGATGACGTGCCTCCTCGGCCTTTTTCCGCTCGGTAATATCCACGATAGCCACAATGGTCTGGCGTACCCCCGGCATCATCGCAACGGTGACGAGGACGTTCCTGACATTCCCATGCCTGTCCCTGAAATGACACCCGAAGACCCGGGGAGTGGACTCAGACGCAGTCCAGCGCAGATGGTGATACTCCATCATCCACTCCAACTCTGCCGGGTCCGCGACAAAGTCCGTCCAGCTCATCCTGCCTTCCACGTCTTCCTTCGTACAGCCGCTGATCTTCTCGAACTCCCTGTTGACGAGGGAGATCGTGGTGTCCTCCTCGACGATGATCAGGGGGCTCCCGCTGTTCTCGAAAAGTGTCCGGTACCTGTCCTCCGATGCCTTCAGTGCTTCCTCGACCTTCTTGAGCCTGGAGATGTCCGTGATGACGTCGGCAAGATAGAGAGGCCTTCCGAAATCATCGGGTATCACAAAGAAGTTTTCAATAGTCGGGATATGGTCTCCCTGCGCGTTGACGAGGATGAGTTCGCCCATCCACTGCCCCTCTTCGAGAACGGCGGGGATGATCTCTTTTTCCAGCCTCTCCGAGATCGCCGGGGGATAATACCTGAAGACCGACGTGCCCTGGATCTCCACCGGTTTCGCCTTTCCAAGCATCCGGCAGATCGTGGGATTGACATAGGTGATGGTGCCTTCCCGCGTCGCCATCCCGAAACCCTGCCCTGACGCTTCGGCAAAACGCTGGAATATCCGGATCTGTTCTTCTGCCTGTTTCCGATCGGTGATGTCTTCGAGAGTCTCCACCGCACCGATCACGTCCCCCTCTTCATCCCGGATCAGGGCCGCGGTGAAGTACAGCCATGTCCCGTCCTTGCCCAGGGTGGGGAAGAAGTCGGTCGCCTCGTAGGCGCCTCTGACCAGACCTGACGGTGCGTACTTCCCCTTATACCAGCGAGCGATCAGGCTCTCGTCCCCCGAGCCGTCGATAAGCAGGTCCGCGAGGCACGGCCGTTCTCTCGGGTAAAATGCCCTCCAGTGCTCGTTCGTGCCGACAATATCTCCGGTCTTGATACCGCTGTACGCTTCCAGCGCCCCGTTCCAGTACACGACGCGGTGGTTTCTGTCGATCGCGAACTGGGGGATCGGGGATCCCTGTGCGATCGCATGGAGGCGGGCGGACTCTGCCTGTCTGTATCCGGTAATGTCCCTGAGTGACTCGATCGCCCCGATGATCTCTCCCCGACTGTCATAGAGGGGGGAGGCCTTCCCCCACAGAGATGCCCTGCGTCCCGTGTTAAGAGATGAGATGGACATCTCGGCAACAACCGTGTCGCCTTCGCGCCTGAACATCTCGTACTCCGCCTCCGGTTCGGCGTCCGGTGTCATGACCAGGTCGATCAGGACTGGCATCGCTTTCCCGTAGAAAGGGACGGCATATGCGTGGTCCCCTTTCCCGAGCATCTCCTCCTTCTGTGCCCCGGTCATCTCTTCGATGGCGCGGTTCCATGCGATGACCCTGCCGCCGCGGTCGATGACAAAGGTGGCGTCAGGGAGAAAGTCGATGATATCGAGGAGTTTCTGGTGTGCCGTCTCTGTTTCCCCTTCCGCTTTTTTCCGCTCGGTGACATCCCTGATAGACTCGATCGCACCTGTGACGTTCCCCTTTGTATCGTACAGCGGGGACGCAATGAACCAGAGATAGGCCCCTCTCCCGTCATAGAGATGGGGGATGAAAAATTCAGAGACAAGTCTGGTGCCACTCTGTACGACATGGGGATATTTCTTCTCGATCTCCTCGTCTTCCTTCAGGACAAGGTCGATCAGGATGGGCCGTCTCTCCCCGTAAAAGGGGATGCCGTACTCGAAGTCTCCCTTCCCAAGGATCTCTTCACTCCGTACGCCGGTCATCTCCTCCATCGCCCTGTTCCAGGCGATCACCGTCCCTTCGAGGTCGATGGCGAAGGTGGCATCCGGGAGGAAATTGATCACGTCGGCCATCCGCCGTCTGGACTCGGCGAGTTCGTCCCGCGTCTGTTTCCGCTCGATGGCCAGTTTGATCTTGTGCTCCAATTCGGCGAACTGGGAGACCGGATCCCCCCCTTTCTGGAGATAAAAATCTGCCCCGCTGTTCAGGGCCTCGATCACCACCTCTTCCCTGCCCCTGCCGGTGAAGAGGATGAAAGGGAGTTCGCCGAAATGGGCGCGTATATGTTTGAGGAGTTCAATGCCGTCCATTCCCGGCATCTGATAGTCAGCAATGACACCGTCATATTTACCGGCCTGCATCCGTGTGATCGCATCCGCTGCCGAGAGTGCGGTGTCGACGGAGAGATGTCCCGACTGCTCAAGGAAGAGTCTACCAATATCAAGGAGCGCCGGTTCGTCGTCAACGTAGAGAACAGAATACATGTGTGCCTGGTTTGTGTCCGGCGGTCACTATCTCCAGTCCCCTATATCAGTCTGCCGATGACGGCGCCCGCCTCTGCGGACTCTGTTCTGGTCTCTGTCCAGGATAGTTTCATGATGCCTGAAGGATCAGCACCTGTCGGCGGGGTTGGCGGGATGAGTCTTGTGATTGCTTTTGTCGGGTCGAAAGGCGCCGTGATAGCAGGCGACATGCGGGAGATCTTTTTCTGGGACGACGAGACCGCCGTCCAGGCCCTGGAAAAGGAACTGTACGGCGGCGGCCTCGTAACCGACAACGACCTTTACAGGCGGGCCGAGGCTCTCGGCGTGGGCGTCGTCGTCAGGGACGGTCGGGAGAAGGTGAGAGAGCAGGACGGTGTCCTTGTCGGCGAGGTGAGAGATACAGTGGGCAGGACAGTCAGGGCACGGAGGCTCTATGCCACGGCAGGGCGATACGCCCTCGCCGAGTTCGAAGGATCGTGCGGCAGACTGACCGGGAAAGGTACGGGCAGCACCTTTGTCGTCCTCGGGAACAGGATCGCACAGGATATTGCCCTCGCCTCCATCAGGGAGGGGTGGAAGGACGGCGGTACGGAGGACGCGGTCAGGGTGATTATCCTCGCGATGAAGAAGGCGGCGGCGGCAACTGCATCGGTGAGCAATCGATTTGTCCTGATCAGGACGGAGGCCGGGGCTGATCTCGATACTCTCCTTGCCCGGGACCTCGGAGAAGGAGAGGTCGCCATGAAAAACACCTCCGGTATTTTTCGTAAAAATGCCTGAATAGTCTTCCCGTTCAAAAGGGGTCTGAGGGAAAAACCCTAGTATCTCGGGTATTCCCTTCTGGGGCGTGGCGGTTGTGCTTCTTCCACCCGTAATGTGCGTCCGACGAATTCGGTTCCATTCGTGGCGTCTCTTGCCTTCTCGGCCTCCTCCTTCGTACTCATCTCGACGAACCCGAACCCCTTGTCCCCGATAATTTTAACGCTTTTTACATCTCCGTAGCTGGAGAAGAGGTCTTTCAAATCTTCTTCGGTTACCGAATATGTCAGGTTTCCGACATACAACCTGCTGCTTTCCATTTCTATCCCGCCGCTACATGATCCTTCGCGGTGATAATAGTATGTGCTCCCCGTGCCGGGGTGGTCATCTTCTGAACGGTACCCAGGCGAGAGGTCGCGGAAAAAAGGGGGGAGGATGGGCGGGAGAGACTCTCGTACTCCGGTCGATGGATACTCTGTACCGTGCGGGGTGATGCGTGGACCTGCTGTCTTCCTCCGGGTGTTCGCCGGGGGATGCTGATCCGCTGCCTTCCCCCTACAGTTCACCGGGGGTCCGCACCGATTCTCTGCGATCACAGAGGAGATATTGATCTGATCATAAGGGACTCTCCAGAGCCAGAGTAGGACCCCCACTGAGTAATTGACCGGAAGAGCGAACATGAGATCCTGAGAAGGGTGACCACCATCCATCCCTATCCTGATGGCAGGGTGCGAGCTTGAGAAAACTTTTGGCTTTCGAGGGTCTGGGGGGAGGGAACGACAGTGACCGTGAGAAAAGCGTAGTTTTTCGAGTGGCAGCCCCCCGGTGGAGGGATGCGACCCGCTACCTTTCCAGAAAAGAAAATATTACGGCAGACCGATCGACCGTGCCCGGCAGCGCTGCCAGACGACGCGGCCGACGACCTTGAAGGTCTGCTCAAGTTCGTCGAAGTTCGGGACGTTGTGTTCCTTCAGGATCTTCTTGCCCGCGTCCATGCACTCGCCGCCAAGGAGGGTGCCGACGACGAGGTTGTTTGTCTTTTCGGTGAAGGTGATAATCTGCTTCGCGAAGTCGGCCGAGTCCAGGACCAGGTTCGGGAAACCGACGACGAAGGCGATGTCCCAGAGGTCGGAGTGCCGCGCAAGGATGTCGAAAACCTGCTCGAAACGCTTCTCCGAGGCGTCGCCGAGGAGGTCGAGGGGGTTCGCGTGGCTCCAGTAGTCCGGGAGGATCTGGTTGAGTTCTTCAAGGATCTCGGGCGGCAGGTCGATGAGGTCGACGCCGTACATCTCGGCATAGTCCGAGGAGAGGACGGCAAAACCGCCGGCATTGGTGATGACGATCGCCCGCCGTCCCTTAGGGTAGCCGCTCGGAGAGGCACAGAGTTCGGCAACTTCGAAGGCACCCCGCAGCGCCCTGACCGGGATGACACCGGCCTCTCTGAAGGCCTCCATGTACACTTCATACGAGCCCGAGAGCGAACCGGTGTGGGAAGACGCCGCCTTCTGCCCCTTCTGCGAGGAGCCCGACTTGATCGCGACGACCGGCTTCTTCTTCGCTACCTCGCGCACGATCTCCATGAACTCTCTCCCGTCGGTGAGCTGCTCGATATAGAGGATGATCGCACGGGTGCTCTTGTCCTGCCCGACAAAGGTCAGGTAGTCGAGGAAGTCGAGGTCGGCCTGGTTGCCCACCGAGAAGACAGCCGAAAAACCTATGTCCTGCTTGAGGCTCCAGTCCACGACGGTGTTGATGATGGCGCCGGACTGCGAGACGAAGGCGATTGAACCCGGATTCGGCGACTCGTGCACATAGGTTGTGTCCAGGCCACGCGGTGGGACGATCATGCCGAGGCAGTTCGGTCCGATGATCCTGATATTGTACGAACGTGCAATTTCGAGCATCCGGTCTTCGAGCACCTTGCCCTCCGCGCCGGTCTCCTTGAAACCGGCAGTGATGACCACGACGAGGGGGATACCCTTCTCGCCGCACTCCTGCATCACCTTCGGCACCTGCACGGCCGGGACGGTGATCACGGCAAGATCAACCGGGTTCGGGATCGAGGTCACTGTCGGGTAGGACTTGAGACCCTGCACCTCGGTGCGTTTGTTGTTCACCGGATAGATCTGACCGGGGAAGTGGAGGAGATTGTGGAGGACGGCAAAGCCCATCTTCGTCGGGTCAGAGGAGGCGCCGATGACCGCAACCGAGCGGGGAGTGAAGTATTCGGGCGGGACGTGCGTGCGTTCCTTCCTCACCGGCGGGCGGTACTCGTCATCGATGATGACCCGGGCGTCCACGGCGCAGGCGCCTGACTCGTAGAGTCTCAGGGGGTTGATGTCGAACTCCACTACCTGCGGGTTCTCCTCGAAGAACCGTGCGACGCCGCTGATGATCGTCACCAGGGTCTCCTCGTCCTTCGGTTTCATGCCGCGGTACCCACTGATGAGGGGATAGGCCTTGATCTCATGGACCATCGACCTGATCTCACACTCCTGAACAGGGATGATGCGGAGGGTGACGTCCTTCATGAGTTCGACGAGAGTCCCGCCCATGCCGAAGGTGATCACCTTGCCGAAGGCCGGGTCGGTCTTGCCGCCGAGGATCAGTTCGAGGCCAGGCTTTGCCATCTCTTCGACGATGACACCCTTGATCTCGGCGTCAGGGTTATATTCTTTCGCCGACTCGACGATCTTCGTAAAGGCCTTCTTTGCTTCGTCTGCACACGAGATCCCCACAACCACGCCGCCCGCATCGCTCTTGTGCACGATCTGGGGGGAGATGATCTTCATGACGACCGGATATCCACAGGCCGACGCCGCTTTTGAGGCCTCTTCAGGACTGGTTACAATCTTGAAGCGGGGGGTCGGAACGCCGTACTTCTGGAGGAGTTCGTACCCCTCTGCCTCGCTGAGCATTCTTTTTGCCATAAACTTCCTCTCTCCTGGGTGGGAATTGTTCCTGACAGCGGGAATTGTGTCCGAACCGCACGCTCCTCCATGATCCTGATAATGCATATACTGTTCCAGATGGGGGATTAGCGGTTCTGAACTCGTTCATATTCCGTTCATGCGCAGGTGTGAAATATGTATTGGGTTGATACCATAGTGTCGGAGTCTCCCCTTTAAGACCTTTTTGAATTTGTGGAAGCGCGTGTCGGCGATCGTCGATGATTTGGCATGCCTGAGCAGGGGTTCGTGGTGCATGCAGGGGAGATTTCGTGCAATTCCGGGAATTTTTTTAAAAAACGTGTCTCATAGGGGCGATGCGCGATCCATCACTGATGATCATGTAGTTTCCCCGGCGCGCTCCAATTCCATGTATCTAACTCCATTTCTTGAAAAACCGAAAAATTCTTTGAACCACAAAATATTTAATAAAACCATCACATTCGATCATGTAAAATCGGAGGTGAGCATGACAGAGCAGGATTTTGCTGTGCCCCTGGAGGCGCCGCGATATTATGAACCTGACCCCTCGTACAGGGAGAGATCATGGATCGGAGATTACCGGGCGGCGTACCAGAAGTATCTTGAGAACCCCGAGGAGTTCTGGAGGACTCGCGCAGCAGAGATCGAATGGTTCGAGCCGTTCGACCGCATCATGGACTGGGACTTCCCCTATGCGAAGTGGTTCCTGAGCGGGAAGCTTAACATAACCCACAACTGCCTCGACCGCCATGTGCGGGACGGGCGGGCCAACAAGGTCGCCGTCTTCTGGAGAGGAGAAGAGGGCGAGGAGAAGGTGTACACCTACAGCCAGCTCCTCCGGGCGGTCTGCCGCTTTGCCAACGCTTTAAAAAAGATCGGCGTCAGGAAAGGGGACCGGGTCTGCATCTACATGCCCGTCGTCCCCGAACAGATCGTCGCCATGCTCGCCTGTGCACGGATAGGGGCCGTCCACTCTGTTGTCTTCGGGGGGTTCGGCGTCGGCGCCCTCAACCAGCGGATCCGCGACTCGGGCTCGAAGGTCGTGGTCACGGCCGACGTCTCCATGCGGCGGGGCAAGGCGATCCAGCTCAAGTCCATCGTCGAGGAGGCTGTCGTCAATGCCCCGAGCGTCGAGGCTGTCGTCGTCCTCCGGCGCGACCGCCCGAAGGTCGAACTCCACTCGGAGATGGAACTCGACTTCGACGAACTGATGGAGAATGAGCCTGCAGTCTGCGAGCCCGAGGTGATGGACGCCGAAGACCCGCTCTTCCTCCTGTACACGAGCGGGACGACAGGAACCCCGAAGGGGATCATCCATGCCTGCGGCGGCTACGCGGTCGGCACCCAGTACACGACGAAGTACGTCCTCGACCTCAAGGAGGACGACGTCTACTGGTGCACCGCCGATCCCGGCTGGATCACCGGCCACAGTTACGTCGTCTACGGCCCCCTCCTGAACGGGTCCACGGTATTTGTCACCGAGACGACGCCCGACTATCCCGACCCCGGCATCTGGTGGAAGATCATCCAGAACTACGGCATCACGGTCTTTTATACGGCACCAACCGCGATCAGGATGTTCATGCGGGTCGGCGAACAGTGGTCCGACAGGTACGACCTCAGTTCCCTCCGTATCCTCGCCTCGGTCGGAGAACCTCTCAATCCCGAGGCCTTCGAGTGGTTCTACCACCACATAGGGAGGGACCGCTGCCCGATCGTGGACACCTGGTGGCAGACCGAGACGGGCATGCACATGATCACGACGATGGTCGGCGAATCGATGCGGCCGGGCTTTGCAGGACGGCCAATCCCGGGTGTCGTCGCCGATGTCGTCGACAGGGACGGCAACCCGGTCGAACCCGGCAACGGCGGCTACCTCGTCCTCCTGGAGCCCTGGCCCGCAATGCTCAGGACGGTCTACAACAATGACGAGCGCTACCGGAAGTACTGGACGACCATTAACCGGGTCTATACAGCCACTGACCTTGCGGTGAAGGGGCACGACGGCAACATCATGGTCATCGGCCGTGCCGACGACCTGATCATCGTCGCTGGACACAACATCGGCACCGCCGAGGTGGAGTCGGCACTCGTCTCCCACGACGCGGTCGCCGAGGCGGCGGTGATCGGCATCCCCGACCCGGTGAAAGGGAACCAGATCAAGGCCTTCGTCATCCTCATAGAGGGGCATGCCGGCAGCGACCGCCTCAAGGCCGACCTCCGCTACCATGTGCGGATGACCGTCGGCCCGATCGCGATGCCCTCTGAGATCGAGTTCGTCGACTCCCTCCCGAAGACGCGGAGCGGCAAGATCATGCGGCGGGTACTCAGGGCAAAGGAACTTGGCATGGACCTCGGGGATGTCTCGACACTGGAGGACTGAGTACCCAACTCTTTATATAGCTTTTTTACGTCATTTATAACATGCACGGTACCCCAGAGGAATCCCTGAAAATAGAAAATATCGTTGCCTCTGCCAAAGTAACCGATTCCCTTGACCTCCCAGTCATCTCATCCCAGATCCCCGGGGCAGACTACAACAAGAAACGTTTTCCTGGTGTGGTCATCAGGATGCAGGACCCGAAGATCGCGGCTCTGGTCTTTGGATCCGGCAAGGTTGTCCTGACCGGTGCAAAGAGCGTGGACAGCCTCACCCGGGGGCTTGAGATCCTCGGCGGCAAACTCCGTGACCTCGGGATTGCGATCGACGAGCACCTCACCTACACTATCCAGAACATTGTCACCTCTGCCGACCTTGGAAAGCCCATCAACCTGAACAAGATCGCTATCGGCTTCAACCTCGACCGCATCGAATACGAGCCCGAGCAGTTCCCCGGCCTTGTTTACCGTCTGGAAGATCCGAAGGTTGTCGTTCTCCTCTTCGGGTCCGGTAAACTGATCATTACCGGTGGCAAGCAGCCCGAGGATGCACGGCTCGCGGTGCAGAAAATTATCGCCGATCTCTCCAACCTCGGTCTCCTCTAAACTATAACCTTTTTTAATTACCTGCCCAATATAATAGGGTAGGTACTTCCCCAGTGTGGCGCGGTCTTCCGACTCTTTCTTCATGACCGACACCCCGAGTGGTTCAGGGATTGTTTTTCGGTGTCCCGTCATGAAATAAAAATTATATCTATGGCTAATATTCATATATTACAAATAATAACATAATATAGGCAATTGGGTGAACACAATGAGAGCAGAAGAAGTCCTGTACTTTACGCAGAGAGAAGAAGAGTTCGCCACCCTCCTCATCGATATCGGGATCAAGCGCAATGTCTCCAAGGTTCTGGTGTACCTCGCCAACACCGATGAGGCCACCTCTCGTGAGATCGAGCGCGGCACCGACCTCCGCCAACCCGAGGTCAGCATCGCCATGCGCTATCTCAAGGAGAAGAAGTGGATCAACTCCCGCGAAAGCAAGGCGGAGAGCAAAGGGCGGCCTGTCAAAATCTATACTCTTGCAAAGCCAATCAACGAGATCATCGACGTCATCGAGAAGACCAAGAAAAAAGAAGTTGATACCCAGCTTGCCCTGATAGAAAAGGCAAGAGGGCTTATCTCCTCGTAAGAATCCTGCATCCCCCTGCTTCACCGACCAGAACCGATATCTTTTCCTGGTATTCGGTGAACAACCCGCAGGTCAGGACGCCGGGGACCGTGTTCAGGCGGGTACCAAGCCCTGCCGGGTCCCCGATTATTCCGAATGCGCAGTCGATGACAAAGTTTCCGTTGTCCGTGATGACCGGGCCGTCTTTTTTCACTCCCTCCCTCAGGACAGGGACGCCGCCCAGGGCCCTGACATGCTGCGCGACAAGGGCCGACGCGTACGGAACGACCTCCACCGGCACCGGCACGGAGAGGCGCTCCGCGAGTTTTGACCCGTCGACGACGATAAGAATGCGCTTAGAGGCGTCGGCGACGCACTTCTCCCGTGTGTGCGCTGCGCCGCCGCCCTTGATCAAGTTGAAGGCGGCGTCCACCTGGTCGGCGCCGTCGATGGTGAGGTCGATCTCGGGGCAGTCGGTGAGGTCTGCCACCCTGATGCCGGCGGCCCGTGCCCGAAACGCCGACTGGTACGAGGTCGGCACGCCGACGACAGAGATCCCTTCGTCCCTGATCCGTTCTCCTATCCTCTGGATCGCATAGTTCGCCGTCGAACCGGTACCGAGGCCGACCACCATGCCGTCCTCCACCTCTTCCGCGGCGGCGAGGCCGGCGACCCGTTTCACTTCCAGGTTGTCCTGTTTTGTCATCAGAAAAGTATGGACACAGGGGAAGATAAGGTGTACCGCCAGCCTCCTCCGGGGGGCAAAGCCCCCCAGTCCCCCTTCATTGGGATAGAGGGTGGATGGCATCTCCACCCTCGGGATATCCTCTTCTCACTTCCCTGATCCTATCCTAAATCAGGGGTTCGGGGCAACGAGCGATAGCGAGTTCGAGAACACAGGGAATTGAAGACTCCCGGTGAAGGAAGATCTTCGATCTTCCGTGAATCTTGATTTTCGGCGCAGTCCCCCGGCCGAGAGTAGTGGGAAGGCGGTGGGTTCGCACCTTTCGCCTGGGATCTGGGGAGATCTCAACCAGAACAGGAGATTTTCTTCAGAGCCCCAAATGCAGGGATAGGGAGAATGAATGAGAGTTTTGGGATGACCTCAATAAGAAAAATGAAAAATAGTTCGTGATGCCCTCTATCCAAAGAGATCGCGGACGCTGTCTCCGCCCTCTGCCGCCGTGCAGTCGAGGGTGATCGGCGTGATGGAGACGTTTCCCTTTCTGATCGCGTGGACGTCGGTCCCCTCCTCCGCGTCCTCCACAAGGGGCCCGTTGATCCAGAAGTACGGCCTGCCCCTCGGGTCGAGGCGCCGTTCCACCCCGGTGTGGAAAAGTTTGCGCGCAAGGTGCGTCACCTCATAGCCCCCCCTGACCTGGGAGGGGATGTTCACGTTGATGACGTCTGTCCCCTCAGGGAAGCCGCGGGCAAGGATCTTCTCGCAGACGTCCCTGACAACCCGTTCAGAGTCGTTGAAACTGTTCCCCACATGGCGGGGGTCGTCGAACTTGTCCCCCTGGTCCCAGACCTGGAGGGAGAAGGCGACCGAGGACACGCCCTGGTTCGATGCCTCCATCGCCGCCCCGACTGTTCCCGAGGTCATGATCGACTCGTAGCTGAGGTTCTCCCCGATATTGATCCCGCTGACCACGAGATCGGGCTGGAGTTTCAGGGCAAAGAGACCGATGATCACGGCGTCAGTCGGTTTGCCGCCGACCGCATAGGCGCGGACGCCGTCCACCGTGATCTCTGTCGCCCGGATCGGCTCGAAGATCGAGATGGAACGTCCGACCGCGCTCTGCTGGGTTGCCGGGGCGACGACCGTCACATCGGCAATTTCAGAGAGTGCCCTGTACGCCGCCCATATGCCGTTGGAATAGACACCGTCATCGTTGGTGAGGAGGATTTTCGGTCGCATCGTTGTTGAAGGGATAGGGCCGCCTGGCAGATAGTCGTTTGCGATCAATATCTACAAGTCCGGCCGGTGACAATCCTCTAGGGAATGAGGGCATTTCTTGCAGAATATACGGTCTTCCACGACCCGGCACTGGCGGCCGAGGGGAAGGCCATGATGGCAGTGCTCAGCGGGAGTTTCTCGCGGTGCGGGTACGACGTTGTCACCCCTCGCGGCGGCGACCTGATGGCCGAGATCGAGGACCTCGCGCCCGACTGCGACGTCGGTCTTGTGATCGCCCCCGACCACCTCCTTGCGCCCCTCACGAAGAAGGTCGAGGACTGCACCGAGAACCTCGGGTGCAACTCGCTGAACGTCGCCCTGTGCGCCAATAAAAAGCGTTCCCTGAAGGTCCTCGCCGCCCACGGCATCCCCGTCCCGGGGGAGCGGACAGAGGGGTTGAAGGTGGTCAAGCCGGTGTACTCCTGCGACACCTTCAACACCCGTCTCACCGAGGAAGCCCCGGGCGAGGGCGAGATGGGTCAGGAGTACATCGAGGGCGAGCCTGTCTCCGTCAGCCTGGTCGTCAACCGCTATGTCGGCGAAGCCTGCCTCTTCTATACCGGACGACCCCCCCTCGTCCTCTCCCTCAACAGGCAGCATATCCCCCTGAAAGATGGTGTCTTTACCTACCTGGGCGGGGAGACGCCGATCGACCACCCGATGAAGGAGGAGATTATCGAAACAGCGGTGAAGGCGGCATCCGTCCTCGGCTGCCAGGGATATGCCGGCGTCGATCTCGTCGTCGCGGACAGGCCCTATGTCCTGGAGGCCAATCCAAGGCCGACGACAAGTCTCGTCGGCATCGCCGCCTGCATGAAGGAGGAGATCGCGCAGGTGCTTGTCGACGCCTCCCGCGGCATGGCGCCCGAGACGGTCAGCCTCACCGGCCGCGTCCGTTTCGACCGCGAAGGGAAGGTGGAGAGGCTATGATCGGGATCGACGTCGGCGGCGCGAACCTGAAGGTCGTCGATAAGGACGGCGCCCATATCCATTACTGCCCCCTCTGGACGGAGGCGCCCCTCGCGGAGATGCTCAGGGGCTATGCCGCGTCAGGGGAGAACGCGGCTGTCGTCATGAGCGGCGAACTTGCCGACAGTTTCGAGGACAAGGCCGGGGGGATCAGGTTCATCGTCGATGCAGTGAAGGAGACCTTCCCTGACGCCATCTTCTACGGGACAGACGGGGAGTTCCACGACGGCGCCGTCCCCGAACTTGCCGCCGCAAACTGGCTTGCTTCTGCCGACTACCTGCGGGGTCGGTATCCGGGCGCCGTCCTCCTGGACGTGGGGAGCACCACCGCGGACATCATTCCTCTCGGGCGTTTCGACGCCCTCCGCGGCCTCACCGATCTCCTCCGCCTCCAGCAGGGCTACCTCGTCTATACAGGGATGCTCCGGACAAATGTGGCGACGCTCCTCCACGCCGTCGAGGTCAACGGCGTCTTCACCCCTGTCTCGACAGAATACTTCGCGTGCAGCGGCGACGCTCACCTCGTCCTCGGCCAGATCTCCCCTGAGATGTACACCTCGGCGACGCCTGACGGCGGGCCGGTGACTGTCCAGGCCGCGATGAGACGTCTGGCGCGTGTCGTCTGCGCCGATCCTGGAGAGATCGGGGACGAGGCGATATATGGCATCGCCAGGCAGTTCTGGACGGCGCAGTCAGGGATGATCCTCAGGGCCGTCTCCGAATGTGCGGCGACCCGGGGCAATGGCGCCGTCCTCTGCGCAGGGATCGGGTCGGCCCTCTTCACGAAGATCTTTGGCGGGACCGACCTCAACAGGGAACTCGGCGGGATGGCCGACGCCCTTCCCGCCTATGCGGTCCGGGAGGTGGCGTCACGCGACGGCTCACCCTGAGCCTCCTCGTCCTCCTGGGATCGGTCCTCGTGACCGCGGTCTGTTACCTTCTCGGTCTCCCGTTTTTCTTTCTCTTCCTCTTCATCCCGCTCGTCCCCTTCCTTTCGCCGCAGAGGGTGAAGAGGTGTCCTGTCTGCGGATGGGAAACCGCAGGCCCTGAGAACTTCTGTCCCGGGGACGGCACCGCCCTCGTACCTGCCAACCGCGACCGGGATGAGAGAGAGAAGTGAGTTCGGCAGACGCAGGCCGTAGAGGAGGGTGGACGGCACCGGGCCTGCCCGGCGTGCGGCATAGTTCCGCACCGATCCCCTGTCCAGGACGACACCCATCTCAGAGAGGAGACGGGCGGCATGGTTGACAGTATGTTCCTCGGTGAGGACGAGGCAGAGGTCGACGACCGGGGACCCCACCCGCGTGTCAGGATAGAAGGGTGCGTCTGCGGTACAGAGGGTGCCGCACCCTGTACACCGGAAGCGTTTCACCCAGATCACGACCTCTTTTTCCCCCCGCCTGCCCCGTATCCTGGCGAAAAGGCGTTTCTTCATGTCGTGGGCCCGCACCTTGCCGCCGCAAAGATGGCACCGGGCGTGTTTCGAGAATTCGACACCGTCTGCGGCAGATATCGCCGCGACAACCAGGTCGGCAAGCATCGGGGGAACACGCACCTGCATGTAAAGACCTGCGCGCCCTCCCTATTTGAGGGTATCAACTGCGAGTGGTAAACCAGTACTATTGCCGGTTAAACAGTCTCCGGAGATCAAACCGCAGGCTACATCTGCTCCTTCCACCACTATTCATCAAAAATTATCTGATCCGGCACTATGCTTATATAATCCAACCTCGACCTTGTAGATATCCGAGGTTATTCCATGGAGAACATGAAGTATGTCCGTACGACATGCCCGTACTGCGGTACAGGGTGTTCCTTCAACCTCGTTGTCAAGGACGGAAAGGTTTGCGGCGTCCAGCCGTACCACCGCTCCCCGGTCAACGAGGGAAAGGTCTGCCCCAAGGGCACCTATGCATGGGAGTTTGTGAACCGTGAGGACCGCCTCACCACGCCCCTGATCAAGAAGGACGGAAAGTTCGTCGAGGCGACCTGGGACGAGGCCTACGACCTCATCGCCAAGAAGCTCAAGTCTTACAAGCCCGACGAAATTGCCTGCCTCTCATCGGCCCGTACCTCCAACGAGGACAACTACGCTCTGATGAAGTTCGCCCGCGGCGCTCTCAAGACCCGCCACATCGACCACTGCGCCCGTCTCTGCCACGCTTCGACCGTCGCAGGGCTTGCCGCCTCCTTCGGCTCCGGTGCAATGACCAACTCGATTCTCGATATTGCGGAATCGAAGTGCGTCTTTATCATCGGGTCCAACACCTTTGAGCAGCACCCGCTCATCGGACGCAAGATCGCCCAGGCCAAGATGAACGGCGCGAAGATCATCTACGCCGACCCGCGTCTCACCGCCACCGGCAAGCAGGCTGACCTGTACATGCAGTTCCGCTCTGGCTCCGATGTCGCCATCCTGAACTGTCTCATGGGTGAGATCATCCGCAATGGCTGGGAAGACAAGGAATGGGTACAGAACCGTGCAAAGGGCTATGAAGAGCTGAAAGCAGTCGTTCTGAAGGACGACTACCTGCCCGAGAATGTCGAGAAGATCTCCGGCATCCCGGCAGAGCAGCTCAAGACCGCTGCAGAGTGGATTGGAACCGCTGAATCGTCCGCCCTTCTCTACTCGATGGGTATCACCCAGCACACGGTCGGTGTCGACAACGTCAAGTCCACGGCAAACCTCCAGATGCTCACCGGCAACATCGGGAAGCGCGGAGGCGGTGTGAACGCACTCCGTGGCCAGAACAATGTGCAGGGCGCCTGTGACATGGGTGCGCTCCCGGTCGTCTTCACCGCCTACCAGAAGGTCATCGACCCGGCCGTCCACAAGAAGTTTGCCGACGGATGGGGCTTCCCCGACGGTATCTGCGAGTCCAAGAACGGCTACGAAGTCACCGTCATGATGGACGTCCTCACCGACAACCCTGGCGAGCTCAAGGCGATGTACATCATGGGCGAGAACCCGATGCTCTCCGACCCTGACATCACCCACGTCGAGCACGCTCTCAAGAGCCTCGACTTCATGGTCGTGCAGGATATCTTCCTGACCGAGACCGCTGCTCTCGCCGATGTCGTGCTCCCGGCCACCTGCTATGCAGAGAAGACCGGCACGCAGACCTCCACCGAGCGCCGTGTCCAGATGTGGCACAAGGCCCAGGAGGCACCCGGCCAGGCCAAGCTCGACTGGCAGATCATCGCCGAGGTCGCTGCAAAGATGGGCTATGCCGAGCAGTTCGCCTGGAAGACGTCAGAGGATGTCTTCAACGAGATGCGCTCACTCACCCCGTCCTATGCAGGGATGACCTACGAGCGGCTCGAGCGGCCCGAAGCGCTTCACTGGCCCTGCCCCACCGAGACGCACCCCGGTACCCCGATCCTGCACATCGGCAAGTGCTCCCACCCCGATGGCATGGGCGTCATGCACGCCATCGAGTGGAAACCGCCCGCAGAGGTTCCGGACGCGGAGTATCCGCTCATCCTCACCACCGGCAGGTGCATCTGGCACTGGCACACCGGCTCCATGACCCGCCGCTCCGCGCACCTCGACGCCGAGGTTCCGACCGGCTGGATCGAGCTCAACCCCGAGGACGCCAAGGCCCTCGGTATCGTCGATGGCGAGATGGTCAAGGCGACCTCACGCCGCGGCACCGTCAATGTCCCCGCAAAGGTCACGAAGGACATCATGAAGGGCGTCACCTTCATGCCGTTCCACTTCGCCGAGTGCGCAGCAAACGTTCTCACCAACAATGTCCTCGACCCGATCGCCAAGATCCCGGAGTTCAAGGCATGTGCTGTGAAGGTTGAGAAGATTCAGGAGGCCTGAAAATGTCAGCAAAAGGCGATATGTATTACGCATGGTCTACCGATGCGGACCTCCTTGCAAAGGGCGAGTGCGGCGGTGCCGTCTCCTCGCTCCTCAAGTTCGCTCTTGAGAGCAAGATGGTCGACGCGGTCCTTGCCGTGAAGAAGGGTGCGGACATCTACGATGCAGTCCCGGCCCTCATCACCAACCCCGAAGAGATCGCAGAGACGGCCGGCTCCCTCCACTGCGGGACGCTCCTCCTCTCCAAGCTCTTCAAGAAGTACCTCAACGGCGCCAAGGACATGAAGATCGCGGTCACCCTCAAGGGTTGTGACGTGATGGGCATGTACGAGCTTGCCAAGAGGCAGCAGATCAACCTCGACAATGTCGTCATGATCGGTCTGAACTGCGGCGGGTCTGTGAGCCCGGTCGCCGCACGGAAGATGATCGCCGAGAAGTTCGGCGTCGACCCCGACACCGTCATCAAGGAAGAGATCGACAAGGGCCAGTTCATCATCGAGACTGCCGAAGGCCACAAGGGCATCAAGATGGACGAGCTCGAGGAAGAGGGCTATGGCCGGCGTGCCAACTGCCGCCGGTGCAAGATGAAGGTCCCCCGCCAGGCAGACCTCGCCTGCGGTAACTGGGGCGTCATCGGCGACAAGGCCGGGAAGGCAACCTTCGTTGAAGTTTGCTCCGAGAAGGGCGCACAGCTCCTCGACGCCGCCGCGAAGGCGGGCAAGCTTGCCACCGAGGCACCGAACCCGAAGGGTATCGAGATCCGCGGCAAGGTCGAGAGCGCCATGCTCAAGCTCGGCGACTCCTGGCGTGCGAAGGACTTCGCAAGCCTCGGTGAGGGCAGCGACCGCCTGAAGAAGATCGTGACGGAAACCTCCCGGTGCATCAAGTGCTACCAGTGCATCGAGAACTGCCCGATCTGCTACTGTGTCGAGTGCTCCACCAAGAAGCCGTACCTGGTCAAGCCCGGCGAGGTTCCGCCGAACTTCATGTTCCACCTGATCAGGTTCGCCCACATCTCCGACTCCTGCATCAACTGCGGGCAGTGCCAGGAACTCTGCGCGATGGACATTCCGAACGCGCTCTTCATGCACGCCCTCCAGGTCGATCTCCAGGAGATGTTCGGCTTTGTGCCGGGCGTCGACATGACCCTCCCGGTGCTTGCACTGGTCGAGGAGAACGAAGAGAGGGCCCGCCTTACCGGTACGGGCACCGACCAGATCTTCAACATCTTCCAGAAGGAGTAAATCCTTCTTTTCCTTTTTTTCTGTGGGGCGCACCAGCCTCTTTTCCCATGATTTTTGGCAGAACCGGAACGGAATTATACCCAAGATAAGAGTGAAAAGCCGGGCTTTGTCAAAACCCTCATGATCTGATCGATTCCTCCCCCGGTCCTGTGAGAGACGCTCAGGTCCAATTGCCTTCCACAGACCAGGGGGTCGGAGGACTGCCTCACACACAAAGAGGGATTTAACAGAGCCGAAAGATCGGTTCTGAAGAAATTCTGTTTGTGAGAGTCGGTGAAGGGGGTGCGAGTTCACGTGAATTCGAGAGCACACCGGTCATAGTCACCGGGTGCAGGTGACGACGGCATAGATGCTGTGACGGTATGAGCACGTGATCTGCCTGAAGCCGGCGTCCTTCATCTTCTGCAGGTAACCGGGGAGGGTGTTCAGGCAGGCGGCGTTCTTCTCCCGCCGTGCGAGCATCGCTTCTATTTCTTCGACGGGGAGACCGTTTTCCGCCATTGCCTGCTGCCAGAGACGGCAGTCTCTCTCCTCCTCCTCCGATGTCACTCCCCGGAAGACGTCGCCGTTGACAAAGATCCCTCCCGGCCGCAGGGTTGTGTGGATGCGCCTGACGACGGCGGCACGATCCTGGTCAGAAAGATGGTGGAGGCAGAGGGAGGTGAGGACGATATCGAACTGCTCCTCGGGCCAGATGTCCCTGAAGTCGCCTTCGAGAAACGAGACTCCCCGAAGGGTTTCTTTTCTCCGCGCCACGGCGAGCATGGCCGGGTCCATGTCAATGCAGGTGACTGACGCCGCCGTGCTGGCGCGGAGCACCATTTCGGTCACATAGCCGGTGCCGCTCCCGAGTTCAAGGACAGAGGTTTCACCGTCGGGAAGGGAGGAGACGACCGTGCCGAAAAAGGCCGGGGCATCAGGGACAATTCCAACGATAAGGTCATCGTAGGCATCGGCACAGTCATGGAAGTGCTCCTCGCTCTTCATGTCCTCTCCTATTTGAGAAACATCTCGGCATATGTGGCAAAGTGCCCGGTTGGTTCAGGATAGGTAAACTGCATCCCTTTGTTTCCGCAGATCATGCAGAGCGGCCGAGCGGCAGGGTCCATCTCTCCGTCCGGGGTGAAGAAGCAGTCATTGCCTTCGAGGTGCTCGACCTTCCCGATGACGAGCACATATTTTTCCCTGCAGATCTCCTCGACAAGTCTGCACTCCATCCATGCGATGCACCCCTCGATGCCGGGCGGGCGCACGGTTTTCGAGGGGTGGGGTGTGAGGTGCGCCTCGGCGAACTCGTTGATCTCAGGAGGATAGGTGCGGGCGCAGACCATGACCTCGCGGCTCATGTCGGCGGTCGGGACATTGACGACGAACTCGCCGGTCGCCCTGATATTGTCCAGAGTGTCCCGCTTCACCCAGGAAGCAAGGACGATCTCGTCGAGAGGCCGCAGGATCGGGGTGATGTTCCCCCAGGGAGCGGCATTGAGGACGCCCTCAGGGGAGATGGTCGAGATGAGGACGACCGGTAGCGGGAGGACACCCTCCCGTCTGTGTGGCTGTAGTTCCATGTTTCATACATTGTTGTATTTTGTTAATACAATTTCCAAAAAATATTCTGCAATGTATGGGCATCCGGGCGGGGGGGTCCGCAGAGAGTGGGAGGAATAGTGCATATCCCGCACACAGATCGCGGCGATTATATAGTGATCAGCAGAGGAAAATGTGAATATGATCGTGGTTGTGCGGCTGGTCACCGGGAAACTGGAAGAACGCGATTACCCGGAGACGATGTTCTTTGCAATCGGCGACATCCTGCCCGACGGGGCCGAAGTGGTCGAACTCACGTACCCGGACGACATCGACGAGGACCTCATCGCCACCGGAACCTATGATGAGGAGGATCTCATCGACTGAGTACCTCCTCAAGAGACAGCCAACGGTGGATGTATGGCCAGCACGGCCAGGGTGAAACCCCGGCATAAGTATATCTGACGCGTATGCCAGATCTCTCCTCCTGCGGAGCATCAGATGGCAATCCACGAGTCACGAGAATACGAAGTGAAGGGCATCCCCCTTGTCTGTCCGATCTGCGGCAGGAATCGCTTCTGGACGCACACGACCCTGATGAACACGGCCGGGGCGACCCTCTTCGGCCTCGATTGGGCGAACCGGAGCGCGGTCAATTACATCTGCGAGCACTGCGGTCATATCCTCTGGTTCTGGTCGGAGGAGTAGGATATTTTTTTCATTTTCTGCCGGCCCCGACAAGTTCTTCGAGGAGTGCGTTCGTCCTCCTCTGCTCGGCAATCATCTCCTGTTCTGTCTTCAGGAGCGCCTTCATCAGGTCGAGGGCGAGCATGCTCCTCTTGAAGAGTTCCTCTTTCCTGTCGCCGAAACGTGCCTCGAAGCCAGTGAACTCGCCGGTGGGTTCTGAAACTTCGACCGTCAGGTCCTCGACCGCGATCACCGGTTCGCCCCGCGCCCACACCTCTTCGAGAAAGGTTGCAAGGTCGTCGGCATCCCCCTCGGCCACCATCTCGACCGTGCCGTCGGGAAGGTTTCTCACATATCCCGCGACGCCGCTCCTGCCCGCACACCCACCGACATAACTCCTGTAGCCAACACCCTGCACCCGGCCGCGTACGACAGCATGCACACGCAGTCTGCCTGTTCTCCCGGCAAGGGGGTTCCCTCTCTCCTGCATGGGAGGTAGTATGAAAAAAGATGTTTATGGGGATATCGGTCAGTCTGCCGGCAGGGTGCGGGCGGCGCTTGCCTTGAAGGAGGCGATGACGACCATACCCGCGGCAAGGCCTTCTTCATCGGCAGAGCGCCTGGTAACGAGCGCCGTGAGCGGGAAACCGCAGTCAAGGTGGAGACGGACGAGCGCCCCGCCGAGGGGCACGATGCCGGTGACCGTCGCCTCGAACCTGTTCCGGGCCATGCCTGTGCCCTCGCCGGGGCGTGCGATCGCGACGTCGGCCGCCCCGACGACCACCGCCACCCTCTCTCCGGCAGAGGAGTCTGAGATGGCAGAGATGTCGACATCACCGACCCGCACCCCGGCAAGGCCGCCCGCGTTCTCTGTCACAGTTCCGTCGAGGATGTTCTCCATGCCGACGAAGCGGGCCACTTCAACCGACTGCGGGTCTTCGAAGACCTCCCGCACAGGCCCCTCCTGCGCCAGACTGCCATCGATGACCACCGCCGCGCGTGTGGCAAGACGCAGAGCCTCCTCCCGTGCATGGGTCACCTGTACGATGGTGAGGCCCCTTTCCCGGTGGATGCGCCCGATATCGATCATCAGCCGTTCCCGCGTCAGCGGGTCCAGCGCGGAGAAGGGTTCGTCGAGGAGGAGGATCTCGGGCTCCACGGCAAGGGCGCGGGCGATCGCCACCCTCTGCTGCTCGCCGCCGCTCATCGTTCCAGGATAGCGGTCGGCAAGGCGTTCGATCCCGAAGGACACGAGCAGCCTCTCCGTCCGGCTGGCGACCTCCTCCTTCGTGAGTTTCTGCATCTTCGGACCGAAGGCGATGTTCTCCCGCACGGTCATGTGGGGGAAGAGGGAGTAGTCCTGGTAGACGAGAGCGATCCGCCGTTTCTCCGGCAGCACGGCCGAGACGTCCTCGCCGCGGATGAGCACTTCTCCCGCGTCAGGGAGATGGAGGCCCGCGATCGCCTCCAGGACCACGGTCTTTCCCGCTCCCGACGGTCCGATGATGAAGTAGTAGTCCCCTTTCTCGATGGAGAGGGAAACGTCCTTCAGGGAAAAGTCGCCAAGGGCGAGAGAGACATGCCTAAACTCGATCATATTTCCTCCCGATAAAGCGGCTTGCTGTCCGCAGGATGATAAAGACGGTGAAACAGGCGAGGATCATCACGAAAGCGACGGTGCTGCTCTCCTTGATCCCGCTCGTCGTGAACCGGTAGTAGATGAGCGTGGAGATGACCATCGGATAGTAGGCGATCATGATGATCGCGGCGAACTCCCCGATCGCCCTCCCCCAGGCAAGGATACTCCCGTTGAAGATGTCTCGGGCTGCAAGAGGGAGGACAACGGTGCGAAAGGCCGTGAACCGCGAGGCCCCGAGAGTCCGGGCCACGTTTTCGAGGTGGACAGGCACCTTCTCAAAGCCCTCTCGCACCGCGTTCACGAAGTACGGCGAGGCCACGAAGACCATGGCGACGACGATGCCGAGGTAGGCGTCCTCGAACGAGATGCCGACTGCATAAAATGGGGCGCCGATGAGGCCGCGGCGCATGAACAACAGGTAGACGAGGATGCCCGCCACGGTGTGCGGGAGGATGAGGGGGATATCGACGATGCTCTCCACGACCCCCTTGCCGCGGAAGTCGGTCCGTGCGAGGACATACGCGAGGGGGATGCCGAGAATGAGGAGGATGAGGACGGCGTTCAGCCCTGCTCCCATCGTCAGGACGACGGAGTCGACCACCTTCGCGTCAGAGGCGACTCTCAGGAGGTGAGGGATATCGGAGAGTTCCTTCACGGTCATCGAGAGGAGGGAGAGGACGGTGAGGCCGAGGATCACGCCGCCGATGAGAGAGAAGGAGACCAGGCAGCGGTCACGGAGTACTGAGGTCTGGGCCATGGTCAAAAAAAGGAGAGTTCAGGGGGATGCGGTGAGGGCCTTCAGTTCGGCCGGGACAGTGCCGAAACCACCTGCCGGGACGATCGGGGGCTGGCCCTGTGCGTCCATGACAGCCTGCCCTTTGTCACCGATGAGCATCTGGACGAATGCGATGCCGCCCTCAGGGTTCTCCGCGTTCTTCGGCACGGTCGCGCCGTAGACGATCGGCTTTGCGGTCATGAGGCCGCCGGCAGTCTCTATCGTCACCTTTGCATAGTCGTCGGCGTACGTCACCGAGGAGAGGTCGATCGCCTCAGGGAGTTCGACGAAGTTGAGATTGTTCTGGGAGGCGACCGAGCGGTATTCCCAGGCATAGTCGATGCCGCCATTCTGGAGCATCTGGACAAGTTCGACCGACTTCGGCCTGATCTGGAAGGTGTCCTTCGGCTCGGGGGAGGTAGCGAGGATCGTGTACGTGCCGTTCTCTTCAGTCACCGTGATGTTCGAGTGCTCGGAGACGACTCTGTCGAAGAGGGTGTCGTTGCCATAGTGCTGCTCCGCGAGCTGGATCGCCATCAGGGAGCGGTAACCGCAGGGGTCGAGGTTCGGGTCGGAGCATGCCCACTGAACGTCGGGCTTCTCCAGGATGGTATACCAGGTGTCGGCGCTGATCTCGTCGGCGTACTTGCTCTGGTTGGTGTAGCAGAGCACGATCTGGTTCTTCGCGAAGGTCACGTACCAGTCGGCCGAGCCCGGCATCATCAGCTGCGGGATGAGGGTGTAGTCAGCCGACGCAAAGACGTCGGCGCTCTTGCCGAGGTCGGTGATGTCCTTGACAAGCTTGGTCGAGCCGCCGGGGACGAGCCTGACATCGACACCCGGATGCGCTGTCTCGTACTGCTTTTCAAGTTCTTCGAAGGGGGCGGCGAGGCTGCCTGCATGGTAAACGGTGATAATCTGACCGGCCGCGGCGGCCGTCGTCTCTACCGGTGCGGTGGTCTCCGCAGGTGTCTGGTTGCCACCGTCGGTCTGCTGGGTGGTCGTGCAGCCGCAGAGGAATATGGCGGCGCAGAGGAGCAAAACCACAGATAATGCCGTAATTTTACTATTCATACGATATAAAGTCGCTATTATTCCAGATAACTCTTTTTATCTGTGCCGGATTAATGAAACGTTATTAATCGGGCCCTCTGCACGGCCACGGCAAGTCTTAACCCTCCTTGCGCCGAACCTTTCCGTACTATGTGGAAGGCGCTGGACATAGAGGAATGGAAGAACCAGCGGCGGTCCGACCTTGCAGGGGCGAAGGACGCCGTCGCCGGTATCGTCGATGCGGTGCGGAAGGACGGTGACGAGGCGCTCTACGCGCTCACGAAGAAGTTCGACCACATCGACCTTGAGGACCTTGCCGTCGCCCCCGAGGAGTTCGAGGGTGCGTACGAGGAGGTGGACGACGCCCTGGTCGAGAGCCTTGCCGAGGCCGAGGCACACATCAGGCGTTTCCACGAACTGCAGCGCAACCGCTCGCTCTGGCTCGACGAGGTGGAACCCGGGGTGATCCTGGGCGTGAAGACGACGCCCCTCGACCGCATCGGCGCCTACGTGCCGGGCGGCAGGGCCGCGTATCCGTCGACCGCCCTGATGACGACGGTCCCGGCGCAGGTGGCTGGGGTCGCGGAGATCTGCGTCTGCTCCCCGCCCCCGATCCATCCCCTCACCCTGGTGGCCCTCGATATCGCCGGTGTGGACGAGTGTTACCGCGTCGGCGGCGCACAGGCGATCGCGGCGATGGCTCTCGGCACGGAAACCATCGACCCGGTCCAGAAGATCGTCGGGCCAGGGAATGTCTTTGTGACGGCGGCGAAGATGATGCTGCGTGAAGAGGCCGAGATCGACTTCCCGGCCGGCCCCTCGGAGATCGGTATCCTTGCCGACGCGACGGCGAAGCCCGCGTTCGTCGCGGCCGACGTCCTTGCCCAGGCCGAGCACGACCCCCATGCCGGGTGCATCCTGGTGACCACCGACCCCTCCCTCCCGGCGAAGGTCGGCGCGGAGATCAAGAGGCAGATGGCCACGGCGGAGAGGCGCGCCATCATCGAGAAGGCCCTCGATCACTCGGGCTATGTGGTCGTCCGCGACCTTGACGAGGCGATCGCCGCGATGGACGACATCGCCCCGGAGCACCTCTCCATCCAGGTCGCCGACCCGATGGCGGCCCTCACCGCGGTGCGGAACGCGGGTTCCATCTTTGTCGGGCCGTACACCGCTGTCGCCTTCGGCGACTACGCCTCAGGCACCAATCATGTGCTGCCGACCGCGGGGTATGCGAAGGTCTACTCCGGACTCGACATCCACCACTTCTGCAAGACCTCCTCTGTCCAGATGATCAGCAGGGAGGGTCTTGAGTGGCTCGGCGGTATCGTGGAGAACCTCGCCTCTGCCGAGGGCCTCCACGCCCATGCAAACTCTGTCAAGATCCGCAGGCGGAAGGACGCCTGAACCCTCTTTTTTTCGGCTCATCGGACTCTGTTGCATTCCTCTTCTGGAGTGAACATGAGGGGGTGCTCACACCCTTGCCCCTACGTGATGGATCGGCAGAGGACGGGAACCCCCTCTGAACAATCAGCGGCCGCCTTCCCGCCCCTATCGCAATCCCGGGGATTCCGGGGGAACGACCAGAGTGAGCTTGAGAAGATCTTTGATCTTCGATAGCGCCCCCGGCGCGAGCGTGTGGGAAGGCATGTCGATCAGACGGGCCGTCCCCAACAGAAGAACGAGAAACTTTACCCTGCTCTCTCTCGCCGGGGGGAGAAACCCCGGACCCCCCACGGCGAAGATAGCCGAGGGGCGGCGAAGTGCCCGGTTCCCGGCACCCTCAAGGCCAGGAGAAGAGGAATTGAGGGTTTCAAAAGAGCCGTTCGTCGTTCATTCCAGCGTGGACATTGACGAGTGGGAACCCCCCGGAATAGGGCCGGGGGCGTCTCCAGAACTTATTTTTTCGGGTTAGTTTAACTTGTTCATTTACATTCCTGGCATTGTACAGGAATAATCATGAACAACCCCCCTGCACCGGGAGCGGTGCGCTACATCGTTGTCGACAGGGAAAGCCGAAAGACCCTCTGCATCACCCCCTCCTATGAAGAGGCCTGTCAGGCCTGGCAGGAGGAGATCGGCTACGCGGCCGAGATCCATGCCGTCCCGGCCACATCACAGGTGGCATTCGTCGGGAGAGGGACCAGGATCGCCGACCCCGAGGTCTGTCACCTGCCATGGCGTGGGTTTGTGTTCCCTCCTTCGGTCACAGAGTGATCCCTGGGGCAGGCCCTCACAGGGCCCGGAAAAAAAGGGGATGGCTCTGGAGAACTCCCGGTCCAGAGCACAGGTGGCGGGTGCGGCCTGTTTGATTTTCCCTTTTTCTCGACTCCCTTTTGTCGTCCTCTCGAACCCTTCACGTTCGGAAGGGTCAGATAGAAACCTTTCAGAACCGCCAGACAGGGCCGCCGCTCCGCCACCCGTTCTTCCGGGTGCCGGGTTCGGCCTCCTTCTGGTCGTCGGCCGCCTCGCGCAGGGTGGCGCTCGTCAGGTCCGCCAGGTGGACGGCCCATGCCTCCGGCGTGTGGCAGGGCACCTCGCCGTGGGGGCCGTGGTGGGCCTGGACAATATGGAGCAGGTGAGAAAATCTTTCCTCCGGGATGCGGCCGCGGAACCGGGCAAGATAGGAGACGCCAATGGTGACATGGCCGACGAGGTCATACTCGGGTCTCGCCGTGAAGGCAAGCCCGGCCTCGTCGAAGCAGAATGCCTTCCCGATATCGTGGAGGAGCGCCCCCGCGACGACGAGGTCGCGGTCCATCGGGATGCAGGCGGCATCGCAGGACGCTGCCGCGATCCTGGCCGTCTCCAGGGTGTGTCCGGCAAGGCCGCCGCGGTACTCGTGGTGCCGCGACTTCGCGGCAGGTTTCATGAAGAACCCGTCCGCGCCGGCAATCGCTTCGAGCACCAGATCTCGCAGTGCGCCGTCGGCGATATCGCCGGCCATCGCCAGCACACCACCCTTCAGTTCGGCCTCGTTCACCGGCGCACAGACGAAGTCCGCCGCAGAGACCTCGTCGGGCGGCACCTCTGCGAGGTCGGCGATCCCTTCGTTCACCGATACCTGCACCGCGCCGTTGTAGGCCTTTGCAAAGCCCCGGATACGGTAGACAGCCCCGACCTTCAGTTTTTCTGCCGCCGTAGAAACGGCCTCGCCGTACCCCTGCACGCCCCAGATGTTGCAGGCGAGAGACCCGGTCCTGTCGGCGACCTGCGCCAGGATATAGGGACTCCCGTCCCTCTTCTGCTTCACTTCGGCAGACCTGAGGAGAAAGATCCCGTCGACCTCCTCCCCATCGGCGATATCCCCGACAAAGGTTTCCTTCCGGTTGGCCATCAGAACTCCACCTCAAGCACCGCCTCTTCCTCCTCCTTCAGGTCACCCTTCACCTTCTCCCTGTCGAAGGCATAGGCGGCCGCGGGGTTGTACTCCGGGTACAGCCCGCACTTGTCCAGCACATCCACGAATTCGCGGAGGAAAATGCGGGGGATGACGTCCACCCTCCCGCCGAACCCCGTCGTGACACGGTCGATCATCCCCTGCATAAAGCGGTGGGAGACGCGGTTCCTGTCCACCGGCGCGGCGGCGTCGGCATAGACCTCGCAGACCTTCAGGGCCGCCTCTTCCAGTTTCTGCAGGTCGAAGGGGCGGAGACGGATCTGGGCCTGGAGGGGGTTGGCATAGTCGTCAGCGCCCACGATCTTCAGGCGGTCGTACAGGGGCGGCAGAGAGCGTATCCCCTTCGACCCCTCGAAGAAGGCCGGCGTGCCGGTGAAGAGGAAGTAGCAGTGCGACATCTCCCCCCTGTCGACGGCGTCGACGATCTGGCGGAGGTTACCGTAGCCCTTTGCCCGGAGGTTCGAGGGCAGGGCCTGCACCGTCTCGACCTCGTCCACCGCCACTGCAAGCCCGGCATACCCGGCCGCCCTGATGATCCGCATAAAGCCCCGCAGAAAGACGAGCGCCGAGACCTCGTCCACCTCGCCCTTCACGCCGGCCGCCTGCCTGAACTTCCGCCCCACATGGGGTTCGCCCGAGAGCCAGCCGAGCGCCGCCTGGGCGAGAGGGAAGTCCCCGGCGCAGTTCGCCGTGTAGTAGACCCGGAGCGCCGCGGCGAGTGCGGGGTTCACTGCCGAGATGTCGGCAAGGGCCGCCTCGATCCTCTCCACCGTCCCGGTCTTCAGGGCCTCGTCCTCCTCCGAGACCCCTTCGACCTCGATGATCCTCTCCTCGATCGCGAAGATCCAGTCGTCCACGATCTCTTTGAGGGCGTTCTCGTGCTCCGCAGTCCTGAGAGACGAGAGGATCCGGTAATACAGCGCGCTCTCCTTGTGGAGAGGGGTGTCTGCCGAGATCATCACGTGCGCGGTGACAAACGTCTTTTCCCGTGCGATTTCCAGGGCCCGCGCCACCAGAAAAGTCTTCCCGCTCCCGTAATCCCCGCAGACGAATTTGATGTCGGCCCCTCCCGATGCGGCGAAGTCAAGTTGTCTGCCGATCACCTCTTCTTCCACCGACAGGCCAACGGCAAGACGTTCCAGCCCCGATGCAGGCACAGTCCCGCGCCTGAGCGCATTGATGATCCCGATACTCTCTGTTTTTCTCCCGTCCATCAACTCACTTCCCGCAGTAGACATATATCTCGCCGTGCTCGCCCATGCCCTGTTTTTCGATCAGGGGGACGCCGGCGTCGTTCGCTTTTTTGATCAGGCGGTTCACCACGCCGCTCACCCGGCGGGTATCGAGCACCTTGCGGAGTTCCTCCTCATTGGTCTCGCGGTGCTGGCGTAAAAAGGCGACCAGCGCCTTTTCGCGTTCGTCGAGACCGAGGTCCGGCTCTTCGGCATCGTTTTTGCTCAGGTCGGTTCCTGCTGTGCCGGCACTGGCACCTGCAGCCACCCCACCGCCTCTGCCTTCAAAGGGAAAGACCGGAAGTTCGGCGACCGTCGCCTCCTTGCACCGCCTGACGACATCGAAGAAGGCGTCCGTGCAGGTGCGGGATAGGTCCAGCCCGTGGAGGCAGTACTCCTTGCAGCGCACATAATCGCCTGCGTCCAGCGCCTCCACGGCCGCTCGGAGGCAGACCCGCGCGAAGACCTCGGTCCCCTCAGGGCCGAGGTGGCCGGTCTCGGTCGAGAACCTCCTGACGAGCGCGTCGAGAAGCCTCTTCCTCCCTGCGCCTCCCTCGTCACCGCCGATGACGGCCTCGGCCACCTTCACGAGGTCGGCGGTCCGCTGCGTGTTCGTGAGAATATGGATGAGGATCTTCTCACACTCCCGCGTCTCGCCCTGCCGCGCCAGAAACCGGGCGTACTCGATCCCGCCGTTGAGGAAGTCGAGCCTGTACGCCCGGTACAGCCAGTCCCGCGCCGTCTCCATGTCCCCGAAAGAGGCATAGAACAGGCCCGTCCTCGTAAGGCTGACGACGTTCGGATCACGGGAGACGGTCTCAAGGTAGCACGCCGGCACTGTCTCCGGGGCGTACGCCTTCCTGAGAAACTGTTCATAGGCGGCGACGGCCATCTCCAGGGTCTCGGGATCGTCCATCCCGCTGATCCCATCCCTGATCAACGCCTCGTAGCACTCCCTCGCAAGCTCGGTCTGCCCGGTCGCCGCGATGAGTTCACAGGCGACGAGCTGGTGGATCGGGTGAGGGCTCCGGGCGAGGAGGCGTTCGCAGGCCTCCAGGGCCTCGCGGCACCTCCCCTCAGACTTGAGCAGGAGGACATAGTCAAAGAGGAGGTCGTCGTCAGGAGTCTCCCCGAGATACCGGGGAAAGATCTTCAGGGCCGCAGGCCGGTCGAAGGCAGAGAGGGCGGCGAGGTACTGCCGCAGAAACGCCGGGTTTGCCGTCCTCCTGAAGGTCTCGACCGATGCCGCCGCGGCGTCCCGGTGCCGCCCGGCGACCATCAGGGCGTCGATGTACTCGGCATCGGCATCGGTCCCGCCAAGGAGTTCCTGATAGGCCGAGAGCGCCTCCTCCCCCCTGCCACACTCGATGAGGGCGCGGATCAGGGCGCGAGCATCATCCTTCTTTCCCGAGACCCGGGCAAGGGCGGAGAGGATCGGAATAGCCGACATCTGGTCGCGCTTCCCGGAGAAATATGCCGCGTAGGCCCTGAGAGCCTCTTCGTTTGCCGGGTCGAGCTGGACTGCCCGGGCATAGGCGGAGACCGCCCTCCCGTCCCCCCGCGCCGAGAGCACCCGGCCAAGAAAACTGTGAAGGTACGAGGAATCGGGCATCTTCCTGAGGAGATCCCTGAGGTGTGCCTCCGCCTCGTTGTATTCCGCGAGGGCAAAGAGGTTTGTGGCGACGAGTATCGCAAGGGAGGTATCGTCTGAGCCGTTCAGGAGGCGCGTGCACAGGTCGATCGACTCCCTGTACTTCCCTGCTTCATAGAGGGCGAAGGCTTCCTTCCCGGCATCGGCTGGTGGTTGATCGGTCATGCGTGGTTGCGAGTACTTCACCGCACGCCCCAATAAGGGTAGTGAAAAAAGTCTGACTCTCCCGGCACCAGGCACTCAGGCGTTGAGGAGTTCCTGCAGCATGCGGGAGAGTTCATCGATCCGATACGGCTTCCCGATACTCCCGAAGAGCCCGAACGTCTTCGGGTTCCTGACAACAGGGTCGTTCAGGTAGCCGCTCGACACCACCACCTTCACCGCCGGGTCGAGTTCGCGGAGACGGGTGAAGGTCTCCTCACCGCCCATCCTGCCCGGCACGGTCAGGTCAAGGATGACACCGTCGAAGGGCTTCCCCTCTTTCAGCGCCTCTTCAAAGCGCGTCACCGCTTCTTCGCCGTCCTGTGCCGTGGTCACCGTGTAGCCGAGATGCCGGAGAATGTCGCTGGTGGTTTCGAGAATACCTGCTTCGTCGTCCATCAGCAGGATCGACCCGATCCTGCCTGACGTTATGACCTCGGGCTTCATCTCTGCATGTACATTATGTGCAGATGATGGCAGATAAAGGGAGAAGATTGTCCCGGCACCGGTTTCAGACGCCACATCCATCCATCCTCCATGATTCTTGATGATGGGAAGGGCGACCGCAAGGCCGAGGCCGGAACCATGCTTTTTGGTCGTGAAATAGGGGTCGAAGATCCGCCCCAGATGCTCCTTCTGGATGCCGACGCCATCGTCCCTCACCGTGATCCGCACGTACGAACCTATCGGAAGAGGGACAGGATCGTTCCCTGACACCTCCACGACCTGTGCCCCGATAGTCACTTCACCGCCGCCGGGCATCGCCTGGTCGGCATTGATGATCAGTGCCTGGAGCACCTGGAGGATCTGGGCAGGGTCGGCGTCCACCGGCATCGGCCCGGGCCCGAGGTCGAGCCTGCAGGTGCTCTTCGAGCCGCGGAGTGCGTAATTTGCCGCTTCATGGATGATGTCGGCGACATCCAGCGTGTCTTTCCGGGGTTCTGTCCTATCGGAGAAACTGAAGAGTTGCCGCGTGATCTCCCCCGCCCGCATCGTCGCCGCCTCGGCCTCGGTCAGGCGGTGGTAAACGAAATCGTCGGTGAGAGCTTCATCCGGGCAAGGTTGAGATTGCCCATGATCGAAGTGAGAATGTTGTTAAAGTCGTGAGCAATCCCACCGGCAAGTTCAGAGAGGGAGAGGAGTTTCTCTGTCCTGACAAACTCCTCCTCGGCTTTTTTCACCTCGGTGATATCGCGGCCGACAGCCTGATACTCCGAGACGTCACCGTCAGGGGTGAAGATGGCCCGTAGCGTCCACTGGTGCCACCGCACATCCCCGTCAGGGTGCCGGGCGGCGCCTTCAAGGGTGATGCTCTGCCGGCCACCCGCAAAACGCCCGGCAAGGGAAGTAAGGAGATCCTCACAGCCATCAGGGAGGAGTGCGGCGACAGAAGACCCGAGTATCTCGTCCCTGCTGCGGCCGAAGGAGCGGCAGCACGCCTCGTTCACGAAGGAGAGGTGCAGGTCGGACCCGAACCGGCAGATCCATTCGGTCTGGTCCTCGACCACGCCGCGGTAGCGCGCCTCGCTCGCCCGGATCTCCTCCTCCATCTGCTTGCGCACCGTGATGTCCTCGGCGAGGGCGACAAGCCCCCTCTTCCTGCTGTCCGCGAGCGGCCTGGCATTCCAGACGAGGATCTTTGTTTCACCGTTTTTCGCCAGGATCGGGAGTTCCATGTTCTCGATCCGTCCAGAGGAGGAGATCCTCTCACGGATGTCGTGCATGATGGCGTCTCTGGAAACGGTGTCAGGGATGAGGAGATCCCAGACCATGCCAACCGGCTTTCCGACCATCTCGTCCCGGTCGAACCCTGTGATCTCGGCCGCCGCCTTGTTCCAGACGCTCACGTCCCCTTCCTCGTCGATGACGGTGAGGAGCATCATGGCATTCTCAATGACACTCTCCCTGAACGAACTGAGTGCCCGGACATGCTCTTCCGCGCGTTTGCGTTCCGATATCTCCAGGCCAAGGAGTTCGTTTGCCCGTGTCAGTTTCTCGGTCCTTTCGAGGACGAGTTCTTCGAGGTGCGTACGGTACTTCGCAAGTTCCTCCTCGATCTCGATCCGCTCGGTGATGTCGGCGAAGGAGAGCATGATGCAGAGAGGTTCGTTCTCCTCATCTGTCACCATGTTTGCCGATACGCTGGCATGGAAACGTTTTCCTCCCTTCTTCTTCCCGACCAGATCTCCCATCCATCCCCCGTCCCTGTCGATGCGGTCGAGGATCGCGGCGATCTGCTTTTTCTGCACCCAGAACCGGTCAAGCGGCTTTCCCACCACTTTCTGAATATCCTCGTAGCCCCATTGTTTCAGGGCTGAGTGATTTGCAAAGACGAGGTCGCCCTCGAGATCGGTGATGATGATCGGGTTGATCGAGGAGGTGACAGCGCTGTCCATGACCCTGAGGGCCTCTTCGATCCTCTTCCTCTCCGATATGTCGATCGCCGACCCGATGAGTTCGACTGCCTTCCCTTCTTCGTTTCGGATTACCCGTACTTCAGAGTGGACCCAGCGGTACTTCCCGTCCTTGTGCCTGATCCTGTACTCGAAGGTCCGCCTGCCCTCCTCGATGAGTGCGGTATATTCCTCGCCCTGGACGCGCGGACGGTCCGCAGGGTGGATGTAGGTGGACCAGAATGTGGAGTCGAAGAGGATCTCCTGCGGTTCGAAGCCGATGAGGCCGGTGATGTTCTCGGTCACAAAGGTGATCGGGCCCATCCCGCGTCCGGTGGTCGAGGGTTCTGCCGAGAAGATCGCCACCGGGCTTGAGGAGAGGATGTGCTGGAGACGCGACTTTGTCGATTCGAGTTCGACTTCGAGACGCCGCCGCTGGAGCGCCACCGAGGAGAGGTGGGCAAAGGTCTCGATCGTCGAGACCGATTCCAGACAAACCTCGTCCCTGAGAACGACGACCACACAGCCGAAGAGTTCGTCGCCCCGTGCAATCCCCATGACATATTCTTTCCTGCTGGTGCCTTTTGCGAAGGTATCGACAATCGTCCTGATCGGCCCGGCGAGGAGTCCAGACTTCCCTCTTCCTTCCAGCGGCAGGACCACACCCCTGCCGAGGTCTTCGATGAGGTCGGCCGGGATAGAGACGGTCATGCCCCTGCAACTGCGTGCCAGGGAGTAGAGGCGGGGGGACTGGTCTTCGTCGATACCGGAAATCGCCCGCACGGTGAGGGTCGTGTCCAGGTCGTCGTACCGGGAGACTATGGCGAGTGACCCCTCGAGGAGACTGCAGAGGCGGTCCGCGATATAGCGGTAGATCTCCTCCTCAGGCGGCAATTCGACGAATCCCATGGCCGCACTGGAAAGGAATGAGAGTTCTCTGACATACTGGATTTCCCTTTCTTCGGCGTGTTTACGTTCACTGATATCGCGAATGACGCCCATGACCCCGATCGGTGACCCGTCACCTGCACGCAGGGGATTGATCCGCACCTCCACCCAGACCTGACTGCCGTTGGGACGGTGTGCCTCCAGTTCCATGACGCGCGAGAGGGGTTCCCCGTCGTCTGCGACTGTCAGGATCTCGCATGCGGCCCCGGAAAAGACGTCGCCGTCGCCCGCGGCGAAGCAGTCGGTCACCGGGCGGTCAACCAGCCCTGCGGCAGGCCAGCCAAGGAGACGTTCGGTCGACGGGCTCACATAGGTGAACCTGAGGTCAGGGTCAAGGGTGAAGATAACGTCAGTGGCGTTCTCGGCGATCAGCCGATAGCGGTGCTCGCTCTCCCGGAGTTCGACCTCGGTCTCGTTCTGCTCCGTGATGTCGATGAGAGAGATGATGGAGTATGTGGTCCCCGGGATGAGGGAGACATTGACGATCATATCTCTCGGGGTGCCGTCTTTTGCATATGTCCTGCATTCGTAGGACTTCGGTATGTCCCCGGCCCCGGCGCGCCTGAGTTCGTGGAAGTGTCTGACCATCTGGCGGTCTTCCTCGTCGACGCAGGAGGTCCACATGAAGCCGTTCCTGAGATCGTTGGCATTATACCCGAAGAGGCGCTCGAACTCGGCGTTCATCCTGACGATAGTCCCCTCGTTGTCGAGAAGGAAGGTAGCGGTTCCGGTGGTCTCAAGGAGTGTCTGGTAGGTGACCTCTGACTGCTGCGCCGCCTCCAGCGCCGTCTGCTCCCCGAGGTACACCCCGATCACTCCGGTGACGGCGTGGAGGAAGGCGTCCCCGCCTGAGGGCACTGCCTCTTCTGCCGCGTGCCTGATGCGGAGTTTCCCTCCTTCCTCGCCGGGAGGGATGGGAATGATCGTTTCTGTATCTTTCTTTTTTCGGCGCCCTGCCTCGGCAGAGGGTATGCCCGGGGCCTCTATCCCGATCCAGGAACACCAGGGGGCCGCCTCCAGCACCAGGCGCGCGGCCCCTGCAAGGACGTCTCCGGCCTCCCGCATCCCGTCGGTACAGAGGGCGGCAAGAGCGGAGAGGCAGGATGGCCACGCGTCCGTACCTGCGGCACGGGACATCTCTCTCTCCCTGCACCATGCCCACTGAACCTCCGAGAGCGAGCCGTCCGGGAAGAAGGTGCCGCAGATCCTCCATGCACCGCCCGGCGAGGGGATCACGGCCGCCGGTTGCGTCGCGGAGAGTCTGCCGAGGCGTGCGTCCACCTCCGATGCCGCCATGCCGGGCAGGAGTTCCCTTATATCTTTCCCGCGGATAGCCTCCTTTCTGGTGCCTGTCATCTCACAGAATGTCTCGTCGGCCGTGACGACCGCGAGGTCGGGCCCGGTCGTGCAGGTACAGATGCCGCAGGCTTTGGTCAGGTTTTTCAGCCTCTTCTCGTTCTGGAGGAGTGTCTCCTCGGCCTGTTTGATCCCGGTGATCTCGCGGAAGATGTCGAGTCTCAGGCCCTGCAGTGCACTCCCGGAGACGACATGGCTGGAGTAGGTGATCCACCGTGACCCGACACCGCGCAAGGGCAACTCAGGCTCCCGGCACTCTCGGGCCTTCCGGTAGACCGCTTCGATCCTGACCCTGAAGGATTCCGGATCTTCGAAGAGGGGGGAAAGTTCGGATTCCATGACCTCCATGACGTCTCTCCCGACGATTTCTCCGGGAGAGAGACCAAAAATACGGCCGAAAGTCTCGTTGGCATAGATGATCGTCCTCTCCTGACCGCTGATGAGGATGCCGTCCCCCGATCGGTCCATTGTCAGGAGCAGGTGGGAGATACCTGACTCCAGACGGTCGATATTCGAACTCTCCACAGTATATCCGCTCCCACGTCCCTTATGGACGAGGTAGCCATCAGCACTTATAATGGTTATGTATTTTCCATTTGCCGCCACCCCTATCTTTATTGCAGAGAGTATCCACTGTTGCGCCGTTTCTCTTCAGGGATCTCTGCCGGAAACAGTCTTTCACGCGCTTTAGTCTTTCGGATGCGGCGTGCGAAATTAAAAAAAGAGGACTTCAGGGGGAGAGAAGGGAAAGGACTGCGGCGGCGAAGGCCTCCGAGGCAAAGGGCCCGTTTGCCGTGACGACCTGCCCGTCCACGACGACGGCATCGTCCGTGAGCGTCGCGCCGCCCCGCCTGATCTCGCTGACCGATCTCGGGCTGTTGAAGACGGTCGCTTTCTTGCCCTTCAGAACGCCTGCACGGGCGAGGACGACCGGGGAGAGGCAGATCGCGGCGACGACCTTGCCCTCGGCGGCGAAGGCCTGCACGAGCCTGATAAGATCATTGTTGCCCCAGAGAAAGTCCTGAGACCCGATGCCGCCGGCGATGACGATCCCGTCATACGCCTCAGGTGCGACCTCTGCAAAAGTCACCGTCGCTTCGGCCGCACCGCCGAGCATCCCCTCACAGGTGCCGGTCTTCGTCGAGGCGATCACGGTCTCCACGCCGGCCTCGGCGCATGCCTTCTGCGGGACGAAGAGTTCTTCGTCGCGGAATCTATCCGGTGCAATGGCGAGTATGAGTTTCATACCACTCAATGGGAGATTTTTCCCAATAACTCTATCTTTGTAGACAGACGGTTGGCGCGCCTTCATTCCTTCGGTGAGGGCGCGCGTACCCGCCGGTGCATCTATCGGTCGGAAAAAGTGGAGATCACCGGTGGCCTCGGAGGTGGCCGGGGAGGGCGGTGCCGGGCCTGTACTTCTCCGCCATTGCAAGAGCGGTCTCGCGGAGGGCCTGGTGGTCGGTCAGGCAACGTGCCGGTGGCGCCTCTTTCCTGAGTATCTGGGAGGTGTTCTCCGTGATCTGGATCAGTTCTGTTGCGATCACGGCGTTGAGCCAGATGAGGTCTTTGAGCATCTCTTTCTCGGATGGATCCATGAAGGGGTATGGGGCCTGCTCCTTTATGGGCTTTTCAGGGTTCCGGGAATGATTATGCCGGAGACGGTCCCAGTCCTGATCATGAGTTATCTCCAGGAGATCGCGGCAAAAGGGCGGATGGCAAATCCGTTTTTTGTTCTGATGGGCATCGAAGTCGTATCTTTCGGTGGAGGCGAGGCCGTGCTCTCGATGACAGTGCGGCCCGAGATGCACAACGGTGCAGGCTGGTTGCAGGGCGGCATCTACACCGCCCTTTCCGACGAGGCGATGGCACTTGCCCTCACCACCCTCCTCGACGAAGGCGAGCATATCGCCACGATCTCCGAGACGACGCAGTATTTCAAGGGGGTGCGGGACGGCACCGTCAGGGCAATGGGTCGGGTCGTCAGAAAAGGTCATGCCGTCGCCTTTGCCGGGGGCGAGATCACAGGCACCGACGGCACCCTGCTCGCGCGGACGACCGCCTCCTTTGCGGTCATGGGACAAAAGTCCTGAGCGAGGCTGACAGAAGAGGAAAATATCGTGACATTTCATGATCTCCGGAGAAATGCGGTTCAGCCCGGGCCGGGCTTCTCCTCTCCCCCTCCACTAGAACTATAATCCTCCGGTGAGATATAATGGGGTACGACGAGATCCGCGGGGAATTTGTTTTGAAGTATATATTCGTTACTGGCGGCGTAATGAGCGGCCTTGGCAAAGGCATTACTGCGGCATCGATCGGGAGGATCCTCAAGAACCGGGGTTACCAGGTCACGGCCATCAAGATCGATCCCTACCTGAACATCGATGCAGGCACGATGAACCCCGCCCAGCACGGCGAGGTCTTCGTGCTCAGCGACGGCGGCGAAGTCGACCTCGACCTCGGCAACTACGAGCGGTTTCTCGACATCGAACTGACGCGGCCCCACAACATCACGACCGGGAAGATTTACAAGACTGTTATCGAGAAAGAGCGTCACGGCGACTTCCTCGGCAGCACAGTCCAGATCATCCCGCACATCACCGACGAGATCAAGGGCCACATCGCAAAGACTGCCGAGGCCTTTGAAAACCACGGTCACAAGGCCGAGGTCTGCCTCGTCGAGGTCGGCGGGACTGTCGGCGATATCGAGAGCATGCCATTCCTGGAAGCGGTGCGGCAGATGCGCGGCGAACTCCCGGCACAGGACACCGCACTCGTCCACGTGACCCTGGTCCCGGCAGACACGATGGGCGACCTCAAGACCAAACCGACCCAGCACTCGGTCAAGGCGCTGCGCGAACTTGGTCTGCGGCCCGACATCATCGTCTGCAGGAGCGACCGCGTCCTGCCCGGCCATTCCAGGCGGAAGATCTCCGACTTCTGCGATGTCCCGATCAGCGCTGTCATCAGCGCCGCGGACGCACCCGACATCTACCAGGTGCCGATGGAGCTTGAGAAAGAGGGGGTCGCAAACGTCATCCTCGACACCCTCGGCCTGGAGAAGCGCGGCGTGGACTCCGAGTGGTATCACACGGTGACGGCCGAGTACACGAACAGGGCGACGATCGGGATCGTGACCAAGTACGGGATCGAGGACGTCTATCTCTCGATCAAGGAGGCGCTGAAGCATGCCGGCCGCGCCCTCTCGACAGAGGTGCGGATCCGGTGGCTGGACGCCGAGACCTTCGACGACCATGACCTTGCCGAACTCGACGGCATCCTTGTACCGGGTGGGTTCGGTTCGCGGGGCGTCCCCGGCAAGATCCGCGCCATCCAGTATGCCCGGGAGCACCAGATCCCCTTCCTGGGGATCTGCCTCGGTTTCCAGATGGCGGTCGTCGAGTTCGCCCGTGACGTGCTCGGCTACAAAGACGCTATCTCCGAGGAGTTCGGGCCTGGTACGCATGTCATCGCTCTCCTGCCCGAGCAGGAAGAGGTGAAAGACCTCGGCGGGACAATGCGCCTTGGCAACTGCCAGGTCGATGTGGCGACCGGCACGACGGCCTGGGACCTCTATGGGAAGACCGGGATCATCGAGCGCCACCGCCACCGGTACGAGGTGAACCCCGACTATATCGAGGAGATCACAAAGGCGGGGCTGGTCTTCTCCGGCAAGAACGGGAACAGGATGGAGATCCTGGAACTGCCTGGCCACCCGTTCTTCTTTGCGACCCAGTTCCATCCTGAATTCAGGTCGAGGCCGACACGGCCGTCGCCGCCGTACCTCGGCTTTGTGAACGCGTGCAAGGAAAATAAAGAGATAAAACAGTAGAGGAAGTGCAATGGTGAAGGTAGAGAAGTTTGTCGAGACCGCGATCGAGGAGATCAAGAAGGAGGCCGGGGACGAGAAGGTTGTCGTCGCCCTCTCCGGCGGTGTCGATTCATCGGTATGCGCGATGCTCGCAAGCCGCGCCATCGGGAAGAACCTGATCCCCATCTATGTGGACACCGGGCTGATGAGGAAGGGCGAGAGCGAGCGGATCTGCGAACTCTTCTGCGACCTCGGGCTGAAGAGGGTCAATGCAGCGGACGAGTTCTTCGCGGCGCTGAAGGGGATCACCGACCCCGAAGAGAAGAGAAAGGCCATCGGCGAGAAGTTTGTCAGGATCTTCGAGCGCGAGGCAAAGGCGACGGGTGCGAAGTACCTCCTGCAGGGGACGATCTACCCTGACAGGATCGAGAGCGAGGGCGGGATCAAGAGCCACCACAATGTCGGCGGCATGCCTATCGACATGCTCTTCAAAAAGGTCATCGAGCCCCTCCGCGACCTGTACAAGGACGAGGTGCGGGACGTTGCCGGTGCCGTCGGCCTGCCGGCCGAGATCCAGCACAGGATGCCCTTCCCTGGCCCGGGCCTTGCGGTCCGCGTCCTCGGCGAGGTCACGCCCGAGAAGATCGCGGTCGCCCGCGAGGCGAACGCCATCGTCGAGGAGGAACTGGTGGAGCGTTACCAGCCGTGGCAGTGCTTCGCCGCCCTCCTCGGCCGGGGGACCGGCGTCAAGGGCGACATCAGGTGCTTCGGCTGGGTCGTCGCCATCAGGGCGGTGAACTCCCGCGACGGCATGACTGCCGACCCGCTGGAAGTGCCGTTCCCGGTGCTCACTGCAATTGCCGGACGGATCACCTCGGAGATCGCCGAGGTCTCCAGGGTCGTCTACGACATCACCCCCAAGCCCCCTGCGACCATCGAATACGAGTGAGGCGACAGTATTATGATGGAGTTATCACGGAATTACCGGGAACTGGATGCTCGCTATTACATGCCCGCCTTCTCGCGCACGATCGAGATCGTGCGCGGGCAGGGAGCGCATGTCTGGGACGCGGACGGGAAGGAGTATATCGACTGCGTGGCCGGGATTGCCGTCTGCAGCACGGGCCACTGCCACCCCGCGGTGGTGGAGGCGATCTGTTCGCAGGCGCATGACCTGATCCACTGCTCGAACCTCTACTATGTGCCGCACCAGGCCGAACTTGCCGAGAAGATCGTTGAGATCTCGGGCTTCAAGAACGGCAAGGCCTTCTTCTCGAACTCCGGGGCCGAGGCGAACGAGGGCGCACTGAAACTCGCCCGCCTTGCCACCGGCAGGAAGAAGTTCGTCTCTTTCACCCACAGTTTCCACGGGCGGACGATGGGGTCGCTTGCCGTCACCTTCAAGCCGAATATCCGCGAGCCCTTCGAGCCCCTTGAACCGGGCTGCACCTTCGTCGAATACGGCGACCTCGATGCCCTGGAGAAGGCCGTGGACACCGACACCGCAGGCGTGATCGTCGAGGTGATCCAGGGTGAAGCCGGCGTCATTTCCGCCCCTGAAGGTTTCCTTGAGGGTATCAGGGATGTCTGCGACAGGAAGGGCGCCCTGGTGATCGTCGACGAGGTCCAGACCGGGATGGGCAGGACCGGAAAGTGGTTCGCCTTCCAGCACACGAAGGCGGTGCCGGACATCGTCACGATCGCGAAGGGTATTGCGAGCGGTTTCCCCATGGGCGCGCTTGTCGCCCGCGAGGGCCTTGAGTTCAAGAAGAGCGAGCACGGCAGCACCTTTGCAGGCGGCCCCCTCGCCTGCGCAGCGGCCAGGGCGACGATCGGTGTCATCGAAGGGCTTCTCCCGTCGATACCGGAGAAGGCCGGGCGCTTTGCCCGCGGCCTTGCCGCCCACAACCCCCGGGTGCACGGCCTCATGATCGGTTTCACCCTTGGCGAGCGCTGTCCTGCCGTGCAGGCGTACTGTGCCGAGCACGGCGTCCTGATCAACTGTGCGGCAGACGGGAACATCCGCCTGGTCCCGCCCCTGGTGATCTCGGACGAGGAGATCGACACGGCTGTCGGGGTCATCAATGCAGCGCTTCGTTAGACAGCAGTACGCCGCACCCGGCGGCTACGTCTTTGCGAAGAGCGCGGAGGAGATCGCCCGCGAGAACGCGCTTGACCGCGTCGCCCGCCTGGCCAGCAACGAGAACCCTTTCCCACCGTCTGATGTGGTGGTCGCCGCCGGCCTCGCCGCCCTGAAGGAGGGGAACCGGTATCCTGCCGGCCACCCCGATGCGATCCTCAGGGCGCTGAAGGCGGTTCACGGCGATCACGCCTTCATCATCGGGAATGGGATGGACGGCGTGATCGAGACGGTCGTGCGGACGGTGGTCGACCCCGGCGACCGCGTCGTCGTCTCCACCCCGACATTCTCCTTCTACGGTCTTGCGGCGGCGGCGCAGGGTGCCGAAGTCGTGAACGTGCCGCGGGAACCCGACTTCTCGGTCGATGCCGGACGCTTCATCGAGGCGTGCCGCGGCGCGAAACTCGCTTTCCTCTGCACGCCGAACAACCCGACAGGGAATGCCGTCCCCGTCGAGACGGTGCGGGAGATCCTCGACGGGATCGACTGCCTCCTCTTCCTGGACAACGCCTACATCGAGTTCTCCGATATCGACTACCGCCCCCTGATGAAAGAGTACGACACTCTCATCGAGGGGCGGACCATGTCAAAGGCCTATTCCCTTGCGGGTCTGCGCTTCGGGTACGCTTTTATCCCCGACCGCCTCCTCCCCCACCTGGACAGTGCGTCCACGCCCTTTGCCGTGAACACCGTCGCCCTTGCGGCGGCCGGTGCGGCCCTGGCCGATCAGGCGCACATCAGGGAGGCCGTCGCGCATGTCCGGGCGTGGAGAGAGCGGTTCATAGCAGAGATCCCCCTGCCGGTGACGCCGTCCGACGCGAACTTTATCCTCGTCGACGTCGCACCTCTCACCGGTGATGAGGCGATGGAGCGCCTCGCCGCCCGCGGTGTGATTGTTCGGTCGTGCCGGAGCTTCCCCGGCCTTGAAGACCGCTATATCAGGGTCAGCATCGGGGCGGACTGGGAGAACGAGCTGTTTCTACGCGGGATTGCAGAACTATGATGATTGGCATCACCGGTACGCCGGGCACGGGAAAGAGCACCATCGCCGGGATCCTGGAGAGCCGCGGCCATGTGGTCGTCAGGGCCGGCGAGACAGTCGGGCCGTTTGTCCTCGGCGACGACCCTGCACGCGATACGAAAATCGTGGACGAGGAGGCATGGGCGGCGGCGTTCACCCCGGTAGACGGTTTTGTCGAGGGACACCTCGCCCACATCCTCCCCTGCGACCGTATCGTCGTCCTCAGGTGCCGGCCCGATGTGCTGGAAACGCGCCTTGTGGCCCGCGGCTATGCTGAGGCAAAGGTGCGCGAGAATGCCGAGGCCGAGGCACTCGACGTGATCCTTGTCGAGACTCTGGAAAACTTTGAAAGGAATGTGGTGCTTGAGATCGACACGACGACGACCGGCCCTGAGGAGGCCGCCGATCTCATCGCGGGCTTTGCCGCCGGGACTGTGCCCCCGTCCTCGGGCTCGTTCGACTGGTCGGCGTACCTGCTGGAGGGTCTATGACCCTCGACCGCTTCCGCCCCTATGTCGCAGGCCTCCTGACCCCGGCGATCGCCGCGGCCAGGGCCCTCCGCCTGACGCCGAACTTCTTCTCCGTCGGCGCTCTCCTCGCCGCCTTTGCGGCCGGCCTCGCCTTCTATGAAGGGATGCTCGCCGCCGCCATCGTCCTTGTGGCGGTCAATGCCATCTTTGACGCGCTGGACGGCGCCCTCGCCCGGGAACTTGCCATCGCAAGCCTGCGCGGCGACTTCATCGACCATGTCTCAGACCGCTACGCAGACATCGTCATCATCACCGGCATCTTTGCCGGAGGTGCGGCCTCGTGGGAGATCGGGGTCTTTGCCCTCACGGGCGTGCTGATGTCCTCGTACATGGGCACGCAGGCGCAGGCCCTCGGTGTCGGCCGCTATTACGGCGGTGTCCTCGGGCGTGCAGACAGGCTTGTCCTCCTCATGATCGCCGGCGTCCTCGACCTCTTCCTCGGGACGACGGTCTATGGCCTCCCGTACCTCGGCTGGCTCCTGGTCTTCTTCGGGATCTTCGGCCACTACACCGCCATCCAGAGGATTGCGTATATCTGGAAGCGGATCTGAAACTTTTTTTCTGGCGGATGAGGAGAGGAAGCCGGTCTCTCCTCATTTCTCATGATTGGGGACGGACGGCGACACGCGGCCATGTGAAACGCGGCCGACCTTTCCACCCTCGCGCCTGGTTTACACCGGGTGGTGCAAACATGGCGGCCGCGGAGGGGAGCCATATCCGACGGCTATGTGTGTACAGGAGTACAGAGAGAGAAGTGTGTACAGATACCCCGGATAATTTGCACACGATCCGGAGAACACCCGGCACGGTCGGCCGCGGCGTGTGTGTCATGCTGTGAAATCCGGGGTGGTGCAAACGACGGGAATTTTTGGGCTTGAACGACTTTATTTCCATATCTGCGGTTTTCTGTAACTTCTTTCCCGGGTGCAAACCCGGCGCGAAGTATAAACCTGGCGCGAAGTAACTACAGGGGTTCTGGGCTCTGTAGAGACACCCATGCCAGGGGAGATGTATCTCCCCATAATCCTGTGACAGGCCGCGTGGATCCGCTACCTTTCCCCCGGCGGTACCGGGGCCGACGACCTAAAGGTCTTCTCAAGCTCGCTGACGCCCGCAATCCCTGGACCGCGAAACCTTCGGTTTCTCGACTCCCTCCGGTCGTCCCTGATCGAGAGAGACAGGGCTACGGCAATCTCCCTCCTCTGGTTCTCCTGTTCATTCTTCCTGGGGCCAATCATATGTGGGGATCCGGTTTCCCCCGCCTGCAGTTCACCGGCGGCATGAGACCGGGACGAGGGCGGTGCCTGTGGTGAAATATCGTAAATAGCGCTCATCAGGTTCTTCGAGAGGGGTGACATACTTCGTCAGGACGAGGTAACCATCGTCTGTGGCGATTGCCCCTGAGCCCCAGTCCATCCCCGGATAGCCGGTGGTCTTCTGCCAGCGGAGCTCACCGTCCCGGCCGAACGCTGCGATGAGGGTGTCGGTGGCATATGTCGTGAAGGGCGGGCACTCGATATCGTACGAGAGGATCCCGACGGCGACGATCTCGCCGTCTGGCCCATCAAGGAGGGTCTCGAAGGTTGCCGCTCCCCTCTCTTCGTACTGCCGTTCCCAGATGATGGAGCCCTCAGGGCTCATCTTTGTCAGGGCCGGAACCTGACCCTCCGTGTGCCGCACGGTGCCGGCAACGACAAAACCGTCATCCACCGGCAAAAGGGCTGAGATCTCCCCCGGCCAGGCCTCTGCAGAAAGGACGGTGCCGTTCTGACCGGCCCTGACGAGCGAATGGCTGGTGGTGATGAAGACCGTGTCCCCTGTATCTGCAATCCCGGTCACGTCGCCTCCGGCATCGCTGCTGGAGACGACAAAGGAGGTCTCGAGGAGGGGGGCGCCGCCTGTGTCGAGGCGCCAGAGAGAGGTCTCGCGCCGGTTCTCGACCGTGTAATTATCGACGGTGCTCACGGTGTCCCGGTGCCCGGCGAGGAAAAATCCCCTGTCAGAGGCGGGGGCGATCTTCAGGACACCTGAGTCCTCCTCCAATGTGCTCTGCATCTCCCACCGGAGGGTGCCGTCGTCGGCGAATTCCGCGGCCCATGCTTTCCTCTGTTTGCTGCCGGCGACGACCCACCCGCCGTCAGGAGCGGAGACGGCGGCACGGGGACTGGCATCTGCGGAGGCCGTCCAGAGGGTAGAACCACCCGGCCCGGCCCTGATGAGGAGGGCCTCAGAGGTATCCTCCTCCGGCAGGTAGGTGACTGCGTCGACGACCAGGAGATAGCCCCCGTCCTCTGCCGGAAGGAGGGCGATCGGGATGAGGTCGCCTGTACCCGATGGCGCCCTCTCCCCCAGGTTCAGGAGAGATATCGGGGAGGAGAGGGTCAGGCCGGCCTGGACAGAGATCGCACTGGCCAGGGGACAGATCGATGCGAGAAAAAGTGTCAAAAGGATGAATGAAACGATCGGGCGCATAGACGTTCTCTGTAATGACGATAAATAAAACAGATGGATTTGAAGCTCTTTATCATTCATTCTGAAAAAAGGAGCGGTCAGATCCTCAGAACCACGCGTCGAGTGTCTTCTGTCCCGCCGTCTTCCCGAGACGGTCGAGGGCCGCCTCGACCCGTTCTTCGGAGAAGGAATATTCGCCGCAGAGCATGGCGACGATCCCCTCCCTGTCCGGACTCTTCCAGGCGAGATGGTAGTCGTCGGTGATGGGGGGATCCAGGAAGAACGAGCGCACCGGCTCGGGGTCGAAGTCCGGGGTCTTCTCCCGGATCGTCTCCGCGAAACCGCCCTTCTTCACGATCTTCAGGGCCGTCTTCGCCCCCACGCCCCTGATGCCGGGGTTGAAGTCGGTCCCCACCAGGATCCCGACCTCCACCAGTTCCTCGCGCGTGAGGCCGAGACCGCCGAGCACCGCCGCAAGGGAGACCGACTCCGGGCGCACCGTCACCTGCCTCCCCCGCATCTTCCTCTTCCCCGAGATCGTCAGGTTCCGCAGGAGGTGCGGCGCCCCGAAGAGGAGTGAGTCGTAGTCCTGCGAGGCCGCCGTCGAGACGTCGCCCTTCTGCGCCATGTAGGCCGCCTGGGCCTCGCCCTCGCTCGGCGCCTGGACCCAGGGTATGCCCATGAACTCAAGGAGACGCCGACCGGACGCGATCATCGCGTCATCGATCCGTGTCGAGGCGCGCGCCTGCTTGTAGGCTTCCGCGGTGTCGCCGCATGCAATGGCCTCCTGCCACCTGACACCCGCGGCCTCACGCACTTCCCGGCGCTTCTCGACCGTCGTGCTCTTCAGTTCCGGGGGTGCGCCGTCAAAGACATAGACCGGGCGTATCCCTTTCTCCAGGAAGTTGATATTCCGGAAAAACAACCCTGAAAGGTGGGAGGTGACACGCCCTTCCGCGTCCATCAGGGGAGTGCCGTCAGGTTGCCTGATGATGGTCAGGAACTGGTACAGCGCGTTGAAGGCATCGATGCCAACCGCGCCCCGCACGTCGTCAAGCTCCATCTCCTGACAGAACTCGCCGAGTATATCACGTAATGCAACGCCCATGGATAATCTCGCAAAAAGGGTTTATCTATACATCCTGCGGGTGATATCGCTCACCGTATCGTCGATATGCCTCACGGTAGTGTCATATTTCTGTGCCATTGTGGTGGAGAGCTCTTCCAGGTTCACCCGCATCGTCCGCTCGCGCGCAATGATGCTTGCCTCGAGTTGCTGGATCTTGTACCCGAGCGAGAGAAAGAGACCGCCAAGGGAGAGCATCATCAGAGTTGTCGCCACAGCCATGGTCAGGTCCTGCCAGACCCGCCAGACCAGGGTGAGGGTGGACAGGACAAGGACGATGGTGAGGGCAATGTCAACGAGGGCTTCTCGGATCTCCATGCTTTTAGATGATAAGGAACTATTAATTAATCTAACGATATCAGAAGAGGTCAGAAATGGATATTCGGAATAACATGCCCCTGATGGTGATGCCGGCGATGCTGATCGTGGTCGAGGTGCTCGGCATCCTCCTTGCCCTGCCAATGCAGGCGGCCGGCGTTGCGGCCTTTGAAGACCCCACATCTGTCGCAAACCCCTTTATATTTCTCGGCCTCCTCCTGGCCTTCACCCTCCTCATGCTCGGTCTGATAAAGATCGGCGGGAAGAAAGTGATCCTCGGACTTGTTGCGCTCTCTATATTCCTGACTTTCTACTACATCTTCTGGACTCTCTCGGCCGTCGTACTCGGCGTCTCCTCTGCCGCGTTCATCCTCCCCATCGCGGCCGCCGGTGCGGCCACGGCCGTCCTTTTCCTGTACCCCGAGTGGTACGTCATCGACACCCTCGGCATCCTCATCGCCGGGGGCGTCGCCTCCATCTTCGGGATCTCCCTTGCCGTCCTGCCGGTGATCCTCCTTCTCTCTCTCCTTGCCGTCTATGACGCCCTCTCGGTGTACAGGACAAAGCACATGATCGCCCTTGCCGAGGGTATCATCGACCTCAAGACGCCCATCCTCTTCGTCATACCAAAGAAGAGGGATTTTTCGTTCAGAAAAGAAGGGATGAACCTTCAGCAGGAAAAAGAAGAGCGCGGGGCATTTATCATGGGGATGGGCGACCTGATCATGCCGTCCATCCTCGTCGTCTCGGCCCAGGTCTTCGTCCCGACACCGGCCCTCTGGTTCATCTCGGTCCCGGCGCTCGGAGCAATGGCCGGGTCAGTCGTCGGTATGGCCGTCCTCCTCAAGTTCGTCCTCTCCGGCCGTCCACAGGCCGGACTCCCGCCCCTCAACGGCGGTGCCATCCTCGGATTCCTCCTCGGCTGCGCCCTGAGCGGGAGCTGGGGCTGGCTCATGATAGTGTGAGAGGATCTCGGCGAGCACCGTGTCCACGCCCTCTCTGGTGGCGGTGGACATGGAGAGCATGCCTTCCTCTCCCGCACGGATATCAGCCTTGTTGGCGACGACGAGAATCGGCACATCGGCCAGTACTCTGATCGCCTCAAGGAGATTGTGCTGGTCCTCTATCGGGTAGCCGCAGTACTCGCTCGGGTCAAGAATGAAGAGGATCAGGTGAGCGGAGTTCACGATCGCGGCGATCGCCTGCTCTTCGACGGCATTCCTCTCTTCCTCGGGCCTGTTGAGAAGGCCGGGGGTGTCGAGGAACTGGATCCTGTGGCGCCCATCATAATGGTGGCCCAGGATCACACCCTTCGTGGTGAAGGGGTATGAAGCGATCTCCGGCTCGGCCGACGAGACCAGCCTGATAAAGGAGGACTTGCCCACATTCGGGTAGCCCGCGATCACCACGGTAAACTCGTTGTCCTTGACGTCAGGGAGTTTGCGCAGGACATTTCTCGCCACATTCAGGAAGAGAAGGTCTTTGTTGATCTGGTGGACGATCGAGGCGATCCGCGCCACCGCCCGCTTCCGCACTGCTGCGGTATCCTCGGCCCTCCTGATCCGCCTTCCGCCGTGTTCAAAGCCCATCCTCTTCGTGTGCATCGCTGCCCACCCCACATTTCCGAGGGCCATCTTCAGCCTTTCAATACCGAAGAGCGCCTCGACGGTATCGCGGTAAAAGGGCGGCTGGTCCTCGAAGACCGGAAACGACTGGATGACATGGACCAGTTTGTCATGAACAGCGCTTGAAACCGCCCTGACAAAATCTTCATTCGCACGGTCTTTGTTCGTCTTTGTCCGCATCTTTGCGGCGGCTCGCCGGAAACTCCGGTCAAGCACTTCGTCCGCCGTCGGTACGGTCGGTATTCTCTCAAAATCCACGACACCCACAACCAAAAATATTGATGCTCAGTGAGACCAAACTCTGTGTATGGATTTATCGCTCATACAGAAAGAGATACTCATCACCCTCATCACCCTGTACCACCGACATTCCCGCGCGATCAAGGGGGAGGAGATCGCCGACGTGCTCAAACGCAACCCCGGGACGGTCAGGAACCAGATGCAGTCTCTCAAGGCTCTCAGCCTCGTCGACGGCGTCCCCGGCCCGAAGGGAGGGTACAACCCCTCGGCACAGGCCTACCGCGAGCTCAATCTCACGAACTATGACCAGGAGTCGCATGTCCCGATCGCCAGGAACGGCACCGAAGTCGAGGGAGCCAATGTGGCGGAGATCGACTTCACCACCCTCTGCCACCCTGACATCTGCCACGCGCTGATCCGGATCCTCGGGAGCGTGAAGGTCTTCGATATCGGGGACCAGATCACCATCGGCCCGACCCCGGTGAACAAACTCCTTGTTAGGGGGGAAATATTCGGAAAAGACGAGGTAAAAAGTTCACTCCTCATTTCCATCATCGAGATGATCTCCCTCCCGAAAAAATCGGTCAGGCATTATATGAGCGCCCCGATCCTCGCCCTCTCCTCCGACGACACCCTCAAATCCGCGGCGTCCTTTTTTGCACAGCACCGCATCCATGGGGCGCCGGTGATGGACGGTGAGAGGCTCGCCGGGATCGTCACCCTGACCGACCTTGCCGACGGACTGGACCAGGGACTTGACCTTGCCACACCGGTCACCGCGGTGATGACCTCGGATGTCGTCGAAGCCGATGCCGACACCCATCTCTACGAGGTGATCCGGCGCTTTAAAGAGCGTGAGATCGGGCGTCTCATCGTTGTAGAGGGCGGAAAGCCCATCGGGATCATCACCCAGTCGGACATCATAGGTGTCTTCCCCGCACTGTAAGGGGAGCAATAATTGGCGGTACACTGATCTGGCAACCCACAACTATAAATATGGGTATTCACATCAAGGGGTGTGTTATTTCAACCCACTCTTCCCTCTGGGGGACGGGGTTGAGGAGCGAGGTGAAAACAGATGAGCGAACTGCCAATTGCACCAGTCGGAAGGATCATCAAGAATGCCGGTGCTGAGCGTGTCAGTGCCGACGGGAGCGAGGCTCTGGCCGCTTTGATGGAAGACTACGGCACGGTTCTCGCGCGGGAAGCGATCAAACTCACCCGTCATGCGGGAAGAAAGACCGTCAAGTCCGTGGACATCAAGATGGCCTCCGAGATTCTCAAGTGAACACCCGGCGGAAAACGGCGGGATACTAAATTCTCCTTCTTTTCAAACAATTTATATATCCCCGAAACCCACCCAGAAACTATGAGTACGATCTTTTCACGGGGCCTTGCACGCAAAAAAGTGATGAGCAATGACGGGATGATCATCGGCCAGATCAAGAACCTCATGGTCGACCTTGATACCGGCGAGGTAATCGACCTGATCGTCAAACCTGATGCCTCCTTTGACACGGCGGGATACAGGATGGACGGGGAACACATGCTCATCGCCTTTGAGGCGGTCAAGGACGCACGCGACTACATCGTGGTCGACCGGTACCTCTCGAAAAAATAATTACCCGAATAATTTCTGATATTTCCGGATAATTTCAACAAACCCCTCGCCATATCTCTTTTCAGAGACATAATCGGCTGTTGCCTTCGTTCCCGGCGTCGCATTGTCCACGGTGGCCCCGATGCCGGCATGGTCGATCATCTCCGTATCGTTATCCGAGTCACCGATAGCAAGAAAATCTGCGGGGGAAAGGCCCATCAGAAGGGCGAGGTCAGAGAGGGCCGTCCCCTTCGAGATGCCCTGGTACTGGAGATGAATGGCAAAGCCGGTGTCGATCGCCCTGACCGGCATGCCGGCGATCACTCCGGCCACTTCGGCGGGTTCGACGGTCCGGGCAAATGCGATGTCGGCAAAGCGGTTGTCCGGGGAGTACAGGGTGAGGGTCTTTCCCTCCGCGGCAAAATGTTCCTCGATCCTGTGGTACGCGTCCCAGCAGACCGACTGGCGGCCTGCCACATGGACCTGGCCGTCGAAGTGGAGGCGGTACACCCCGCCGTTCTCGCCGATGATCGTCCCGTCGGTCCCGATCATCTTGCACAGTATGTCCAGGGAGCAGATGGTATTCCCGCTTGCGATGACCACAGGGATGCCGGTATCGACAAGGTCCCGGATCGTCTCGATGGCGGCGGTGGAGATCCGCCGCCGTGCATCGGTCAGGGTCCCGTCGAGGTCGGTGACGACCGCCTTCAGCACTGGCCGACCACCTTCAGGGCTTGAGGCCTGATGTCTCGACGACGAACGCCGCCTCGCCTTCGGGCAGGTTCGGGCTGTCGACGAGTTTTGCGATCCGCCGGCCGCCCTTGCTCTTCCTGAGGTAGAGCCTGAACTTCGCAGCATGTCCGACGATGTTGCCGCCTATCGGTTTCGTGGGGTCGCCGAAGAAGACGCCGGGGTTCGACTGGACCTGGTTGGTGACGAGTGCGACGGCATTGTACTCCTCGGCGATTTTTGCAAGGTCGTACATGTGCCTGTTCAACTTCTGCTGCCGCACCGACAGGGTGCCCCTGCCGGCATATTCTGCCCTGAAGTGGGCGGTCAACGAGTCGATGATGATCAGCCGTACGGGATAGTCACTGTCCTTCATCTCATTTGCAAGGTCGCGGGCACTGTCGACGAGGAGCATCTGGTGGTCGGAGGTGTAGCCCTTTGCAACATGGATCCGTTCGAGGAACTCCATGAGCGGAGGTGTATCGTAGCCCGGGATCTCAAGCCCGGCCACCATCTGCTCGATACGTTCGGGGCGGAAGGTGTTCTCGGTGTCGATGTAGACGCAGGATCCGTGCAGCCCGCCGAACTCCTCGGGGAGCTGGGCGTTGACCGCCATCTGATGGGCGATCTGGCTCTTGCCCGACCCGAACTCACCGTAAAATTCCGAGATGGATTTTGTCTCCAGCCCGCCGTCGAGGAGGGCGTCGAATTCGGGGACAAGGGTCTGAAGTTTTTTCACTTCTTTCCTGTCTTCGAGGACGGCGACGCCGGTCTTGAACCCGCCGATATCGGCGAGTTCTCGGGCTGCCTTAATAATCTTCTTTGCGCTCGACTCTCCGATCTCTGCCGCCTCGGCGAGGTCGGCCGGCGAAGCTGTGGCAATGCCCTCAACAGTTGCATAGCCTGCCTCCCGAAGCTTGTCCGCCGTTGTCGGCCCGACGCCGGGGAGGTCTTCGAGGTCCATGGATACGTTTGGCATGTTTTCCCTCACTCCTTCAGATATTTTGGCCGCACACCAGCAGAAAAGGTGCGGAAGGCCCGGAAACACCCGGTTGATCGTGGTCTCCGGGCACACATATCACTTTCGCACCTGACATATACTTCCCTCTCCGTGTGCGGGGTGAAAGTGAAATGTTCTCAGCATGTCTCGTCGAGGAGTGCCGCAAGGCGCCTTTCAAGGGCCTGCCTGTCTACCTCTGCCGGTTCGACGGCCTGCGGGATGATCCGTGGTCCCCGCCGCGTCCCGGTCACCGTCACTTCCTGGCCGGGGAGGATGTCGCCAGAGAGGAGGTAGGCCTCGGTGCCGTTGTCGATGGTCATGCCAAGGGCCGAGGGTACGGTCGTCCCCTGGAATACCACCTCTTCGTCGTCCTCTTCACCGGCCCCGAGGAGCATGCTCCCCCTCCCGACAGAGACTTCGGTCCCGCCGCTTCGCCCCTCCTTTGCCCTCGCATGGTAGACACGGAGGTCGTCGCCGGTCGCAAGGCCGAGGAGGGCGCGGTCGCCCCAGAGGACAAGGTGCACCGTCCCCGAGTCATCGGAGAGGTCGATATTCTGCACATAGGACCGCTCTCCGGTGCGGGTCTGGAAACTCCGCGGTGGTTGGACCGCCGCCACCCGCCCTTCCAGGGAGACGCATTCCCCGGCCTTCACCTCTGCGGCCGGGGTGGTCCGGACCTCGACCTCCTCATGGGAGGGGGTGACGCTGCCCCGGTCGTCGAGGGAGAACTCGGGTCCCCCGGCCTTCACGGCCCCCCGCGCTCCTCTGATGCACACCACGTCCCCGGCAGCAGAGGCCGCGAGCACCGCCGGGTCCCAGCAGACGAGGCGTGCCGTCCCGCTTCCGTCGCCGATGACGGCCGTGACCATCGCCCCGCCTGTCCCGTCTCCCCGCGTGAACTCCCGCTGCTCTCCGATGCCGAGGATGCGCACCACAAGGTCGCCGGTGCCGACCGGGGAGGCGCAGGTGCGTTCGGTCTCCATCGGGCAGTCGATGAGCGCCGTGGACTTCCGCAGGGCGAGGGCCGTGACGCTCCCACCCCGCGGCGCAAGCCTCCCGATCACCTCGAGTACCTCGCCGGGCTCGATCTCGGCGACCGCCCCGGCCTTCTCGTCCCAGAGAGTCACCTCGATCCGTCCGGACGCGTCGCCGAGGAGAAGGGTGGCGCGCACTCCGGTCTCCCCGTCCTTCCTGGCGAACTCCTCGGGTTCGCCGGCAGAGAGCACCTTCCCGAAGAAGGAAACGATCGAGGGGCCGGGGGCGATGCCGGCGATCCGCTGGTGGTGGCGGCCGCAGTCGGTGACGACGAGGAGCGAAGCGGCGTTCTCGTCGAGGAGACCGCTCGCCGCCTTCATCCGTTCGCCGACCCGCTTTTCAAACTCCTCGCGGCTGATCAGGTCGTCGACGAGTGCGTAGTGAAAGTTCACGGTTGTCCGTTCACTCCTTCCAGGCCGGAGTCTCCATGGCGGCGGTGACGTCGTCGAGGGTCTCGGCCCGGCGCATCAGGGCGTGCTTCCCGTTGCTCACCGCCACCTCGGCGCAGCGCGGCCTGCTGTTGTACTGCGAGGACATCGCATAGCCGTAGGCGCCCGCGTCGAGGACGGCGATGACGTCGCCGGCCTTCGGGGCCGGGAGGGTGCGGTCATGGGCCAGGATGTCGCCGGTCTCGCAGATCGGGCCTGCCACCGTATAGGTGCCGTCGGCCGGGAGATCGGCGCGGTCCGCGACGAGCACCTCGTGGTAGGAGTCGTACATCGCCGGGCGGACGAGCAGGTTGAACCCGGCGTCCACGTTCACGAAGGTCTTGTGGGCCTTCTTCACCGAGTTCACGCGGGTGAGGAGGACCGAGGAGTCGCCGACGAGCCAGCGGCCGGGCTCCACCCAGAGGGCCGGGTCGATCCCGCATTCCCTGATCCCCTTCAGGAAGACAGGCATCACGGCGGCCGCATAGTCCGCGGGCGTCGGCGCCGGGTCGGTGTCGTGGTGGTACGGGATGCCGAGGCCGCCGCCGATGTCGAGGAATTCGAGGTGGACGCCAAGGTCTGTGACCTCCTTTGCGACCCGCACCATCACCTCGGCAGAGCGGGCGAAGGGTTCGACCTCCAGAATCTGGGAGCCGATGTGGCAGTGGATGCCGACAGGCTCGACATGTTCGCAGGCAACGGCCTCCCTGTATGCGGCGATGATCTCCTGCGCCGGGATGCCGAACTTGCTCGTCGCAAGCCCGGTGGCGATCTTCGGGTGGGTCGGAACTTCGAGGGCCGGGTTCACCCTGAAGGCGATCTCCGCGGTCTTCCCGGCCTCCCCGGCAACGGCGTCGAGCTGGTGGAGTTCGTCCAGGCAATCGACCGAGACCCGCACTCCTTTCTCGACGGCGAGGGCGAGGTCTGCGCGGCTCTTGGAACTCCCGTTGAAGAGGAGGCGTTCGGATTTCATCCCGGCACGGAGCGCCAGTTCGAGTTCTCCCGGGGAGAAGACGTCTGCACCAGCCCCTTCAGCGGCGAGAGCCCGGATCACCGCAAGGTTGCCGTTCGCCTTCGCCGCGAAGAGCACCTGCACGTCAGGGTAGTGGGCGGCGAGGGCCGCGTGGAAACGCCTGAAGTTGCCGGCGATCCGGTCGATGTCAGTGACGTACAGGGGCGTGCCATACTCTTCCGCAAGAGAGACGCAGTCGACGCCGCCGAGATGGAGGCGGCTGTCCCTGACTGTCAGGTGTGACGGGAGCTTCATGGTGCAATCCTCCTGATGCGTTCGAGCGCCTCCTCGATCCGTTCGACCGAACGGGTGATGGCGAAACGCACATATCCGTCCCCGCTCTCGCCGAAACCGACGCCCGGGGTCACGACGATGCCGGCCTCGTTGAGGAACTGCGCCGCCGTCTTCATGCAGTCTTCGACCGGCATCCAGACATAGAAGGTCGCCTTCGGTGCACGGACGTCAAAGCCGAGTTCGTTGAGGCCCTTTACGAGGACGTCGCGGCGCTCCTGGTACACGGCGCAGGCGTCCGCGACGCACTGCTGCGAACCGGTTAGCGCGGCGACTCCCGCCTCCTGCACGGCGTCGAAGACGCCGGAGTCCACGTTCGACTTTACCCGGCCGAGTCCCGCCAGGATCTCGGGGTTGCCGACAGCCATGCCGACTCTCCAGCCTGTCATGTTGTAGGTCTTGGAAAGGGAGTGCATCTCCACGCCGACCTCCTTTGCCCCGTCGGTTTCGAGGAAGGAAGGGGCTTTGTAGCCGTCGAAGGTGATCTCCGAGTAGGCGTTGTCGTGGACGACGACGAGGTCGTTGTCGCGGGCGAACTCCACGACCTCCTCGAAGAACGCCTTCGGGGCGATCGCCGCGGTCGGGTTGTTCGGGTAGTTGAAGAAGAGCAGTTTCGCCTTCTTCAGCACGTCCCTCGGGATGTCGTCGAGGACAGGGAGGAAGTTATTCTCCGCGGTGAGAGGCATGAGGTGAGTCCTGCCCTCGGCAAAGAGCGTCGAGGTCTTGTAGACCGGGTAGCCCGGGTCGGGGACGAGGACATAGTCGCCGGGATTGACGAAGGCCTCGGGGATGTGGGCGATGCCGTCCTTCGAGCCCATCAGGGCAAGGACTTCCCTGTCCGCATCGAGGGAAACGGAAAAACGCGTTTCGTACCATTCCGCAACAGCCCGGCGGTACGCGGCCATTCCCTCGTAGGCAGGGTAGTGGTGGTTCTTTGGTTCCTTCACCGCCCTGACCATCGCCTCGACGATATGCGCCGGCGTCGGGAGGTCAGGGTCGCCGACACCGAGGTCGATGATGTCGACTCCTTCTTTCCTCTTCTGGGCCTTCATTGCGTCGATACGGGCGAAAAGGTATGGCGGCAGGTTTTCCAGTCTCTGCGAGTACATCGCTCTACTATTGCAGGGCTAGAATAATTAATTTCGTGCCCGGCCACAGAAGCCGGGAAAAACTTCCGAAACGACGCCTTCAACCTGCCAACAGGGCGCCAGATACTCTCAGGGCACGTGTGTAGGGTTCCTGGAGGAGGAGATATTGCAGACGAGGTCGCGGGGGCAGGGGGTGCCGTCGTCATCGGCAATATTTCCCTGGGCGCGGACCTGCATGCAGATGTCGCACATCCGCAGGCTCATATGCCCGACATTTTCGCAGACGAGGTCCTCGGCAAGTTGCCTTATGGACGATACCGCATTGTCCCCCAGTTCTATCGAGCAGCCGCGTTTTTTGGAGGCGTACTGGGAGACGGAGGCCGGGGTAATGTCGAGCATGGTCGAGACCTTCCTCTGCGACAGTCCTTTTTCCATCAGTTCCTGTACGAGGCATGCACGGATGCATGGGAGGATAAGCCAGACGCCAGTCTCGCAGGGGAGTTTCATGAGATCACAATCCATAAATTGAGAGAGTTCGGATTAACAACTGTTAATGGGTATATCATATAAGAGTTGGGAACATGCCAGTACCCCCGTGGGCAGGGCGTGACCGGGAAGGGAAAATGTGATGGATCTGCACACCCATACGGGAATTCAGGTAAAAGGGGGGGAGCCGCGGGAGATCATCGACGAGGTCTGTGTCGAGCACCGTTACCTCCTCGTGATGAACGGCACCCCGGTCGCCAGGATGGTGGCGTCTGCCGACTCCCTCAGGGAGTTCGGGGCGGGTTTTGCGATCACCGAGGGCCTTGCCCGTGACGTCACCTCTGTCGAGGTTACGGGGGACGAGGTCAGGGTCGAGGCGGTCCCTGCCCCGACCTGTGAGCAGGTGGTCGAGTCGTCGGGTGGGACGGCATATCTCCGTGAGGTTCCGCAGGTCGCATCAGATCTGCGGATCGGCATCGACGATGTCTACAGGATGACCGCCGCCATCGAGTCTGACGAATGGCAGAGGACGGGGGGTCTCCACTGCTCCGTCCTCTTCTGCGACGGGGAACTCTGTGCGAAGGCCTGCGATGTCGGCCGCCACAACACGGTGGACAAGGTGATCGGGCACGCCGTTCTCGCGGGTCTCGACCGGTCGCGGTGCGTCCTCGGCTGTACCGGCCGCCAGCCTGCCGGGATGGTGGCGAAGGCGGCCCGTGCCGGCATACCGATTGTCATCTCGCGTGCCGCGTCCACCTCCGAGGGGATTGCGACCGCACAAGAGGCCGGGCTCACTCTTGTCTGCTTCTCGCGGGGTGACCGTTTCACCGTCTACACCCACCCGGAACGTATCGAAGGTGTCGGCCGGATGGGCCGGGATGAATGAGGAGACCAGCATGACAGAAATGGAAAAGGGATCTGAAGGACAGAAAGAGGGGCTGATCATGCTCGGGTGCCCGGAAGCCGCGGCGCAGGTGAGCGTGGCCCTGCACATCGCGCACGGTCTCCGAAAGATGGGCCTCGTGCCGGTCGTCGCCGGCAACCCGTCGGCGCGGTCGCTCGTGGCGATGGCCGATCCCGACCGGCATTATGTCGGCGAGATGGTCGACCTCGACGCCTGCATTGAGGCGCTTGTGACGCATGAACAGGACTATGCCGTCTCTTTCGTGCTCATACACAGGGAGAGCGGTGTCAGTTACGCGGGGACGGTCGGCAGCGTCTCTACCGGGCGCCTTGTGGCGGTCGTCTTCGGGAAGGAGGCAGGAGAACTTGCCGGGCTCATCGACTTCCCGTGCGAGCGGGTGGTGGCGAAGGCCGTTCATAATGTTCTGCCACTCTCAAAGGACATTGACAGGGTGATGGGATGGGATGCGTAGAGGCGCTTAACTATGAAATTCTCCTCAGGAACTGTTCTTTCAAGGAGTACAGGGAGTTTATCAAGAAGAACTACCGGGAGCACCACGATGTAATGCCCGGATACCGTATCTTTGACCTTGCCCTTATCGGCGTCCCCCCGATCCCGATCGGTGTGGACGGCGATTATGTGATCTTCCCGTATACGAAACCGTGTCACGGCACCTTCGTGCTGAGGGTCGAAGGGAAAGAGGAGATACAGAAACTGAGGTCGAAAAAATGAAAGTCATTGTGAGGTCATTTGCGACATTCAGAAAGATCCTGGAGAACGAGCGGGAGGTCGAGTGCCCTGAGGGTGCGACGGTCGGGGATATCGTCGAGATGCTCATCGCGGAGAGACCGGCCCTCAGGGACGAGATCTTTGCCGCACCCGGTGTCCTCCAGGACCATGTCAATATCCTGAGGAACGGGAGGAACATCCACTTCGAGGAAGGCCTCCAGACAGTTGCTGCGGACCGCGACGTGATCTCGCTCTTCCCGCCTGTCGGCGGCGGATAAAAAAGAAAAGTAGAAGTCAGGTGGGCTGGGCAGAGGCAGAAGGGTTGTGGTCCACGCCCCCCCAGTATGGACCACATCCCTGTTCCGCCAGCAGGATCCGGAGTGATCGAAAAGAATCCATCCTGCTGATATCCTGCACGCCCTCACAGGGCGGCACAGTGATGAACTCCGGCAACCAGCATGTGTGGCCATCTGCCAGTCTGCAGAGGTGCGACCCTCTGCATACCGGTCTTTTGAACCTTATGGCAGACCTAGCAAGCCTGTACTTCCCTTTGTACCTGTTTGTGCCCCGTCATAGACGAAGAAACGTGTCCCCCCACGTCCACGAGTCTTACCCGCTCAGGGGCACTCCGCTAATATCCCGCTGTGATGATAAATGTTTCGCATGGCCCGGCCCGGCAGCCTTACCTGCATGAAAAAATTGACGATAAATATTCTGTTTCGCCAACAGGGATTTAAAAATATATTGATCCATCAACAGGCTCATGAAAAGCATCTTTCTCGTACTATCCCGACATTCAGGTTCCTGCCGCCTCGGTCATCGCCGGAAAATATATGGAGCGGCACTTCTCACCATCATTCCCTCCATCTCCACCCTGCGGTTGCGGCGCATCAGGGTGTTTCCGGGCTGTTCTCCGGGGAATTTCCGGGAAAGAGGGGACATATGAAATATAGCGTCATGACAATTCCAGGATCCTTTTTCCCCATGCCGGGCAATGCTTTTTTTACGCGAAGGGATCGGTCTGTGCCGAACACTATGTACAGGGAGATGCAACAGGTGTAGAAGAGCATGATCGACCTCCTTCCCCTTCTTGTGCTTGTGCTGATCGGCGTCTTTGCCGGCCTCCTCTCCGGCATGCTTGGCGTGGGCGGCGGCTTCATTATGGTCCCGGTGCAGTTCTGGCTCTATTCCACGTCAGGCTACCCGGACGATGTCTCTCTCAGGCTCGCCTTTGCAACAAGCCTCGCCGTCATCCTCCCCACCGCCCTGAGCAGCGCCGTCGGCCACCATCGGAAGGGCGCCGTCGTCTGGCGGGCGGGGGCGCTCCTTGGTGCTGCGGCCCTGCCTGCGGCAGTCTTCGGCGCATGGCTCGCCACCATTCTCCCTGCCGCGCCTCTTGAGATTTTTTTCGGCCTTGTCGTCCTTGCGGCCGGGGCACGCACCTTCCTCGCCCCCGCAGAGAGTGCGGAGGTGCCGGCGGTCCCGACGACGCGGTACCTCCTCTGGGGCGTCCCGGTCGGCCTGGTCTCCGGCCTTGCAGGCATCGGCGGCGGCGTCATCCTGGTCCCGATCCTCACCGTGGCCCTCCGCTTCCCGATGCACCGTGCCGTCGCCACCTCGACGGTCGTGATGCTCGCCGCCGCCAGCGGCGGTCTTGCCACGTACATGATCCTCGGGCAGGGAGTTGTTGGCCTCCCGCCCCTTGCTGTCGGCTACGTGGACTTCTTCCAGGCCGCTGTGCTGGCCGCGGCGAGCATCCCGGCGGCACAGGCCGGCGCCCTCCTCTCCCACCGCCTGCCGGTGCGGCTCCTGAAGGGGGTGTTTGTGGTGCTCACCACCTATATCGGCCTGCGGATGATCGGGGTCTTCTCCATCCTCGGTCTCCCCCTCTGATGAACACTCATATAGGGGGATGACGATCCTCCCTCATGGCCACTCTCTCCGATCCCGTCCGCCTCGTCGTCTCGGTCGCGCTGACCCTCCTTGCCGGCTTTACAGGTTCAATCTTCACGACGCCGCAGATTCCCGGATGGTACGCCGGGCTTGTAAAGTCCCCTTTGAACCCGCCTGCCTGGGTCTTCGGTCCCGTCTGGACGATCCTTTTCATCCTGATGGGTATCTCACTCTTTCTAATCTGGCGGGAGGGGACGGGGCGGCCCGAGGTGCGGGCAGCCCTCCTCGCCTTCGGCGTGCAACTTGCGCTCAACATTCTCTGGTCCGCCCTCTTCTTCGGCCTTCAGTCGCCCCTTCTCGGGTTTCTTGAGATCCTCCTCCTCTGGGGTGCGATCCTCGCCACCATCGTCCTCTCGGCCCGCGTCTCGAAACCTGCCGCCTGGCTTCTCCTGCCGTACCTCCTCTGGGTGAGTTTTGCCGCGTACCTTACCTGGGCTGTCTGGACCCTCAACCCGTAAATAGGTCGGAAGGGAGATATAGAGAAAAAAACACTCTTTTTCACGCACATCGCCCTCGTCATCGTCGGTGCCGTCTTCCTCCTCATCGCCTTCAGGCAGACCCTCGGCGTCAGGATCTCCATCTGGCAGATCATGCTCGGCGGAGCGGTCGCCATGCTCCTCTCAGACTCGGTCGACCCGGTGTCGGCATTCCTGGCGATCGATCCCGACGTCATGATCTTCCTCTTCTGCATGTTCCTCGTCGGCGTCGCCCTGGAAGAGAGTGGCTACCTCGTCACCCTGAGCACGACCCTCCTCGGCCGTGCAAAAACGGCAGGGGGCCTCATCATCCTTCTCATCCTCTTTGCCGGCATCGGTTCCGCCCTCCTGATGAACGACACCCTCGCCGTCATCGGGACACCTCTCGTCCTCGGGTACGCGGTGCGCTACGGGATCAGGTCGCAGGCCCTCCTCCTTGCCCTTGCCTTCGCCGTGACCACGGGGAGCGTCGCAAGTCCGATCGGGAACCCGCAGAACCTCCTCGTCGCCACGAAGGGGGGTTTTGTCGACCCGCTCGCGGCGTTCCTCACCATCCTCGGGCCGCCGACCGTCCTTGCCCTCCTTCTTGTCTGCGCCGTTCTCTTCGTCGCCTTCAGGGAAGAGTGGGGAAAAAGTCTTGACGTCCCCGCGCCGCCTGCGTGCACCGGAGACCCCGACCTCACGACCCTTGCCCGGACCTCCCTTATCGTCGTCATCGCCCTGATCATCGCAAAGATTGTCATCTTCGCGGTCGCACCCGGGACCGACATCCCTCTCATTGCCATCGCCGTCGCCGCCGCCGTCCCCCTTCTGGTCCTCTCTCCCCGCCGGATTGAACTTGTCAGGAAGGTCGACTGGGCGACGCTCATCTTCTTCGCCGCCCTCTTCGTCGTCATGGCCGGCGTGCGGGAGAGCGGCGCCCTTGCCAACCTGCTTACAGGTACCGGCGAGGCCACACCCTCTATCCCGGCGATCATTGCTGCGGGCATAGTCCTCAGCCAGTTCATATCCAATGTCCCCTTCGTCGCTCTCGCCCTCCCTCTCCTCACTCATGCCGGGACAGGGGATGCAGGGATGCTCGCCCTCGCGGCCGGGAGCACCATCGCCGGGAACCTGACGATTGCCGGGGCGGCAAGCAACGTCATCATCGTGCAGGGTGCCGAAAGGCGGGGGGTCACCCTGGATTTCTTCGGTTTCATGAAAATTGGCCTGCCGCTCACCCTCCTCCAGGCAACGGTCTACACCGGGTGGCTGCTCCTGATCTGAGGTTTCGCTGCATCATTCGGTAAAACTATATGAGAAAAGGCGCCAGTTCTTCACTGGTGACCTATGGATCGGTATCAGTGCATGGTCTGCGGGTATATCTATGACCCGGAAAAGGGAGATCCCGACAGTGGGATTGCTCCCGGAACATTCTTTGACAACCTCCCCGAAGACTGGGTCTGCCCGGTCTGCGGTGCACAGAAGAACAACTTTGTTCGGATGGACGAGTGAGAGGGGCTTGATCCCTTCAGGGATGCCCCAAGCGTTATTTTTGCCATAAGGCGAAGACTTATAGAAGAAAAGGCTGAGTGAGGAGAGACTATGGAGAAATATCAGTGTATGATCTGCGGTCATGTCTATGACCCGGCAAAGGGCGAACCGAAACAGAAGATCGGCGCGGGCATTGCGTTTGCAGACCTTGCCGAGGACTGGATCTGCCCGGTCTGCGGGGCTGCGAAGACGAAATTCAAACAGGTGGCATGACATGGCTGTACGGGAGATTGTGCCTGATGTCTACTCGGTGGGTGCCGTCGACTGGGACCTGCGGCTCTTCGACGCCCTGATCGGCACCCCTGAGGGGACGAGTTACAACGCCTTCGTGGTCAGGGGGACGGAGAAGACCGCACTTATCGACACCGTCGACCCGAAGTTCGAGGAAGACATCCTGAAGAACCTGATGAAGCTCGGCATGTCGTCCCTGGACTACATCGTCATCAACCATGCCGAGCAGGACCACTCAGGCACTCTGCCTCTCCTCCTGGAGATGTTCCCCGGGGCGACTGTCATCGCAGACGAGAAGTGCTGCGACCTCCTCGACCGCCTCCTGCAGGTCCCGCCCGAGAGGATCCAGATGGTAAAGGATGGCGATACTCTTGACCTCGGCGGAAAGACGCTTGAATTCCTTGTCGCGCCGTGGGTCCACTGGCCCGAGACAATGCTCACCTTCGAGAAGGAGGACGGTATCCTCTTCTCCTGCGACCTCTTCGGCTCCCACCTCGCCACGAGTGAACTCTTCGTGAAAGATTTCGCGACCGTCTACCACGCGGCGAAACGCTACTACGCCGAGATCATGATGCCCTTCAGGACGAGCGTGAAGGCGGCGATGCAGAAGACAGCCGAGAGAGGTGTGGCGATCATCGCTCCGAGCCACGGCCCGCTGTACCGCGACCCCTCGCTCATCCTGGACGCCTATGAAGACTGGACCTCGGACGCCGTGAAGAACCTCGTTCTGATCCCGTACGTTTCGATGCACGGGAGCACGGCGAAGATGGTCTCGTTCTTTACCGACGCCCTCATCGAGCGGGGGGTTGAGGTGCGGCCGTACGACCTGACGCGGGCAGACCTCGGCGAGGTGGCGATGACATCCGTCGACGCGGCGACGATCGTCTTTGCAGCGCCGACCGTCCTCTTCGGCCCGCACCCGACGGCAGTCCATGCGGCCTATCTCCTCGGCGCCCTGAAGCCGAAGACGAAGTTCGTCTCGGTCATCGGCTCCTTTGGCTGGGGCGGCAGGACCGTGCAGTACATCACCGACACCCTCGCCCCCCTCAAGGCCGAGATGATCGATCCCGTCTATGTGCGGGGCTATCCCGGTCCGGAGGACCTTTCCGCGCTCGCCGACCTCGCCGACACAATTGTTAAGAAGCATGAGGGCATAGTGACCGAACCGTAGAGGGGAGGATCACGGATGACCGAACTGCTGGAAGTCTATAAATGTGAAAAGTGCGGGAATGTCGTGAAGATCGCACATGCCGGCGACGGACAACTGGTCTGCTGCGGCGAACCGATGGTGAAGATGGAGGAGAAGACCTCCGACGTCGGGAAGGAGAAGCACGTCCCCGTCCTAGAGAAGACGGAGACGGGGATCAGGGTGAAGGTGGGCAGCGTCCCGCACCCGATGGAGGAGAAACACTATATCGAGTGGATCGAGGTGCGGAAGGGGCGCAAACTTTATGTCCACAAACTCAAGCCTGGTGACGCCCCCGAGGCTGTCTTCCCGGTCGACGACGTCAACGCAAAGACCCGGATCTACTGCAATATCCACGGCCTCTGGACGAACAGGAAATAATGTTGCAGAGCCGCTCAGGAAATGGTGTTTTGAGCGGTTCTCGATCTCTTTTTTTAGAGGGGAATCTGGGAGGGTTTTCATACTTCTCCGGGGATTTTTCCGCGTTTAATGGTGCGAGTACGGACACGCCGCCTTCATCCACCGACGAGCGCAAGTGAGTTCGACAGATCAACTCTGCAGGAACCTTCATACCCGGGATCGATTCATTCGCCTGGTCCTATGAGATGAAGTGTCAATCCACCATCTTGCCCTACAGTTTGCCGGGGGCCCAGTAGGGAAGGTAGTGCATGTGTATCTCCTCCGGGGGGCTCTGCCCCCCGGTCCCTCGAAAACCTCCGGTTTTCTCATGCTCACTTCGTTCGCACCCAACCATTAGGATAGAGGGCGGACTGGCTCCTCCTCTGGATATCGTGTTCACTCTTCCCCGGACCAATTCTGAGCGGGGGTCCGGGGGCAACGAGAAAGCCATCTGTCGAGGACGGAATGAAGTGAGGTCAAGAAACCAAAGGTTTCGCTGTAGTCCCCCGGCAAACTGGAAGGGGAAGGCAGAGGTTCTCTGTCCCTGCGAATCGCGGGGGAGACATCACTCCGGGCATGAGAATTTCAACAGAGTTTCACCCCTTTTTTTCCGCACCCCGGACCTTTTCGCAACCTTTAACTCCCGGCCCCACATTTCCGGAACGATGGACACCCCCGTATTCAGGGAGAGGATCGCCGCTTCCTCTTCAGTCTTCGTCATCGGCGTCGCAGGCGACAGTGGGTCGGGGAAGACGACCTTCACCCGTGCGATCAGGGAGATCCTCGGCGACGACCTTGTCTCCACCATTACCCTCGACGACTATCATCGCTATGACCGGGAGGAACGGCGTAAACGGGGGATCACCCCCCTCATCCCCGAGGCGAACGACCTCGACCTGCTGGCAGACCATATCCGGGCCCTGAAACGTGGCGAGGGCATCATGAAACCGGTCTACAACCATGACAACGGGACTTTCGACCGACCGGTGCCTTTCCGGCCCTCGAAGGTGCTCATCCTCGAAGGCCTCCATACCTTCTTCACCCCCGACCTGCGCGACCTCATCGACGTCTCCATCTTCGTGGACCCTGACCCGTGCGTCAAAAGACTCTGGAAACTGCGCCGTGATATGGAAGGGCGGGGGTACGCAAGAGAGGAGGTCCTTGCCGAGATGAAGGAGCGGGAGCCCGACTATGCGCGGTATATCGCCCCGCAACGCCGCTTCGTGGATGCGGTGGTGAGGATCGCCTATTCGGGCTACGGCGCGGAGGCAAGCGAGGTGCGGAATATCTACCGGGTCACGGTGCTCCAGAAAAAACTTATCCGGCAGATGATGGAGATCGGCCTCTCCCTCGATCTCGGGGAACTCCTCACGCTCTCTGACCGGCCCTTTCTCCTCGAGTACGGGATATCAAACGTCGACGGTCAGGAGATGAGCGCCCTCACCTTCGACGGCGAGATCAACCACTCGGCCATCAGGAGACTGGCGCGGACCCTCGGGCGGCAGACAAAGGCCGAGGGCATCAGGGTCTACTGCGACCGGCAGTACGTCACCGCCGGCGAGGTGGCCGAACTCATCCTTGCCTGGCGGATTCTCAACCGCTGGTTCGTGCTGCAGGGGGATACACAACGCACAGGATAAGAAAAGGATAAGTCCTCCAGAGCAGAGATCTGTAATCAATGGACCGATTCGAGTATTTCTCCAGCGTCTCCGGGGATATGGGGAAGATCCTGAGGTTCATGGGCCTGATCGCCGCCATCCCCCTCATCGTCACCGTCGCCTACTCGGAATGGGAGATGTTTGTCCCGATGGGCCTGGTCCCTCTCCTCTTCATCATCGTCGGCAGCCTGCTTGCGCAGGTGCCGCGGCCGGCGCGGGAGCCGCGCCTCTCCGTCGCGCTGATGGCGGTTGCCCTGATCTGGCTCATCTCGGCATTGATCGGATCGGTCCCTTTCATTATCGGCCTGCACATGTCGGTGACAGACAGCATCTTCGAGGCGATGTCTGGCTGGACTGATACGGGCCTGACCCTCCTCCCCGATGTCGGCGCCGCCCCGAAAACGCTCCTCTTCTGGCGTTCATTCATGCAATGGCTCGGTGGCATCGGGATCGTCGCCTTCACCGTCGCCCTCGCAAGCAGGTCCGGCCTTGTCCAGCGCGGGCTGTACCGCTCTGAAGCACGCTCCGAGGCCTTCATGCCGAGCGTCGTCGGCACCGGCATGGCCATGTGGCGGATCTATATCATTATCACCCTCCTCTCTTTCGGGCTCGTCCTCCTCTCAGGCGTGCCTGTCTGGGACGCGGTAAATCTGACCATGGCGGCGATCGCCACCGGTGGTTTCTCGGTCACGTCTGGGGGCATATCAGACTACAACAACGTCCTTCTCGAGCTCTCCCTCGTGGTCGTGATGCTCGCCGGAGCCATGCCCTTCAAACTCTACTACCTGATGTACCATCACAGGACATTCAGCATCTTCGGGGACCGTCAGGCCGTCACTCTCCTGATCCTCGTCCTCAGCGGCTTTGTTGTCCTCACCCTCGATCTCGTCGTCCTTACCGGCACCGACCTGCTGACTGCGATGCGCCGGGGGATATTCATGGCGGCGGCCGGGATATCGAGTACAGGTTTCCAGACGGCTTCTCCCAGCCTCTGGCCACCGGTGACGACCCTCTTTCTGATCATTCTGGTGCTGATCGGGGGTTCGTCGGGCTCGACCGCAGGCGGCCTCAAGATCTCCCGTGTCCTTCTCGGCCTGGAGAGCCTGCTCTGGTGGTTCAGGCGGATCTTTGTCTCCGGCAAGGCAATCGTCCCCTTCAGGCACGAGGGAAGAACGGTTCAGAAGAATATCGCTGAGGTGGAGGTCTCGAAGAACATGCTCATCATCATCATGTACTTCCTGACAATTTTTCTCTGCACTGTTGCTGTCCTCCACTTCGAGCCTCAGACCTCCTTCGAGTCTTCGAATGTCATCTTCGAGATCACCTCCGCCTTCTGCAACAACGGGATCTCCACCGGTTTTGTCAACCCCGATATGAGTCTCCCCACAAAATGGGTTTTCATCTTCCTGATGTGGTTCGGGAGGCTGGAGATTGTGCCGGTGCTCGTCCTCTTCGTCGGCCTTGTCAAAGGCTTCGACTGAGAGGTGATCCCGGAAATCTCGTCCATTTTCCATATCACTGCATGCATAACTCTGGAGAATCACCTATGAAACGGATTTTCAGGCGGTTCTTTGAAAACCAGTGTGTCTCCCGGATCCTATGAACGAAAGTGAGGATCCCTCGCCTTCCCCCTACTCTCCACCGGGGGACCACCTCGAAGGTCTTCGACCTTCTCGTTGCCCCCCAACCCCCGAAATTAGGATAGAGCTGGGGAAGACAGAATAGAGATCCAGAGGGGAGGGATTGCCATCCCCTCCCCATCTTAGGGATCCGGGGGCGTCAGTCCCCCGGTTCAGATTGTGGGGAAGGTGATGGACCGGTGTCACCCAAAACAGGCACCAGAACAGTATTTTTCTAGGGCCGAAGGCGAGTCATTCTATCACCATTACTGAAAGTTTGGATCACTCCCGGATATCATCCAAGTAATTTGTGTTAAAACCAACGCACTATATATCTGATGCAGGCCCATGAAAGAGGGATGAAACAGATCGCCCTGTACGGCAAGGGAGGGATCGGCAAATCCACCACGTCGGCAAACCTCTCCGCGGCCCTTGGAGAGGCCGGCCTCGACGTCCTGCAGATCGGCTGCGACCCGAAGCACGATTCCACCAGGATGTTGATGCACGGGGCATGGATACCGACCGTCCTCGACCTTGTCAGGGAGCGGGGCGAAGGCGAGATCACCACGGATGAGGTGGTCTTTACCGGGTATGCGGGTGTCAGGTGCGTCGAGGCCGGCGGCCCCGAGCCCGGTATCGGCTGTGCCGGCCGGGGGATCATCGCCACCTTCCAGCTCCTCGAACGTCTCGGGGCCCTGAAAGGCGACGTGATCGTCTATGACGTTCTGGGTGACGTCGTCTGCGGAGGGTTTGCAATGCCGATGCGGGAGGGATATGCGCAGGAGGTCTACCTTGTCACGTCAGGGGAACTGATGGCCCTGTACGCCGCCAACAACATCGCAAAGGCAATCGCACGGCTTTCCCAGAGGTCGCGGAGTTCATGCAGCCTCGCCGGGGTCATCTGCAACGCGAAGAACACCGAGGGCGAGGAGGAACTTGTCCGCGAGTTTGCCCGGCGGATCAACTCTGAGATGGTGGCCTATATCCCGCGGTCCCGGACCGTGCAGCTTGCCGAGATCCACAGGCAGACGGTGATGGAGTATGCCCCTGAGTCGGAGCAGGCCGCCGTCTACCGGAGTCTTGCCGCACAGGTGACAGCAAACACCCGGAGTTCGATACCGACACCCCTTGAGATGGATGAACTTGAAGACCTCGCCCTCCAGTTCACGCCGGTATGAGGGCTGCACCCTCACAGGCGCTCTCTCGGTCACGACACAGGTAGAGGACGCCGTCACCATCGTGCACGGCCCGGCCGGGTGTGCTCACCACAATTTTTCCCTCCTCCATGCCGTGATGGCCGACCAGGGCCGCCTCCGCCTTCCCTCCGTGGTCTCCACCGACCTAGGCGAGCGCGATGTCATCTTCGGCGGCGAAGAGGCGCTGGAGAGGACGGTCAGGCGGGCGGCCGACAACGGTGCGGCCGCGGTCTTTGTCCTCACCACCTGCATCGCCGGGACGATCGGAGACGATGTCGCCTCTGTCTGTGCCGCCGACTTCGGCGTGCCTGTCATACCGGTGCCGACGGCTGGTTTTCTTGGAGGGGTCTTTACGGACGGGCTGCATGCGGCCCTGACGGCCCTTGCCGGTGCGGCGGACCCGGCAACGGCCATGTCCGGGACAGTGACGATCATCGGGGAGAAGAACCTGGAGTTCGAGGTCGAGGAGAATTACAGGGAGGTCGAAAGACTCCTTGCCGCCCTCGGTGTCGATGTCGGCCTGCGCTTTGTGCGAGAGGTCAGGTTCGCCGACTTCGCGAGAATCGGGGCCGGGCGGCTGAACATCCTCAGGGAACCTGCCCTCGCCCCTGTCGGCGAGGCATTGAAGAAGCGGTTCGGCACCCCGTACATCTCCTCCTTTCCCATCGGGATGGAGGGGAGCATCAGCTTCCTGAAGGAAGCAGGTTCTGCCCTCGGCATGCCGTCGAACGACGCTGTCGCCGCGGAGGGGGAGAGGCAGGATGAGATGCTTTCTTCCTTTGCCGACATGCGGGGGGCGGCCTTCTCCCCCGGCCCCATGACCCTTCATGCCGTGGAATATGCCCCCGTGCGCCGCGTGATGGAGGCGCTTGACCTGAAGGCCGACACCGGCGGCGCCGGCCTTGCCCTCCCGTACAGTCCGCCTGTCGGGACGGCCGGGGTCAGGCGACTGCTCCACCGCTGGAGGAGGCAGATCCATGCCTGAACGTCTCTGCTCGAACCCGGTCTGGCCCTGCGCGATGTGCGGCGCCGCGTCCTGCCTTTCCGGCTTTTCCGGCCTTGACGTGGTGATCCACGGCTCTTCGGGCTGTTACTTTTATCCGGCCTCTCTTCTCCAGACGCCCATCCATGCCACCCTCATCATGGAGGAGGAGGTGATCTTCGGGGCGGAGGAGCGCCTGCGCCGGGTGGCCGGCGAGATCGCGGGTACTGGCAGACCAGTGGCGGTGGTCCAGAGCTGCGTCCCTGCCGTGATGGGGGAGGACATCGGAAAGGCCCTGGATGGGATAGAGGCGTTTGTCGTCGACAGTCCGGGTTTTGCCGGCGGCATGGAGGAGGGGTATCGCCGGGCGGTCGCCGCCCTTGCTCCCTCTGTCGGTCCCGAAGAAAAAGGCATCACTATCGACGGCCTGAACCCGATCGACCCCTTCTGGCGGGGGAACCTGCTGGAGGCTGAAAGACTGGTCGGCGCGGCCGGGGGGACCGTCGCCGCTGCCATAGCTGCTGGCCCTCTCGACAGTCTCCGCCGGTGCGGTTCGACCGTCCTCCAGACCAACCCCGGCCTTGCGTCCGGGATAGGCACACCGGTCGGATCCCTCCTCGGCATCCCCGCGACAAAGGCGGCCTTCGAGAGACTCGCCGATATTCGCGGACTCGATGCCGGGGCCGTGCTCGACGAAGCCGACGCCGCGGAGGAGAGGATCGGCCGCGCCTCTGATAAGTTCCTCTCCCGCTCTGACCCCCCGACTGTCGCCGTCTTCGGGGAGGCGGCATATGCCGCCTTCGTCTCCGACGCCCTCGCCCGTTATCTCGACGCCGAGGTCGTTGTCTGTGCCCCGCGGAACGGCGAGGGTGCGGTCACCTCCCTCGACGCCATCAGGGACATGATCCTGGAGACTGAGCCCGGCCTGATCCTGGGTTCGTCCTTCGAGCACGCGGTCGCACCCGACGTCCCCTACGTTGGGATCACCTTCCCGCAGCGCGGGCGGGTCCGCCTGCGGGCCCGTACCCTCGTCGGGATAGAGGGCTCGCTCTCCCTGATGGACGATGTCCTCAATGCCTGCCAGGAGACGAAAGGGTCATGAGAGGGCGGCCGCAAGGGCGGCGCAGGCGAGGACGAGCATAATCAGGTACGCATCCTCCTGTGTGACTCTCCTCTTGCCGTACCGCGTCGGGTGGTCTGTGCAGCCAAATCCCCGGCACTCCATCGCCTCCGAGACCTGCCGCGCCCGTGAAAGGACCGAGACCGTCGCCGGGACAAAGAGCGCCAGGATCTTGTGCCTGTTTTCCAGCAAATTTCCCCTGTCGAATTCAAGGCCCCGCGACCTCTGGGCGTCCATGATCCCGGCGATGTCCGCGGTGAGGGCCGAGATGGAGCGGAGGGCATAGCCCAGGGAGAAGGCAAGGGTGTTCGGGAGGCCGAGAGAACGCATGCTCCCGACAAATTTTGAGAAGGGCGTCGTCATGATGAAGAGGAAAGAGTAGCCGCCGATGGCAAGGAGGCGGAGTCCCATTGCAAGGGCGAAGAGGATGCCGCCTTCAGAGAGGATGAGCTGGAGGGGTCCGATACCAGTGGTGACGTAGACAGCGCCGGAGACGGCGCGGGGGAAGAAGGCGTCGATGATCAGGACGAAAAGAAAGAGGGGCGCCAGGAAGCGTAGCGACCGTACAAATGGCCTGAATAGGTGGGAGAGTGCGGCGATGAGGGCGATACCTGCACAGAGGGCGAAGACGGGCAGGGGCTCTTCGGTCAGGAGGGCAGTCGCACTGACGATGATCAGGGCCGCGGTCTTTGTCGCCGGGTCGAGGCGGTGGAGCCAGGTGTTCCCCGGCACGAAATAGACGCCTTTTTTCGTCATCCTTCGTCTCCCTCCGCCACAACCCGTCCCCCCCTGAGAGCGACCCTCCGGCCGCCGCAGAACGCGGCGAACTCCGGGTCATGGGTGGCGACGAGGACGGCACACCCGGCGCCGGTGCGGTCTCTCAGCAGGGCGGCGAGTTCGGCCTTGCGTGCAGGGTCGAGGCCGAGCGTCGGTTCGTCCAGGACGAGGACGGGCGTGTCCATGGCAAGGATGCTTGCGATGGCGACGCGCTGCTTCTCCCCCACCGAGAGGTTGAGGGGGGGCGTGTCCGTGCCTATCCTCTCAAGTCCGAGTATCTTCAGCGCCCTTTGCACGCAGAGGCCGGTTTTTTCCTGTGCATATCCGAGGTTTTCCGGTGCAAAGGCGATCTCGTCCCTGACTGTCTCCGCGAAGAGTTGCGTGTCGGCGTGCTGGGCAAGGAGCCCGACCGAGCGGGCGGCCTCGGCCACGGTGAGGGAAACCGTCTCCCGACCGTTCACGATAACCTTCCCCCTGTCGGGTCGAAGGAGGCCGTTCGCATGCCGCAGGAGCGTGCTCTTTCCAGAACCGTTCGGCCCGGTGAGGAGGACGATCTCGCCGGCACCGATCCCGAAGGTCACGCTGTCGAGGGCCGGGTGGTCCTGGCCCGGGTAGGTATAGGTCACTCCTTCGAAAGCGAGGAGAGAGGTTCCGGCGCCAGGCCCGGTGACGGCCGGAAATGCCTCAGGTAGGGGTCCGGCAGATGCCACGGGAGGGCCGTCGGATACGACCGTCCCGTCCCTGATGCCGACGACACGCGTGCAGACTTGCAGGAAGGGGGCGGTGCGGTGCTCCGCGACGACGATGGTCAGGCCCCTCTCCCTGTTCAGGCGGGAGAGGACTGCAACAAGCCTCCGGGCGGCGGCGGCGTCGAGCCCTGATGTGGGCTCGTCGAGGAGGAGAACGGAGGGCTCCATCACAAGGACCGCCGCGATCGCCACCCGCTGCTTCTCCCCCCAGGAGAGGGCGTCCACATCCCTCTTCAGGAGGTGGCCGATCCCCATCGTCCCGGCCGCACGACTGATCCGTGCCTCCATCTCCAGGTGGGAGAGGCCGATCTGTTCGAGCCCGAAGGCGAGTTCGGCCTCGACACTGGTGGTGAAGAGCTGGTGGTCGGGGTCCTGGAAGACTGTCCCGACCTCAAGGGCAAGGCGGCAGACCTGGCAATCCCTCACTTCGTGGCCGCGGACGACGACCCGGCCCTCTGCCGTCCCCCGGTGCGAGTGGGGAATGAGGCCGTTGACGCACCGCAACAATGTGGACTTGCCCGATCCCGAGGGGCCGGCAAGGAGGACAAACTCCCCCTCCCTGACGGCAAGGGAGACGCTCTTGAGCGCCTGCCTCTCCTGCCCCGACCTGTCGGGCGGATAGGAGACCGAGAGTCCCTCGATGAGGATCGCGTCAGGTACCATGGCCTCCGATCACTCCGGCCCTGAGGAGGCGGCCGATGACAAGAGCGCCGATCGCCCCACCGATCCCGCCGCAGACCAGAAAGGTCACCGAGGAGATGCCGATGCCGAGGATGATGAAGGTGGCCGGGACACCGAGGAGAATGTGGACGCTGTAGTTCACCGCCATCTTCGCGATGTTGCCGGCCGCCCCGGCGATGAAGCCGACAGCCGGGTTTTCCATGCGGAAGGCGAAGAGAACGGAGACGGCGTCGACGACGAGGCCCATCGCCACGTACTTGAAGACATCGAAGAGGTGGAGAGGCTCAAGGCCGAAGAAGGAGAATAGGAGACCTGATATCAGCCCGATATAGGTGGCGGCCCCGGGCTTTTTGACGAGCCCGGCACCGATGATGAAAGGGATCGCGATGAAGAACCCGGAGTGGCCCGGCACGTGGAGGGGGATCTTGATCATGGTCTTCGCGACGAAGACAAACGCCCCGCAGAGGGAAAGGAGGGCAGTCTCATACAGGGAAAAGTAGGGGTATTTCACCGCCATCATGCCACCTCCGCGTACTGTGTCGTGAGTTTCAGGGAGAAAGTGTCGGGCTGGGGGCGGTCCACCGCGATGAGGAGGTAGACCGACCCGACGGCGCTCCCGCCCGTGTGGGTGAGGTAGAACCGCCCTGCCTGAGGGGCGTCGCGCGTGACTCCACCCTTCCTCTGGGCCGGGTCGGTCGTGATATGGAGAGCGTCAAGCCCGCTCCCGTCCTTCTCGAACCAGAATGTGACGGTGCCTGTCGGGATCTCGTCGGGGCCGAGGCCGTGGGTGTTGGAGAGGCGGACCGTGGCCGGGTTGCCAGCCTTGAGGGGGACTGTCCAGGGCATGTCCTCGCCCACGTCGGCCGTGCCCGGGACGAAATACCCGCATGAGCCATAACCGTCCTGCCTGTTCGTCCATGCCGCCCCACCGAAGGGCCGCGCCCCGTAGACGGAGACGGCGGCCGTGCCGGCAAGGTCGGTGAACTCGTAGTCGACGGCGACAGACTGTACTTTGAAGAGGAAGGGATTGCCCCCCTGCGGTGTTTCGTTCAGCATGACGTACATGAGGTACCACTGGCCATCGGGATCGCCTGTCAGGGTGTTCAGGGAGAGGGGATGGGCGTACGGCCTGTATTCCGCGGGGCCGTACAGGAAGTCGGACCGCGTGAAGGTCATCTGCGACGAGATGATCGGGAGCGGTGTCTCGTCATCGGTCATGCAGAGGGACTCCGCCATGATCTGGACTGCCACCGCAAGGACAGCGATCACGGCCAGAACGGCGAAACCGGCGATGACGCGCGTCCGGAACTCCATGTCAGTCTCTCTTTACTCCCCAGAGTTGCCCGTCCTTCTCTTCGACGTAGAGGACTGCCCTGCCGCCGATCGGACAGGGTTTGACAGACTTGCCCTCTTTGCACCAGATTGTTCCGCCGTCGACCGGTCTGCCGTCAAGGGTGCAGATCGTATCGATGCCGGCGCCGAGGAGGGCGTCGGCCTCAGCAGGCCCTGTGATCTCCCTGACCCGACCAATCTGGAGGAACCTCCCGTCGTTCCCTGTGGAGGCAAGTCCGATCCCGGCCATAGACCCGATCACGCCGTCCTCTGTGCCGCCGAGCCCTTCGAGCCTGATGCCGAGGTTGCGGGAGAGTGTCCGCGCTTTCTCCTGGGTGAGCACGGTGCATTTTGCGTCCTTGCCAAAGGCGACGAGGGCAGGAGAGATCTGCTCTGCCGCGGCGACGGCAAGGCCGGGGTCGCTTCCCTCGACGAAATCTCCGAGCATGATCTCCTTTGTCGTCTCGAAGATCTCCGGGATGTCGGCCTTCCCTGCCCCGGGGAGGTGGACGACCGCACAGGAGTTGTGGGAGGTGTAGGGGATCGCTTCATTGAAGAAGAGCTGGTGGCGGGTGACACCGTACACGGTATAGGTCTCCGCGAGGGCGGCGGCGACGGCCCGTGCAAGCCTCCCTGTCCCGCGTGACTCGAGGTTGTCGGTGTCGTCCATTGCAACATAGACTGTCATAGAAATCTCCTGTACTCCATTTCCCTGATGGTGATAAAAGCCTGCGGAATTGGTCCTGAAAAAAAGAGGATATGCGGCGCGCGGGCCGGTTTCACCGCGCACGGGTTAAATAGATCATTTAAACTCCTCGCGGCCACCGAGATACCGCCCGATCCTGTCTGTGAGGGTGGCAAACTCCTCTTCAGACGTGGGCCTCACCGCGAAGGCGACTCTGCTACAGACCTGCAGGGCGTCGCGCACCCACGGTGCCGCCGCATCGTCTCCTGCAAGAAGAGCCAGTGCCTCCTCGTCGGTGATTTCGGTCCCCCTGCCGCGGCTCTGCGAGATATGCACCCTGAGCGCCCGGGCTGCACCCCGGTATGCGAGGGTTGTCTCCCCCTTCCTGAACTCCTCACGCGCCCGCACGAGGATGGCGGTCGGTGAGGGGGAGGCTGTGTCCTGTTTCTCTTCCTCCTCTCCCTGCCCTGAACCCTCAGACGGCCCGCCTGCCCGCAGGGCCGCTGCCAGCACGGCGACGAGGGTCGCCATCAGGGCGGCAAGGGGCAGCCAGTTCAGGTGCCTGTGCAGGGTCACACTGGTCACGGCCCCGCTGGCGACGGTGGCATTGACCCAGGCTGCCTCCCCGCCCCACGCAAGTGCGATGGTGCTTTGCTCACGGGTGGCATTGATGACGGTCCGCTCGCGGGAGAGTCCTTCCCCTGTAAGGGTTGCCGCATATTCCCCGAATGTTGCATTCTCCTCGAGCACTGCAGGCACCCTGAGGGGTGCGCCGGTCTCAAGGGCGGCATAGGCGAGCGTCTCCCCCATCACTCCCCTGACAGCCGCCTCCTCTCCCCCGAGCCTGTAGGCGAGGGCGAAGGCGCCGGAGTCTGGATCTGCAGACCGTCCGGCCTGTTCAAACCCCTCTGCCCTGAGCATACGGTCGAAGTCCCTGACCAAGGTGTCGGCCTGTGCCCGTTCGAGGAGGTCGTTTTCTGCCTTCTTCTGATCTGTCTCGCCCAGGAGCGCCTCTTTGAGGGCGGCCGCGTCCTGCGCTGCCTGCCCTGCCTGGATCTCCCGGTCGGTCGTACCGCCCCTGCCAGATGGGGGCGACCTCCCTCCAGTCTGCCCGGCCGTTTCAGGGACCGAACTGACGGGTCCACCGGTTTCTTTTTCGCCGACCTGCTCCTCGCTATCGACAAAATGGATGGTGATCCCCCTGAGAGCCGTCGCCTTCCCGTCTGCGGAGGCGAAGGTGATCTCCAGACTGCAGGTCGCCGGGACATCGAAGGTGCCAAGGGCCACCGGGACGGTGGTCGTGCCCGGCTTGAGGACAACACCCCGTACCTGCGTCCGTCCCGTCGTGCTCCCCTCCGGCCTGAGCGCCATGGTGAGGGTGCCCCTCGTCTCCGCGCCAGCGGTGTTCGCGGCCGTCACCTCGATCCCGGCCTGGTCGCCGACCGGGAAAGTGTACTCGCTCTCTGCCGCGGTGAGGACGACCTCTCCTGCGCTGCAGGCCTGGACGGCCGCAAGGAGGAGCAGAAGGAGGAGGATATTCCTGATCACGGGAGGATCCGCCCCCACCCGTACCTGAGCCAGCACTCCGCGAGGAGGACGAGGGCCGCGGCGGCGAAGAAGAGTGCGGCGATGTCCGTCTCCTCGGGCTCCCGTGCGATCGCACCCGGGAGGGAGGCATAGATCTCCTGCAGGGTGCCGCCGTCCACGGAGCGGTAATAGATCCCGCCTGTCGCCTCCGCGATCCTCCGCAGGGTCTCCTCGTCGAGGTCCGCGTACTGCATCGTCCCGTCCTCTGTCGGCCCGAAGGCGGCGGGGGCGGCAGAACCGAGCCCGACGGTGAAGACCTGCACGTTGCGCTCCTGCGCGAAGGCCGCCGCCGCCAGGGGCGTGATGATGCCCGCGTTGTTCACGCCGTCGGAGAGGAGGACGACGACCTTCTTCCTGTTTGGCATGGCGTCGGCCATGTCCACCGCGAGGGCGAGGCCGTCGCCGAGGGCGGTCGGGCCGTCCTTCTGCCTGACGGCCGCGAGTTTCCCTTCCACCCGCGCAAGGTCGGGGGAGAGGTAGGCGGCGCTCATCGCTCCTGCCTCGAAGGTGACGACGCCGGCATAATCATTATCCTCCAGGCCGGCAAGGAGGGTGCCCCCTGCAGTCTTTGCGGCCTCAAGCCTGTTCGGGGGATAGTCCGCGGCGGCCATGCTCCCCGAGGTGTCGATGGCGAGGACCACGCTCACCCCCTCGTGGACGCCGGCGAAGGGGACGTGCGGGCCGGCAAGGCCGGTGACGATGAGGCCGATCGCAAGGAGGGTGAGGAGGAAGAGGGTGAGAGGCCGCCGTGACGGCCGCGGGAGGGCCGCCTTTACGAGGACGACGCGGGAGAAGGGGAGCGCCTCCGTCTTCCGCCTCTTCTGCGCCCGCAGGTACAGGATGTAAAGAATGGGGAGGCCGATGAGTCCGAGGAGCCAGAGGGGATGATTAAAGCCTGGCATCTACCTCCTCCTCCCCGGTACGGCATCGGAGAGGTCGTCCCCTGCCCTGAGGGGCAGGAGAGGCGTCCTGCAGGTGCCGGCGCCGATGGCGAGGGCACGCTCCTCCTCCTCTGCGGCCTCCCTGTACCCGGCCCTGAAGGCCGGGTCGGAGGTGTCGACGACGACCTGCTCCCCTGTCTCCGGATCTTCCAGGGAGATGAGGCCGACGTCGGGGATCACCTCCTCCGCGGCGTCGACGACCCTGACGAGCACGGTCTCGTGGCGCCGCCGCAGGATGGCGAGGTCGTCGAAGAAGGGGTCTCCGAAGAAGTCCGAGACGACGGCGACGGTGGAGCGCCTGGGGACGGCGGCGGCGAAGAACCTGAGGGGTGCGGCGATATCTGTCCCCCCCGAGAAGGGGAGGCGGTCGAGGAGTGCGGAGAGGACGGCGGCGATGTGCCTCTTCCCCCGCCGTGCCGGGATGAACCTCTCCACCCGGTCGGAGAAGAGGCAGAGACCCAGACGGTCACCGTTCTCGACCGCTCCGAGGGCGAGCGCGGCCGCCGCCTCGATGACCGCCTGCTCCTTGCCTGCCGTGCCGCAAAAACTGGCCGAGGCCGAGACGTCGACGGCGAGGTACAGGGTCGTCTCCCTGTCCTCTGCGTACTCCCGCACATAGGGGGAGTTCCTGTGGGCGGTCACTTTCCAGTCGATGGCGCGGACGTCGTCGCCCGGGACATAGGCCCTGATTCCGGCAAACTCAACTCCCTGGCCGGTGAGGGAGGAGCGGTGGCCCCCTGCCTGCATGCCGCCGATAGGGAGGAGGGCCTGGAGGGGCACGGGATGTATTTCCCTGATCAGGGCGGCGACGTCACTCTCCATCACGGCACCTCGACGGCCTCGAGGACGGTGTCGACGACCGCGTCGGTGCCTGTGCCCGCGGCCTCGGCGGCATAGGTGAGGAGGATGCGGTGGCGGAGGGCGGCGTGGGCGACGGCCTTGATGTCATGGGGGACGATGTAGCCCCTGCCCGCGAGGAGGGCGCGCGCCTTTGCCCCGAGGACGAGGGAGATGGTCGCCCGCGGCGAGGCGCCCCAGGCGACTGTCTCTGCCAGGTCGAGGCCGTACGCCGCCGGGTGGCGGGTGGCGTCCACGACCTTTGCGGCGTACTCCCGCACCGCGGGGTCGGCACGGACGGCCCGCGCCGCCGCCCGCACCCTCAGGAGGTCCGGTGCGGAGAGGACGCACGCCGGGGTGACCACGGCCCCCGAGGTGTACCTGTCCAGAATCTCGACCTCGTCCGCGACAGTCGGGTAGTCGATGAGGAGTTTGAAGAGGAAGCGGTCTGTCTGCGCCTCGGGGAGGGGGTAGGTGCCCTCAGACTCCAGGGGGTTCTGGGTGGCGAGGACGAAGAAGGGGTCGGGGAGGGGGAGAGTCTCGCCCTGAACCGTCACCTGCCTCTCCTGCATTGCTTCCAGGAGCGCAGACTGCACCTTCGGCGGCGCCCTGTTGATCTCGTCCGCGAGGATGATGTTGTGGAAGACCGGGCCCCTGACAAGGGAAAAGGTGCTGTCCTTCTGGTTATACACCGTCGTCCCGGTGATGTCGGAGGGGAGGAGGTCGGGGGTGAACTGGATGCGGGCGCAGGAGCAGTCGATGCAGGAGGCGAGGGTCCGGACGATGAGGGTCTTTGCAAGGCCGGGCACCCCTTCGAGGAGGACGTTGCCCCCCGCCACGAGGGCTGTGAGAAGGCCGTCGATCGTCTCCTCCTGCCCGACGATCACCTTCTGCATCTCCTCCTTCACCGGGAGGAGCATCTGTCTGCACGCCTCCGCCTCCCTGGTGAGGTCGTCTCTCTTTGCATCGGTTATCTCCACGGGATCACAGCCATATGACATCAGGTATGGCGAGTGGCCGTTATTACACTGTTGATTTTCCGGTATCTGTTTATTAAATCCATTTGACTTAACTATCTCTGCAGTCAGCCTATTTTCAGAAATGGATGGAGCCTGGCCGGGAGGGTACGGCGGCCAGTACGCCCTGAGGGCCAAAGCGAAAGTTATAAGGTTTCAGGAGTTATCAAATTCTTTTGTTTGATTAACACTTTCTGTTAATCAACAAATATAAACCTCGGAGCAAGCACGATCGGGAGCAGGCACTCCATGGCCCATCGGCCGGAAAGAGATCAGCGGCATTCCGGCCGCGGGCATACCTTCTGCACTGCATTGCCATATCCAGGTTCGGGTTCTCACCCTCCTTCCCCTGCTCCCCTGATCGGTGTCTGTTCGCCTCTTGCCTTGCTATTGTATGGAGTTTTTCCGCCCGCACCGCATTTCTCGTTATTTTTATGGATGTAGAGGAAGGGCCGCAACCTGGACGCTCCTATCGACCTCGTTCGGTTGCACGTTCAGTCTCCGGAATTTCGTCCGCTTTCATCTTCAGGGGACGGTGGAACGCTCCGGTGTTCTTCCCTCTACAGGTTTTCCCTTCTTCTCTGTCGGATACCGGATCATGTGGCTCTGCAGATCCTGGTGTGAAGAGATGTCTCCGAATCAGCAGGTGTGGTCTTTCCCCCTTGATCGAGATGCGCTATGAAAAAGGAGCAGAGAGGGTAGAGGGCAGCGTCGCGTTTGTGCAGGGTCTCGAAATGGCCGCGTTTTTTTCACAGGGGCCTGTGCCTGGCGTGTACCCGAACCGGCTTTCAAAGTCAGGGTTATATTTTTCTACGATAGAATTGATTTTAGGCCTGATAAGCAGTTTTTAGTCTTTGTATTTTGTCCTTATTCTGTAGTATCGACAATATAATATCACATAATTTTTATATCACGTCCGTTTCATGATGTGTTGGTTGATTGATCCGCTCAGTCAATCAACCATTGTTGACTGGTGTGACCCGGTCGAAAAAATGAGCAAAGAGGTGAAACCATGAAAGAGAACAATGGTATCAGGAGCCTGGCCATGGTTGCCGTGGCCCTGATGATGCTTGCGATCACGGTCGCACCGGCGGCCGCGTTGACTACACTGCCGTACAAGAACTGCTTTATTTCGGTGGAAAACGACGCCGGAGTGAGATTTAATCTGGACGGTGCGACATACAACGGACCGGACAAAACCTACTACATGAAGTTCGGCGGCGGCGGCCTCAACGCCCTCCATATCACAGACAGTCCCTCTCTGCCTTATGGGCAGGTGACCTCCTCGACGTCCTCCTCCGGTACGTTCTATGTCTCGGACACCGGCGGCAGGGGCTATGACGACGACATCATTCTGATGTTCGCCACGAACAGTTCTGACAATGACTTCACTCTCGCTATTAACTCAAGTGGCTACCAGTGGACGCCGACGGGCGATGGTTCTATACCGGTTTTAAACCCCGTAAACGACTACGTGGCAGGAGCGCTGAGCGACACCTTCACAAATGCCAACTTCACGTATGGTTACCAGATAAACAAACCGTCGAGTGTTATGGTGTATCCCATCTTCTACGGCCAGAATATGAGCGACACTAACAACACATTCCGGTTCATGTTCATCGACCTGAACGTCGGTGCACTCGGCGTCAACAGTTCCTTTGAAGGTAATGGCATGGCGAAGGTTGATTACACCCTCAGCAACTTCAACGGCTTCTGCGCCTTCAATGCCTATGCCTGGTGCAACCAGTCCAACCAGGGCCAGGGCATCTCCTGGACCAACAGGGTTGCGGATGCGGGCAGCAGCGGCTATACGGTGAGTCTCTGAGCGTGTAAATCCCCATTTTTTTCTTTTTTATCCTTCCTCCACCACCTGTGGAGACCATCATCACATCCGTGTGTTAATTATATCTGTTATACTTGCGACCAAATAATAATATTTTTATTCCATTGTGGCCCGATAAGATATCCATTAACAATTCTGGGCCGTTAAATGGAAATTGTTGACTTAAACCCGCATATTGTCCGTTCTTTTGGCCTGAAAATGGGTGGAGTCAGACGTATGAGAAGAGATTATTCCGAATCCGGCGGGAGACGCCTGCGGTGGATCGCCGCAGTTTTCTTCCTGCTCTTTATGATCATCAGCATCGCCCCGGTGGCGGCTGATGCCGGTACGACGGTGATACCGTCGAACAAGGATACGCTGTTGCGTATCTCGAACAGCGAAAACGCCCGTTTCAACGACTACGGCAACAACACCTATCACTTCTTCAACCCGGCCCAAAGTGCCACTCAGGGCCTGAACGCCTTTCATATTACGACTGATGTCTCGAATTCCAAAGGTCAGGTCACGTTCAGCAACGACCAGTCGGGCGTCTTTTACCTCACCGACACCGGCGGCCGCGGCTGGGACGACGACGGCATCCTGATGCTGGCGGTCAACGGCACGGTTCCCGATGACTTCAGCGTCCACATCAAGGCAAGCGGCTACCAGTGGACGCCTGTACTCACAGGCACCTATCCGGCATTCACTAACATCACCTATGTGCCTGTCGCCCTGAATGAGATTTTCACCAAGGAGGACTTTCTCTACGGCCCGCAGATCTGGAGGCCCTGCGCGGCGCCCGATTACCCGATCTTCGACGGACAGGACATGACCGATACCGGGAACACCTTCTCGATCATGTTCATCGACCTGAACGCAGGTATCCTCGGTGCGAACACCCTCTCTCAGCCTGACTTCTCGGGCCAGTCGATCACCGACAACGGCGCAATCAAGGTCGAGTATTCCTTCGAGAACCTGGAGACCTTCGCAGCCTTCGACGGCTACGTATATACGGTTTCATCGAACCAGGGGCAGGGCATCCGCTGGACCAACCGCCTGAGTGCGGACGGTTCGTCCGGTTACACCGTCGCCGGCATTCCTCCGGTGCTGACCTCGATCAATGTCACTCCTGCAAGCGCTGACGTCGGGATCGACACCTCGATGCAGTTCACCGCCGCAGCCCTCGACCAGAACAACCGGCCGATGAGCGATATCGCCATCGCATGGTCGAGCAGCGACGAGACGATCGGCACGGTAAATGAGACCGGGTACTTCACGGCCCTCGCAGCCGGCACGACCACGCTCACCGCTGCGAACGGCACTTTCGAGGGCACGGCCACGGTGACCGTCACCGCCGCGCCCTCCGGCCCGCAGCCCCTCCCCGACTACAACAACGTCTTCTTCACCGTCGCCAACGACGCCGGCGTGAAGTACAACGCCTTCGGGAACAACACCTACAATATCAGGTTCGAAGGCTACGACCGCGGCCTCAACGCCCTGCACATCTCCACTGATCCGGCAGCAAACTTCGGTCAGGTGACGGTCTCCGAGAACCAGAGCGGCACCTTCTATGCGACCGACTCTGGCGGTAAGGGCTACGAGGACGAGATCATCCTGATGGTCGCGGTGAACGGCACGGTCCCGGACGACTTCAGGCTGCATGTGAATGCCGACGGCTACACCTGGACCCCGAACACGGCGAGCAACCAGGCCCCGCCCCTTGACACCGTGACCTACCAGTCCTCCGCCCTCGACGAGACCTTCACGAAGGAAGACTTCAGGTACGGCCCGCAGATCTGGAAACCGACCGGCAACGGCTTCGACTACCCGATCTTTTTCGGCCAGGACATGAACGACACGTCGAACACCTTCCAGGTGATGTTCATCGACCTGAACGCCGGCGTGCTCAGACCGAACGCTGACCTCGAGAACCGGGGTGCGGTGCGGATCAAATTCTCCTTCGAGAACCTGGACACCTTTGCGGCCTTCAGCGTCTACGGCTACTGCCAGAACTCGAACAACGGCGACAACATGGTCGCCTGGAGCAACGCCCTCCTGACGGGCGCGACGGGCAAGGAGACGAGCGGCTACTCGGTCATCGGCGCAGGGTCCGGCCCCGCTCCCTCCCGGATCGAGGTCTCCCCGGTCACGGCCGCCCTCAACGTCGGCGACGACCAGCAGTTCACCGCCACGGCCTATGACGCCGCCGACAACGCCATGACCGGCATCACCGTTGTCTGGTCGAGTTCGAATGAGACCGTGGGCACGGTGAACGCCAGCGGCACCTTCACCGCCATCGCCGCCGGCACGACGAATGTCACCGCCTCAAACGGTGCGGTCGAGGGCACGGCGGCGGTGACCGTCACCGAGCAGGCCGGCGGCCTTGCCGACTCGGCATGGCCGATGGTCGGCCACGACCTGAGGCATACCGGGCAGAGCCCATACACCGGACCGAGCGACCCGATGCAGAAATGGTCGTACAAGACGGCCGGTTTCCTCACGATCCAGCCTGTGATCGACCAGAACGGAACGATTTATGTCGGCTCCCGGGACAGAAAACTCCACGCCGTGAACCCCGACGGCACGGTGAAGTGGTCGTACACCGCAGTCCACCAGATCTATACGGCTGCGGCGATCGGTTCCGACGGCACCGTCTACTTCGGCTGCCGTGACAAGAAGATCTATGCCGTGAACCCCGACGGCAAGCTGAAGTGGACGTTCGCGACCGGCGGTGTCGTCTCCTCGGCCCCGGCGATCGGGTCCGACGGCACGATCTATGCCGGTTCGGCCGACATGAAGATCCACGCCCTCAATCCTGACGGCACGGA
>NZ_DAGX01000005.1:254334-372564 GCF_002498315.1 Methanofollis sp. UBA420
GCCCCTGCGATCGGTTCGGACGGCACGATCTACGCCGGTTCGGCCGACGGCGGCCTCTATGCAATCAACCCCGACGGCACCCTGAAGTGGTCGTACGCCACCGGCGGCGCCGTTGCGTCCCCGGCGATCGGCAGAGACGGCACGATCTATGTGGGTTCGGCCAGCAAGACCGTCAACGCCGTGAACCCCGACGGCACCCTGAAGTGGTCCTATACTACCACCGGCACCATCACGGAGGCACCGGCCGTCGATGTCGAAGGTACCGTCTATATCCCGTCCACCGACATGAACGATCGGAACCTCTATGCGATCGGCTCCGACGGCACCCTGAAGTGGACGTTCGCCAATCCGAATACCACCTCGCGGTTCTTCTACGCACCCTCCATCGGCGCGGACGGCACCATCTACGTCGGGTCGAGCGACAGTAAACTCTATGCGATCACCGAGAACACCGCGCCCAAGCTCACCACAATCTCTCTTGTGCCGAAGAAACCCCTCGTCCTCAAAGGGGATGGACTCTCGCTCAATGCAACGGCCATCGACCAGTACGGGAACCAGATGGAGGGGTTCGTCTTCGCCTGGACGAGCAGCAACGAGACGGTCGGCACGGTGAACGCCACCGGGTACTTCACCGCCCTTACCGCCGGCAAAACGGTGGTCACCGCCTCAAACGGCACGGTGAAAGGCAACACCACCATCACCGTCCACCCCGACAGTCCGATCACCCTGTACGTCGATGCCTCCGGCGGAGGAGATTTCACCACCATCCAGGCGGCCGTCGACGCGGCGTTCGATGGCGACCGCATCATCGTCAGGGACGGCACCTATGTTGAAAATGTCGTCCTCGACCGCTCTGTGTATCTGGGATCGATGAACGGATCGTCATCGACGATCATCCGGCCGGCGGATCCGACCGGCAACATCGTCACGATACAATCGGACAACGTCACCGTCGAGGGATTCTCACTCACCGGGACAACTCCCAACCTGAGTAATAATCCTTCTGCCGATATGTGGTACTGGCGAAATGCCGTCTATTCCTATGAATGCGATAACCTTACCATTGCAGGAAATGAGGTTTTCGACAACTATTTAGGTATTTGCCTTAGAAAAGCGCACAACTCCACTATCAGCGGGAACACTGTTCGTGATGTGTCCGCCAAAGGGATCTTTTTGGATGGCAAGGTGTCCTTATGGGACAAAATAGGCAGGGGAGCAAGCGGGAACACGATCTCCAACAATGTTCTCTATGGAATCCCAGGGGGAATGGGTACATATGGTTTAGTCTTGGTCTGTGCCATGGACAACACTATAGTGAAGAACGAGATCCATGACACTGAATATGGACTGAGTCTGGCAAGTTCGGAATCAAATGTTATCTCAGAAAATCAATTTAGAAATGTCAGCATCGCTGGTATTTATCCGAGTTACGCCACCAACAACATCTTTGTGTCCAACACGTTCACGGGCGGGCAACATGCATTCTGGGTTATAAGAGGCGGTTCAAACACCGCATATCTCAACACGTTTAATACCTCCTCCGCACTTGGATCCCTAGGCAACGGTGGTCAACACCCTGCATCCTGGCAGTGGAACTCCACCGAACCGGTGACCTATATGGTCCACGGTGAGGCGCGGTCCTCGTACCTCGGAAACTTCTGGGGTCCCCTCTTTACCTGTAATGACTCGAATAATGACGGTATTGGTGACGACCCGTTCATAATTCCATTGATACGTACGTCACAGATCGACAATTACCCCCTGTGTGGCCCCTATAAGGACGGCGTCATTCTCGTTCCGGCCTCGATCGTCCTTACGCCGCAGACGTCTTCGCTTACCCCCGGCGACGTCCTGACGTTCAGCGCCGTCGCCTATGACGACAACGGCGCTGAGATCTCGCCCCTCGCCTTCGGGTGGACGTCGTCCGACGCCACCGTCGGCACGGTGAACGCCTCCGGCGTCTTCACCGCCCACAAGATCGGCACGACCACGGTCAGCGCCGCGGCGAATGGTGCGGTCGGCACGGCCACGGTGACGGTGACGCCGCCGCACGGCGACCAGACGAAAGACTTGCCCCTGAACGTCCCGGGCTGCACTATCACGGAGAACGGCGACGGCACGCATGAGGTCAGGATCAACACCACCTCCACCAACACCACCGTCTCCGGCAACACCATCCAGATCGACGAGGACACCTTCAGCCTCATCATCGAGACCGAGGGCGCTCCCACCGTTGTGAACGGCACCGTGACCGGCACGGTCGCCGGGATCACCCTCACCACCACGCCGGTCACCACGATCTTCGACGATCTCGGCACGGTCACCGCCTCCCTTGCGGCGAACCTGACCGGCATCCCCTCCGGTGCCGCCCTGAAAACCACCGTCTCCCAGAACGTTTCAGCCGATGCCCGGAGCGCGTTCCAGCTCGCCGCCTCGGGCGACGGCCTGAACCTCGGCGCGGTCGCTTACACGCTGAACATCGTGAAGACGAACCTCACGAACGAGCAGGACGTTTCCGATGCCACGATCCGGATGACCGTGAGCCCTGCGTGGGTCGATGCCCACGGCGGCGTCGATGCGGTCAAGATCATCAGGTCCGCGGAGGACGGCACGAAGGAAGTCCTGAAAACGGTCCTCGTCGGCACCGATGCCGACGGGAACATGGTCTTCGAGGCCTTCTCGCCGAAGGGCCTCTCGGTCTTCGGTCTGGCCGCAGTCTCACCCACAACAAGCGGCGGGGAGACTGGTTCCTCGCACTCGTCATCCGGTGGTGGAAACTCTGACGTCGCCGCGATCTCCGGTTCCATCCCTGCCGGGGAGACGAAGTCCTTTGCTGTGAAAGAAACAGCGATCACCAGGATCACGGTCGCTGCCTGGGACGCGATCGACGACATGCTTGTGACGGTGGAGAGGTCCTCCCTGCCGAAGGGCGTGGACGCCCCTGCTCAGACGACCTTCGAGGTCATCAAGACCACTCTCTACCTGGCCGACCCGGCCGCGATCGACACAGTGACTCTTGAGTTTGCGGTACCGACGGCCTGGATCAAAGAGCACGGCCTCTCCGCCGACAGCATCGTCCTCCTCAGTTATGAGAAGGATGCCTGGAAGCCGCTCAAAACCTCCTTCCTGAAGGAGGAGAACGGCCAGGCGCTGTACTCGGCCGAGGCCTCGGGATTCTCGTACTTCGCGATTGCCGCGGGCACGACCGCCTCTGCCGGTCAGCAGGTCGGGGAGACAGTCACGCCGACCGTGACGGTGACCGCCGCCGCGGAGACGACCGCACCGGCAACCACTACCCCGACGACGCAGAAGTCGCCGGTACCGTGGTTCCTCTCTCTTGTCGCCATAGGCGCACTCTTCCTCCTGAAGAGGGACTGAATCCTCTCTTTTTTCTGGCCAGGTAAGGTTAACGAGATCTGATGAACATTTTTCAGATCATAAGAATAATCTGTGCATAATCCAGAATATGGATGTATAACCTTCGTTTCTGCTTGATACCATGACCTAAAGGAGATTATCATGAATCAGGGAATAAAATCACGACATGTGTTTCTGGCTCTGGCCATGCTTCTGGCTGCCGTCTGCATCGCCCCCGCGGTTGCCGACGACGTCGGCGGGATCACGATGCCCGGCACCAGCAATTTTGACCTCATCCTCTCAGATGGGATGACCAAGTTCTTCAAGTTCGAAGGCGGCGGACTCAACGCCCTCCATGTCACAACCGATCCCGAGTCCGAGCCCTATGGGCAGGTAACGACAACTGAAGAACAGTCGGGTGTCTTCTATCTCTCAGAAACAGGCGGTCGCGGCTTCTTTGACGACATGATCCTGATGGTCGCCGTCAATGGCGCCATTCCTGACGACTTCGCCCTCCATATCAGGGCGAGTGGATACAGGTGGACCCCGACGCCGGTGTTGAACATGCCGCCCACAGCAGATCAGATCGAGTACGTCGACGGGGCCTATGAGGGAACGATCACGAAGGACAACTTCAAGTACAGCCCACAGACCTGGAAGCCTGCCGGGAACAATCTGCCCGGGGCATATCCCATCTACTATGGTCAGGACGTCTCCGACGGTTCGAACCCCTTCCATACCGTCTATATCGACCTCAATGTCGGTAATATTGGCAAAAATTCCCAGATCGATGGCCTGAAGGATCTGGGTGCCGTGAAGATCGAGTACGAGTTCGAGAACTTCGGAACCTTTGCGGCTTTCAATTCTTATGGTTGGTGCAACCAGTCCAATCAGGGCCAGGGCATCTCCTGGACAAACAGGATTGTCGGTGAGGGTTCGAGCGGCTACGCGGTCATCGGGACTGCGCCGCAGGGAGGAGACGTGGCACCGGGCAGCGGTGGGGATTCGGATACAGGTGCCTCTTCCGGATTATCTGGATCTGAGTTCACCGAGCAGGAAAGCGGGGAGGTAAATGGTCATGTGGCCCTTGTAACGACCAACGGTGCCCCCGTCCTCCTTGACGGGGGAGGGAGTGCGACACTATCCCTTGTTCCTCCGTCCGGTACGGGAACCGTGAAAAAGGCGACCCTCTACCTCTTCGTGGACGGGTCGAAACAGGATGACAGGGGGATTGACCCTGCCCTGATATTCACGCTCAATGGGCGGTCGGTCTCTCCCGACCGCACAGCCACCGACCGCGAGGGCGGGAAGGACGCCCCGGTCACCGCCACCTATGCCTTCGACATGAACCGTCTCCCAGAAGGCGGTCTCTCCATCGAGGTCAGGAACACCGATTCGCAGGGTGCTGTCTGCACCCTTGACGGCGGCGCCCTCCTTGTCGTGCGTGAGGACCCGACCCTCCCCGAGATCCTCTGGCAGGTCGCCGAAGGGTGCGACGCCGTCGCCATCGACGCTGATGAAGGAGTCTATGAAGAGGACGCCGTGACGAGGACGGTCTTCGACGAGCGTCTCGACCTCGACTGCGTCGGTGCGGCGAGGCTGTACGTCGTCGGCACCGGGCCGCAGGCATGGACCGACGGCGGCGGCAGGGTCGGCTTCAACGACCGGGAGTGGCCCGGTGCCTTCGGTCGGAACGGTTCCGTGCTGCTGGCCGACCTCGACACTGCCCGCGCTCTCCTCCCCCGCGAGAACACCGTCACCATCGGAGCGCAGAAGAATGCCGATGACGGTGGTGTCCTGGTGAACCGTCTTGCCGTCCTTGTCACAACCCGGGGCACGCCCGTCAGCGCCGCCGCCGGTGCGGAGTCCGGGGCGGTTTCCATGATGACCAAGGCCTTCCTCATCGACAACCCGGTGGTCTCCCATGTCTCGGTGACCCTCCCTGAGCAGCGGGCGCCCTTCCTGGCTGTGGTGGAGGACACCGAGACGGCCGGCGGCGGTGCGCCGCCCGAAGGCGAGGTCTACCGCTACCTGAAGCTCAGACTCGAGGGTGCGAAGGCCGAGCCAGCATCTCTTGCCCTCACCTTCCATGTCCCCTCTACGTGGATCGCCGACCACGGCCTTGAAGCGGAGGATGTCGCGCTGATGCATCGGGTAGGCGGAGAATGGCAGGCACTCCCGACTGTTGCCGGAGAGGAGAAAGATGGGTCGGTAGAGTTTACGGCACAGGCCGGGAGGCTCTCTCTCTTTGTGATCGGCGGGAAGGCCGCAAATGATGCAACTGTTTCGGATATGAAGACTACACCGGTAGCGAGTGCGACCACCGCACCTCAGAAGTCGCCGGCAGGCTGGTTACCCGCTGTAGCGGCCCTTGCCCTCCTCATGTTTCTCCGGCGGCACTGACAGATACTCCACTCTTTTTTTCTGTCGTCTCCTCTTCGGCCCTCCGCGGCGGCGTTAACCACACCCCATTAACTTTTCAGGCAATTCAGAACATTAATATCGTTGTCTTGCAAAAATTAGCCCTGAATATCCACAAAATGTTAAAAAAGTTTGTTTAACTCCCCCGTTCCCCACGGGAATTCTAGAAATGAAAGTCTGAGGACTGAAGAACATGACAATATGTACGAATGATTTAGGCCGCATGCAGTGGAAATGGGGGTTGGTCCTCCTTCTCCTCCTGCTTTCGGCCGTTTGTATTGCCCCGGCGGCGGCTGAGCCGCTGGAACAGACACGCCACATCTTCATCAATGTCTCCAATACGGATGGCGTGAAGTACGACCTCGATGGCGGCGTGTATGGAACAGGGAACAACGGCACCTACTACATCAAGGCCGATGGCGGTGGCCTGAACGAACTTCATATCACTGCAGATGCGGCATTGCCCTCCGGTCAGGTGACGACGAGCAAAGACCAGTCCGGCACCTTCTATGTCTCGAACACCGGCGGCCGCGGCTTTGACGATACCATCGTCCTTCTGCTTGCCGTGAATGGCACGATTCCCGACGACTTTGCCGTCCACATCAAGTCGAGCGGGTACACTTGGATCCCCTCTTCAGTCAAAAACCAAGCCCCCACCAACTACACCTATGTTGAAGGTGCGGTGGACGAAACCTTCACGAAGGAAGATTTCATCTACGGACCGCAGATGTGGAAGCCCGGCCCCGGCAAGGTAGAACCTTATCTGCCGCCTGGCCTCCCGCTGTACGAAGGTCAGGACATGGGCGACACCAACAACACCTTCAGTCTCATGTTCATTGATCTCAATGCCGGGAACCTGAAATCAGCGAATTTCGCCGGGCTTTCCGATGAAGGTCAAGGTGCGGTGAAGGTCGAGTATTCCTTCGAGAACCTTGAGACCTTCGCCGCCTTCAATGCCTATGGCTGGTGCCTTGCCGCCAACCAGGCACAGGGCATCTCCTGGACCAATAATGTGAATGCTGCCGGGGGAACCGCTCCAGGTACAAGTGCGTATTCTGTCGTTGGCATCCCCCCCGTGCTGACCTCGATCAATGTTACTCCCGCTGTCGCCGACCTGAAGGTGAACGAAAAGCAGCAGTTCACCGCCGCTGCCCTCGACCAGAATGACCGGCCGATGACCGGCCTCACCTTCGAGTGGTCGAGCAGCAATGAAACTGTCGGGACCGTGAACGAGACCGGATACTTCACTGCACATGCAGCAGGCACGACGACGGTCGCCACAAAGAACGACACCGTCGAGGGTGCTGCGGATGTGACGGTGAGGGCAGCGTCTACAGGTGTGGATCTCCTCTACGAAGGGGACGTTTACCTTCCCGAAGGGGAAACCACTGTGACCTCAAGCCAGGGCCCGGCCTATCAGATCCCGTACCGAACCCCGCTTGGCGCCCTCGACACCGTTGCAAAGTCTGAAGGCTTCACCTATGCAGTCACCAACAAGAAGTGGACCGATTCTGGTATCCTGATGCTTGATGACATCGGCACCTACCCCTTCATCAAGAGCCAGAAGAGCTGGACCTGCTACGTGAACGACATAGCCCTCGACGATTACAGCAACCCGAGCACCGACGGTCTTAACAAGCGTTCCCTCGTCGACGGCGACAGGGTGAACTTCTACTACGGTCCGAAGGGTGCGACCACCCCGGAGAACGCCGAAGCCGCTGTGTTTCTCACCGTAAAGGCTGCTGCTGCGCCCGGCGACTGGACCCTCTCCATGAAGGGCAAGACGATGCAGACGGTCACGAAGGCCTACTTCGAACAGTCTATCGCCTGTCAGTCCAGCCACACGGCGAACTGGACCGATCCAGCAACCGGTGAACGCTGGGCTGGCATGCCCCTCTGGATGCTCGTCGCCATGGTCGATGACGAGGAGACTGGCGACCACTACAAGTTCAACGACGCCCTTGCAGCCAAGGGGTACTCGGTGAAGGTCACCTCGAAGGACGGCTACTCGATCAACATCCCGAGTGCCGCTATGGCCAGGAGCGATGGCTTCATCGTTGCGAATACCCTCAATGGCTCAGCCCTCCCCGAAACGATCGGTGATAAGAAAAAGCCCTGCTGGCCGCTTCAGATCAAGGGCTCCGAAGCCGATGCCGGACAGCTTGTCGGTGCCATCGTCTCCATCGAACTTGTCGGTCTCCCTGAACCGGATCAGGGATGGACCCTGAAGGTCTGCGGTGTGGTCAACGACACCATCACCCAGGCTGAATTTGAAGAAGCCGGTTGTCATGGTGGTGTAGAGTATACTGACAGCAAGGGCCGTGTCTGGAGCGGTGTCCCTCTCTGGTTCCTTGTCGGCGTCTCCGACAACATCGAGACCACCGACCACTGGACCTACAACGACGCACTTGCTGCGACAAACTACACCGTGAAACTCTTTGCTGGAGACGGGCAGAACCAGTCTTTCGGGAGCAAGCAGATCAACAGGAGCAGCGGTTACATCCTTGCCGACAAACTGGACGGCACGCCGATTGCCGATACCGATTCATCATACCCACTCAGGCTCGTCGGCGATTCCGTCGGTACAGGCCTGAAGAATATCGTGGAAATCGACCTTGTCGACCTCATCCCCGGCCCGGCGCCGGAAGGCTCCTGGAACCTCAAGCTGAAGGGGAAGATCGACTACACCGCCACCGAGGAATTCTTCGAGCAGGCGGTCGACTGTTCGCATCACACGGCTACCTGGACCAATCCCGAGACCGGTGAACGCTGGTCCGGCCTCCCGCTCTGGGACCTCTGCGGCTGGGTCGACGACCGCATCCCCCACGGATCGAACGGCTTCAACGATGGTGCGGCGACGGCTGGCTATAAGGTGATCGTCACCGCCGGGGACGGCTACTCCAAGGAGTTCTCAAGCAAGGACATCGCCCGGAACAATGGGTATATCATTGCAAACACTCTCAACGGCACCGCTCTCCCGAAGGACGGGAGCAAGGCACCCTGGCCCCTGCGGCTTGTCGGTCCTGCCGTCTCAGGCAGCAACAGCGTCGGCAGCATCGCCAAGATCGAACTGACCGAGTTCCAGAAACCGACCAAGATCCCCGACCTCCAGATCATCAAGTACGGCGCGGATGGCACGACCATCGTCGCCGAGAAGACCCTCAACTACACCTGGATGCAGGAGAACCTCAAGGTCTACGGCGACGGCGAGACAGTCTACCGCTTCCAGGGCCCGACCTTCGATCCGGACGACCTCTGGAACCCCGAGCAGAACAAGAACGTCGATCCCGGCAAGGTCTATGGCGCTGTGAAGGGTACGTCCATCAAGGACCTCTGCGACCTTGTCGGTGGCATGGAACCCGGTACCGAGATCACCCTCGAAGCGGGCGACGGGTATCAGACCAAGATGAACTACAACAATGTCTATGCGCCCCTTGACCAGCAGGGTACCGCAGTCCTCGCATGGTACAAGAAAGACGAAGGCTATGTGCCCGACTACGGCAACGGCTACAGGTTGTTCTTCATCACGCCCGACACGGTCTTCGGCAACGAGGACATGAGAGTCTCCTTTGCCCCGCAGTATCACCACTTCTACTTCGATAGTGGCATAAAGTATCCCTCTGCAGGCGGCCTATCGGCACGGAACATCGCTACCATCAAGATCTACCAGACTGAGAAGGACTGGACTCTCTCCCTTGAAGGCACCATCTCCACCTCGATGAGCAAGCACTACTTCGAGGAAGGTATCGCCTGTGAAGCGACCCACCGGGCCGAGTATAAGGACAACAAGGGTCGTGTCTGGCAGGGCATGCCCCTCTGGCGTGTTGTCGGCTGGGTTGACGACGACAACGAACACACCGGCCGGGCCTTCAACGACGAGATGGCGGCCGAGGGTTACACCATCCACATCGTCGCCTCGGACGGTACCGAGACGACCATCGACTCCAAGAACCTGAGCCGCTATGACGACACCAACTTCATCCTCGCCAACTCCCTCGACGGCAGGCACATCCAGCCCGAGGACAGCAGCTGGCCTCTCAGGCTTGTCGGAGACGATGTAGGCACATCGACGAAGGGCGTCGTGCGGATAGCCTTCATCCCGCCCGGCATGGGCGATGCCGTTCAGGAGATCGGCACCATCCCGGCAGGCTCTGAGAAGAACTTTACCGTCGAAAACTGCGCCTTCTCGAACCTCACCCTGAAGGCGAAGGATGATATCAACAGCGGCGAGTTTGCCGTCTCTGCGGTAGGCACTCTCCCGCAGGACGTGCCGGCACCCGGATGTCAGGTCTATCAGCTCGTCCATGTCCTGTACCCGCAGCCCCAGGACTCCATCCAGGAGGCCAGGATCACCTTCTCCGTCCCGCTCTCCTGGCTCTCTGAACAGGGGATCGCGGCAAAGGACGTGAGGCTCATGCGGTACCACGACGGTGCCTGGCAGCAACTCCCGACGACCTATCTTGAGAGCCGCGGCGGTTCCGCGTACTTCACGGCGACCACACCGGGCTTCTCGTACTTTGCGGTCGGCGGCACAAAACCCTCATCACCGGTATACCCCTCCAGCCACTCCAGTGGTGGTACGGCGGCAATATCTGCCGTTTCAGGCTCCATCCCGGCAGGGGAGTCGAAGTCCTTCTCCGTGAGCCGGACAGCGTTCTCGACGATCACGGTCCGCGCCTATGACCAGATCGAACACTTCCTCTTCACGGTGAAGGTGGCGAAACTGCCGAAGGACGTCCCGGCACCTGAGGGCGAGGTCTACGAGATCGAAGAGATCACTCTGTACAAGACCGACCCGTCGGCGATCGAAGGGACCACGATCGAGTTTGCCGTTGGCGCTGGATGGCTGAAGGCCAGAGGCGTTTCGGCCGGCGACGTGACCCTCCTGCGGTACGCAAACGACCGGTGGAACCGTCTGGACACGACCTTTGTCGAGGAGAAGGACGGGATGGCATATTATTCGGCCGAGTCCCCGGGTTTCTCCTTCTTTGCCATCACGGCAGAGAAAGGTTCGGCAGTGACTCCCGACGATGTGCAGGCACCGGCGGGAGAGGTCACGGCCCCGACACCGGCGATCAATGAGACAACGGCAGCGACACCTACTCCCACTACCCCGCAGAAGTCACCGGTCTTCTGGGCCCTGCCCTTCATCGCCTTCGGCGCCCTTCTCCTCCTCAGGAGAAGGTAAAATCCTCTCTTTTTTTATGCCCGGAGAACGGCAAGTCATCATGTGTGGTGGAAAATATGAACAGTCATAACATTGTGCCGAACGTCCTTATCGCCGTCTGTCTGGTTGTCCTGCCGGTGGCGGCGACGACTGAGGTCCATATCGTCAGGTATGCCCCTGACGGCACGACCATTATCAACGAAACGACATTGGAATATACCTGGATGGAGACGAACCTCCCCATCCTCGGCGACGGGACGACTCACTACTACCACCAGGGTCCGACCTTCAATGAGTCAGACCTCTGGGATCCTGCCGAGTATCAGAATGTGGAGAGCAGGGACTATGGCGCCGTGAAAGGAACGGCCGTCAGGGACCTCTGCGGCCTCGTCGGCGGCATGGAACCCGGCGACACTCTGCAGGTGAGGGCGGAGGACGGATTTTACAAGAACTTCTCCCATGCAACTGTCTATGCCGGAGACTCCGGTAAAGCGACGATGGGCCTTGCCTGGTATGTCGGCGAGGACTCCGTGACCGGCGACCCGCAGGGCTCGGGCTATGCCCCTGAGTACTATGACGGCATGCGCCTGATCTTCTTTGCCGATAACTCGACAAACCCGTGGGGCTGGCATGTCTTCGGGGACAATGATATGAAGGAGACCCTGCCCGAGGACGAGTGGCACCTCTTCAGCGGGCAATGGCCGTCGACGAGCGGTCTCTCGATCAAGCAGGTGAGCGACCTTGAGATCTATATGCATGACAGTGCGGCAGACACAGAGACGGTACCCGGTACGCAGGCACCCCTCGGGATTGTCGTGGTCATTGCGGCCCTCTGCGCCGTCTGCGCCCTCAGGAGATGAGGCCCCGCCATGACTCCGACAGCATATGGCATGGGAAAAAAATCCCTCCTTCTCCTTGCCGTTCTCCTCTTCATGATGGCGGTGGCCGCAGTGCCAGTGTCGGCCGCAACGATCGAGATCACCGTCACAAAACTGGCGAGTGACGACACGACCGTCCTCGCCGAAAAAACGGTCACCTGGCAGTGGATGAGAGATAACCTCCCTGTCCAGGGGGACGGCGAGACTGTCTACTACAATCAGGGGCCGATCTTCGAAGGAGCATGGGAGAAAGTCCACCCCGATGAACCCTATGATTACTGGAACCCGACCGAGGACGTCAACCTTGAGTTTAAGGACCACGGGGAGTTCATGGGCACAGACGTGAAGGATCTCTGCAACCTTGTCGACGGTGCGGTAGAAGGGGATATGGTGACGGTCAAGGCCTCGGACGGCATGAAAAAAACCTGGCCGGCCGAGTATATCATCACCCCCAACCCCAGGCAGGGGCCGATGGTGATCGCGTGGTACCATGGCAAGGACACCGGGCCTGAAGGGGACACCGGATATGTTGATAAAGGATTCGACAAAGGCATGCGTCTCTACTTCCTTACTCCTGAAACGAATGAGCAGGGGATGCATGTCTGGGGCAACTGGGACATGCACGAGTCCTGGGATGAAGAGTACTGGTATTACTACAACAACGAGTACCCCTCTGCGAGCGGCAACTCGGTCCAGACGGTCAACCAGATCATCATCCACAGCCAGCTTTCCCCCTCTCAGGGTGGTTCAGGTGGTTCTGACGGCAGCGTGAGCAGGCCCCATGGATTCAAGGGTTCTGACCTCACGGTCGCCGACCATGGCACAGTGAACGGCACGGTGCAGGTCATCCCCTCTGATGGAGGTTTCTGCACCCTAGAGAGCGGTGATTCCTGCACCTTCTTCCTGAACACAACCGGCATTGGGAAGACCCCCGGTGTGCGCCTCTATCTCTTCGGGACAAACAACACGGGCAGTCCGTCTGAAGACGGTACCGACCTTGAAGTCTCCGTGGGGAACATGGATCTCAGGGCAGAGACGTATTATGTCGACGATGCGGAGGGACGCAGCCCTGCAGTCGAGACCTGGTATTATCCTATAAAGACACTCCCGCCGGCGAACCATACTCTCCATGTCCGGAATGCAGGAGAGGATGAGAGCTCGCTCACCCTTTCTGGTGGTGTCCTCGTCGTACCGCTTCCCGATACCTCGGGCAACTGCACCTCCTGGTGGATTGCCGAGGGTGCCGACATCATCCAGGCCGACCCGGAGTGGGGGATCACGGAGGACGATGCCTGCACCACCGCCGACTTCCCCGACCCTGTCGGGAAGGACGATCAGACCGTCGTCGGTCTCTCCGTCGTCAGCACCGGGGCGGCCGGGAATGAAACCTTCACAAACCGCGTCGTCCTCAATGACGGGGAGTGGACCAACATCCTCTCCGGCGGTGAGGACGCTGTCAGCATCGGCCATGTCGATGTAACCCCCTATCTCAGGGATGCAGGAAATACGGTTGAGATCGCCAGCATCCCGACCGGCGATCCCGGCGATTACATGGAGAACAGGATCGTCCTCCTTGCCGCGACCAGAATGCCTGCTCCGGCCATACCGATCACGACCGCGACAGTGCCGCCGACAGAGACGACCACAACAACTGTTGAAGTCACCACTGTTCCTGTGACACCTACTGCCTCCATGCCGCCAGCAGAGATAGAAACCTCTGAAGGTCTCCTCTCCGGGATCTGGACGATGATCGCCGGGTGGTTCGGCATCGAGGAGAATGAAAAAACTCCAGCGCCTGCCGGGACAGAGCAGGATGTTGACGGCCCGACCCTGACACCTGTCCCTGAGGTGACACCTTCGGCCTCCCATGCCGCGGTCACCGTCATCACCCACCCCGCAGGTGCGCAGGTCTTCCTGGACGGTGACTACACCGGTCTGATCACCCCGGCATCTCTCCCCAACCTCCCGGCAGGAGACCACACTCTCAGGATCGAACTGGAGAACTACCGTCCCTACGAGACCTCTTTCAACCTCAAAGAGGACACAGATGTCGCCGTCTCCCTCGAACCCCGCAACTCGAACCTCGATGTCGACCCCCTCTGCATCACCCTCGCCGCAGTCCAGGGTATGGACTCTCGTTCAGGCGGTATATCTGTGGAGGCGAGCGACGCCGGGGCAGACATCTACATCGACAACAAAAAGATCGATCCGAAGACTCCGCAGGTGGTCAACGGCCTCAGAGAAGGTCTCCACCGCGTGAAGGTGAAGAAGGCGAAGGCCTCCTATGAAATCGACACGAAGGAGGTCTGGGTCTCTCCGGGCGTGGTCGTCCCCGTGCGCTTCGACCGGAACGAGCATGTGATGCAAAAGACCCTTACCGTCGAGGTTCCCGGCTACAAGGGCGAACCCTGTTCTGTCAACGGGTATTATACCGGGAAGAAAATACCTGCGAAGATAAAGTTCGGCGGACTGAATTCATTCGTATCATTCAGCAGGAACAGTTCCTATATCTCTGTCCCTATCTCGGACTTTGTCGAAGACGGGAGCACCCTGACACTCCGACCGGAGACCGGGGGACTGACCGCCCTCAGGGTGGACTCTACCCCCCAGGGCGCCGAGATTTTCGTGGATGGCTTTGACACCGGGCATGCGACCCCGTACGTCGTTGAGAATGTCTCTCCCGGACGCCACAGGGCCATGCTCACCAAACCGGGCTACCTGCCGAAGGAAGATGTGGTCCTCGTTCCGAAGGGGAGTGATGAGGTGGACGTGAAGTTCATGCTTGCGTCCTATGCCAGTGGTTCCCTGTACGTGAACAGCACGACTGAAGGAGCGAAGATCTATCTCTACGGCCAGAACACCGGCGAGGTGACGCCCCACCTCTTCACCGGCATGGACCTCGGCAGTTACTCGGTCAAGGTCGTCGGCCGTTCTGACTCACGGACAGTCGATGACGTGCTGGTCAGACCCAACGAGGTGACAACGTGCGAAGTCAGGTTGAGGAGATGAGAGGGGCAGGAACTTTCCTCCTCTTCCTCCTCCTGATCATCCCCTCAGCCGTTGCTGCCGGGAATGCCACCTTTCTCTGGGGGCCGTATGTCACCGGTACCGACGAGACGACGGCCGTCGTCTCCTGGAAGACCGCAGGGCCGTCCAGCGGGAATGTCTCCTATGCGACTGCCGATGAGTTTGAAAATGCCGGGGAGTACGTCCACACCGTTACCGACCCTTCTGGTGTGACCCTCCACCATATGCGGCTTACGAACCTCACAGCCGGGACGATGTATCATTATGTCGTCACTGCAGGGGATGCGAGGGGCCCTGACTGCCGGTTCATGACCGCAGGTCAGGGGCCTTTCACCTTCGCGGTGTACAGCGACACGAGGGGACAGGTCCCCCTCTTCACCCAGATGGAGAGGCATAGACTCGTTGCCGACAGGATCGCGGAGGAGGAAAACCTCTCCTTTGTCATCCACTGCGGCGACTTCGTCACCTTCGGGAATGACCTCGCTGAATGGGACGAGTATTTCGCGGCGGCGAGGGGGATGCTTGCGAACACCACCCTGGTGCCTGCCCTCGGCAACCACGAGGGGAACAGGACGCCGTACTATGACGCGTTCGGCGTCCCCGAGTGGTACTCCTTTGACTGGGGCGACGCGCATGTCGTCGTCCTGGACTCGAACGACTGGACAAAGGGAAGGATCGACGAAGAGACTGCCTGGCTGGAGGCCGACCTCGCCCGGTCTTCGGGCCGGATCTTCGTCGCCTTCCACCACCCAGTCTACTCGTCCAATGAACGTCACTGGGGCGGCGACCGCGTCCTGCAGAGGGAGTGGGCGCCACTCTTCGATCGCTACAACGTAACGGCGGTCTTCAACGGGCATGTCCATGCCTATGAGCGCTACGAAGTCAACGGGACGCCATACTTCGTGATCCCGTGCGGCGGGGAGGAACTCTTCCCTCTTGCCGAAAAAAAGGCCCCGGGTTTTGAAAACGGCCTCGACCACACCCTCGCGTACCTGCGGGTCAGTGTGGACGGAGAGAGGGTGACAGTCTCCACGGTGCCTGTTGCCAGGATCTCCGGGGATAACAGGGAGGTTGTGAGCCTCTACCCTCGGAACAGTACTTTCGAGACCGTTGAGGTGACGCAGGAGGCAGAAGGGAGGGACGCCGCGCAGGCGCCTCTCTCTCCCTTCTGTGCATGTGCGGCGGCAGGTATGGCCGCCCTGTGGCTGAGAAAAGAAAGATGATCGTATGAACGTAACAAAGAGTGTATTTCTGCTCCTGCTCCTCTGTATCTGTATCGCAGGGGTGCAGGCCGCACCGACGACCTCGGTGCATGTGGTAAAATTTGCAGACGACGGCACCACGGTGCTTAATGAGACGACCGTTGACTACCTGTGGATGGAGGCGAACCTCCCCATCCTCGGCGACGGTACGACTCACTACTACCACCAAGGCCCAGTCTTCGCCGAGGACAAGGAGGCCCAGTGGGACAGGAACGAGACCACGAACTTCAAGGACCGCGGGGCAGTGAAGGGCACGGATGTCAGGGACCTCTGCGACCTTGTCGGCGGGATGCAGCCCGGCGACGAGGTGATGATCCGCGCCTCTGACGGCTATCATGTCGAGTTCGACTACGCAAACGTCTGCACGCCAGAACCCAGGCAGGGGCCGATGGGCCTCTGCTGGTACAATGGCGAGGAGGTCGCCGTCGGCGAGAGGCAGGGTGTCGGATACCCTCCTGACTACTATATGGGCATGCGCCTGGTCTTCTTCGCCGACAACTCCACCAACCCCGAAGGGAAGCACGTCTTCGGCAACCAGGACATGCGCGAGTCTTTCCCGCCCGAGGCTATCCACCTCTTCAACGACCTCTACCCCTCGACCTCGGGCTACACGGTGAAGTGGATCGACGAGGTCAGGGTCTATGCAGGCGGCTACCAGGGCAAGAAGAACGTCCCGGTGAAGTCTCTGCAGGGGAGCGGCGATGCGGCGCCGACGACGACCGCACCGCAGAGCCCTGCCCCTCTCTTTGCGACGCTCACGGCGCTCGTTCTCTGCCTCTTCGTGAGGAGGGTGGCGCCATGAAGGCAGTTCAGGGACTAATGGCGGCCTGTCTCCTCCTCTGCACCCTCGCGGCTGCAGGGTGCACGGGCACCACCGCACAGGACGACCCGGCATGGAACCTGACCCTTGTCGGCGACGGCGAGAAGGTGCTTTCCATGAAAGATATCAGGGCCCTGCCGGCCTGGGAGGGCTACGGCTATGCCGTCTCCACGACCGGGATCACGTACGGGCCGTACACGGTGAAGGGCGTGCCTGTCACCGATCTTGCAGACCTGGTCGGCGGCATCCCTGTGGGAGGGCAGGCTTGGGTCTCGGCGCCTGACGGTTACCTCTGGGTCTTCGACGACGAGCAGGTGCATGGTGAGGGCTTCATCACCCTCAACGAGGATCTGAAGGAGATACCCTCGCCTGCCCTCACCGTCGTCCTCGCCTACGAGTTCAATGGCACGGCGATCACGAATGAGGACGGCGGGCCCCTGCGGATCGTCGTCGGAACGGCAGAACCGGGCGTCGTCACCGAGGGGAGCACCTGGGTGAAGTGGGTCGACAGGATCGAGGTCAAGACGCCATGAAAAAGGGGATCATATTCCTTGCCCTTGCCTGCTTCCTCCTCGCGGCAGGGTGCACGGGGACGGGGGACGAACAGACTGTGCTGAAGGTCGTGCCCGCAGGCAGTCTTGTCGGCCCCTTCGAAGACCTGGAGACGGAGTTCGAGGCGTCCCACCCTGGCGTGGACGTGCAGGTAGAGGCGCACGGGAGCATCCAGTGCATCAGGCAGGTGACAGACCTCCACCGCGACATTGACCTGGTGGTCGTCGCGGACGAGGCCCTCATCCCCGACCTGATGTACAGGCCAGTCGAGGGGGGTGAGGGGAACTACACCGACGCGTACACCACCTTTGCCACCAACAGGGTCGTGATCGCGTTCACGAACCAGAGCAGGTATGCGGACGAGATCTCTTCCGAAAACTGGCATGACGTGCTGTCGAGGCCCGACGTCGTCGTCGGGATCTCGAACCCGATGCTCGACGCCGCAGGTTATCGGGCACTGATGGTGACGATCCTGGCAGAGAGATATTACCGGGACGATGGCCTCTTCGACGCCGTCCTCGGCGATCACCTCAGACCAAACGTGACGGTGGAAGAAAAGGACGGCGTCACGTCCATCACCCTCCCCGAGGTGCTCAAGCAGGAGACCGGGAAGGTCAGGATACGCGACGGCAGCATCTTCCTCCTCTCTCTCGTCGAGACAGGCGGTGTGGACTATGCTTTCGAGTACCTGAGCGTCGCGAAGGAGCATGGTCTGCGGTACGTCACCCTGCCGCCAGAGATCGACCTCGGGTCTGCGGAGCACCAGGAGGGGTATCGGGACGTCGTCGTCAACCTCGGTTTCCAGCGTTTCGGCTCCATAGGGAGCGACCGCGTCGGGACCCCGATTGTCTATGCGGCGACTGTCCCGAACTCCGCCCCCCACCCCGACCTTGCCCGCGAGTTCATGGACTCCATGGTCGCCGAGTTCGGGAAGGGGTATGAGGCATGGCCGGCGCCCCTCCCTGCGTGAGGGCCGGAAATCCATCACAAAATCTTTTTGTACGTCCTTCCCGGCACCGTCTGGATTTTCAGGGAGTTTTCACGGCATCACGAAAAATAAGTTTATTCCCTGACCAGCGCCGCTATGTGGTCGCCGACGTCCGCGGTCTTCGCCGCGCCGCCGAGGTCGCGGGTCACGACACCGTCCCGGATCGTCCCCTCGATCGCCCGCACGATCCCTTCTGCCGCCTCCGGTTCGCCGAGGTGGTCGAGGAGGAGGGCCCCGGCCCATATGGTGGCGATGGGGTTTGCGACGCCGAGGCCCTTATATTTCGGGGCCGACCCGTGGATGGGTTCGAACATCGAGGTCCCTTTCGGGTTGATGTTCCCGCCGGGCGCGAGGCCGAGGCCGCCCTGGATCATCGCCCCGAGGTCGGTGATGATGTCGCCGAACATATTCGGGGTGACGACGACGTCGAACCACTCCGGGTTCTTGACAAACCACATCGTCATGGCGTCGACGAAGGTGAACTCGGTCGCCACGCCCGGGTGGCGCCCGGCGACCTCGGAGAAGACCTCCCGCCAGAGGCCGTAGACGTCGGAGAGGACATTCGCCTTGTCGACAGAGGTGACCCGCCTCTGCCGCCTCCCGGCCAGGTCGAAGGCGTACTCCATCACCCGCCGGCACCCCTCGCGGGAGAGGACGCCGATCTGGTAGGCGATCTCCTCGGCGTCGCTCTCGACGTCGAGGCCGAACTTCACCGAGTAGAGGTCGCGGACGACTTCGAGTTCCTTTTTCTCCGTCTTCCTGAAGCGCGAGCCGATTCCGACATAGAAGTCTTCGGTGTTCTCCCGCACCACGACGAAGTCGATGTCCTCGGGCCCCTTGCCGGCGAGAGGGGTCTGGACCCCCTGCAACAGGCGGATCGGCCGCAGGTTCACGTACTCGTCGAAGAAGAAGCGCATCTTCAGGAGGATGCCCTTCTCCAGGATGCCGGGCTTCACGCGGTCGTCGCCGATGGCGCCGAAATAGATCGCCGGGTACCCGGAGAGTTCCTTCAGTTCCTCCTCCGTGATCAGCACCCCGGTCTCCAGGTACCTCTCTGCCCCGATATCGAAGTCCGTCCACCCGATATCGAAGCCGTACTTCTCCCCCGCGGCATCGAGGACCTTCTTCCCCTCGTCGAGGATCTCCGGCCCGATGCCATCGCCGCCTATCGCCGCGACCCTGTACACAGTTCCACCTCTTTCATCTCCTTTGCGTATTCGACCAGTCCGCCCGCGTCCACGATTGCCTGCATGAAGGGTGGCACCGGTTCGACCGGGTACCTGACGCCGTCAGACTCGATGGACCCGTCCGCGAGGTCGACCGTTATCTCGTGCCCTTCGAGGAGCGCCCCCGTATCCGGGCAGACGAGGGGGAGGAGGCCCGTGTTCACCGCGTTCCGGTAGAAGATCCGGGCGAAGGATTCTGCCACGACGACCTTCACCCCCGCACCCAGGAGGGCGAGGGGGGCGTGCTCCCGAGAGGACCCGCAGCCGAAGTTCCTGCCCGCGACGACGACGTCGCCGGGCCTGACCCCCTCCCTGAAGTCGTCCCTCGTCCCCTCGAAGACGTGCTCCGCAAGTTTCCCGGGGTCGTACTCGGTGAGGAACCTCCCCGGGATGATCGCGTCCGTGTCGATGTCGTCGCCGAATATCCAGATCCGCATCGTCACACCTCCCTCGGGTCGGTGATCTCGCCGGTGACCGCACTCGCCGCCGCCGTCGCCGCAGAGCAGAGGTAGACCCCGGCCTCCGTGCTCCCCTGCCGCCCCCTGAAGTTCCTGTTCGAGGTGGAGAGGGAGACCTCGCCCGGCGCGAGGAGGCCGAAGGCCCCGCCCATGCACGGCCCGCAGCACGGCGCCTCAACGAGGGCGCCCGCTTCGACGAAACGCTCGATCAGTCCGGCCCTGAGTGTCTTCAGGTACTCCTCCTTCGAGGCCGGGATCAGGATCACCCGCACCTCGTCGGAGAATTTTCTGTCGCCGAGGACCTCGGCGGCCTCGGCAAAGTCCTCGTACCGGCCGTTCGTGCAGGAACCGATGAAGACCTGGTCGACGTGGGTGCCGGCGACCTCGTCGACGCCGACGACATGGTCCACATTGTGGGGGACCGCAACCTGCGGCACGAGGTCGGCGACCTCGTACTCCCGCCACTCCGCATAGGTGGCGTCCCCGTCGCTCGCCAGGTCGAAGCCGGCGGCGTCTGGCCGGCGGGCCTGCATGTATTCACGCGTGACTGCATCGGGCGGGACGATCCCGGCCTTCGCCCCCATCTCGATCGCCATATTGGCGCAGGTCATCCGCCCGGCCATCGGCATCGCCCTGAAGGTCTCGCCGGTGAACTCCAGGGCCTGGTAGGTGGCGCCGTCCGCGCCGATGTCCCCGGCAATCGAGAGGATGAGGTCCTTTGCCCCGACACAGGGGGCGAAGGCGCCGTTCACCTCGACACGGATCGAGTCCGGCACCCTGAAGTAGAGGGCGCCGAACTTGAGGACGAAGCCCATGTCAGTCGAGCCGATGCCGGTCGCGAACGCGCCTGCCGCGCCGTACATGCAGGTGTGCGAGTCAGAACCGACGACGATCTCGCCGGGGGCCGCGTGCCCCTTCTCCAGGACCACCTGGTGGCAGACGCCCTCCCTGAGGTCGTAGTTGTGGATGCCCTGCCCGAGCGCGAACTCCCGCATGAACTTCTGGTTCTCGGCCGCCTGGATGGAGTCGGCCGGCACCTGGTGGTCGAAGAGCATCACGATCCGCGCCGGGTCGAAGACTCTCTCTCCGCCCATCTCCCTGAACTTCTGAATGGCAAGGGGGCCGGTGATGTCATGGATCATCGCGCGGTCCACGGCCGCCATCACCACATCGCCTGCCTCTATCTCCTTCCCGCACCGGGAAGAGAAGATCTTTTCAACGAGAGTCGCTCCCATGCTGTGATCAACCGATCAATCGCGCCCTCCGCGTTTAAGAGGTTTGGGGCGGGCAAAGCTTGATGAAGAGAGAGGGAGAGTCTCCCCCATGCTCAGGTGTCCGAAGTGCGGGAGCACCGACCTCTACCAGGTGCTCGGCGGCTATGCCGGGACGATGTACAGGTGCAAGAGGTGCGGCTACACCGGGTCTTTTGTCGTCGAGTCGGAGGAGGAACTCCCGCCGCCGCCCGATGAGGATGAGATAAACCGGACACAGATGCGGTACTCTTTCTATGACGGCGTAAAAATCGCCGCCATCTTCTTCCTCGCCCTTATCCTGCTGGAATATATCGTCTGAGAGGGGCAGGGAGGGGGCATGTCAGTGCCTGTTCCGGAGTCTCATTGCACATCCATCCTCATGAAATAGAGGTAGGCGGAGAGAAAGAGCACGCCCAGAAGGGCGAGGAGCAGGGCGATGTTCCCCCAGAGGCCTGCGAGGACATCCGTGAAGTGCGGCGGCGTGGCGTCCGGGTCGGTGACAGTTATTCCGAACGGGCCCTGCGGACTGTTCTGCATCTTTACGACGCGATAGGGATCGATGACCGCCTCCGTGATCTTTTTATAATTGGTCTGCGGGGAAGCCGCCTCGACGATGGCGGTGACGGCCGCTTTCTTCTCATAGTATACCTTTGCTTCGGCCTCGTACGTCTTCAGCGCCTCTTCTTCTCCCTGGGGGTCCTGTTCATCCGTACCGACCGGGATCATGGCCCCGCTTTCGGACATTATGATCTTCTGCACGTACGGAGGATCTGGTCGTTCACCCGCCCATGCATCGATGGTGATCTCACCTGCGAGAGGCAGGAGAGAGGAGAGGATGATGAAGACGACGAGGGTGGCGATGAGCGCGCTCCCGCTGTCCCGTGCAAGAGTGGAGAGGGTGAGGGCGAGGGAGAAATAGATGAGGAGGAAGAGGATCGAGGCCGCCCCGAAGGTGACGATGGCGGAGAACTCGTCGACGGTCGGAATGATGCCGGCGATGAGGAGCATTGCAAGGGAGACAAGGAGGGCCAGCCCAATTGCGAGGACGATCGCCGCACCCCCGCCGATCGCCTTGCCGTTGATCACCTCGTCACGGTAGATCGGGTGGGAGAGGAGGGTCTTGAGTGTCTTCGTCTCTTTCTCCTTTGAGACCAGATCGAAACCCACCGCGATCGCAAGGACCGCCCCGATAATGACGATCTGGTCTGAGATGGAGGAATATATGGAGAGCACAGAAGGTCTGTCGGGCATCCACCCGGTTACTCCGCTGCTTTCAACAGCCGCTATCTTTTCCTGGTACGCTGCAAGGTCTCTGTCGTACTCTCCGATACCCTGGGAGATCCCGATGACCGAGATGATCAGGAAGAGCGCCAGGATGACAAAGAAGCGTTTGCTGGTGAGGTGGTCGGCAAACTCCTTCTGCGCTATGATCATGCATCTGGAAACATTCATACGTCGCCCTCTGAGACTGGTATGCGTGAGTCGGTCCTGACCGACATTATCCTTTCTTTTTGATGGAACGCCCTATCAGGATCAGGAGCAAACGTGTTCCGAAAAATGGGACAACGAGATCCGATGAAGTCCGCCAGGACCCCTCCCTGACCGGACGATATAATTAGTACAAAGGCGAACAATATTCTATGGCATACATGAACTGGTCAGACGACCTCTCTGTCGGCGTCTCCGAGATCGACGAACAGCACAAGAAACTCGTCGCCCTGATCAACGCACTCCACGACGCCATGCGCTCCGGGCAGGGGAAGGACGCTCTCGAAAAGACTCTTGGAGAACTTGCGGCGTACACGCAGTACCACTTCACCGCCGAAGAAGAGTACATGCAAAAATTCGGGTATCCCGCCTACGCCTCCCACAAGAAGGAACACGACGCCTTTGTCGCAAAAGTCGCGGATTTTCAGGAGGCATATGCCGGCGGACGTCTCGGTCTCTCCATTGAGGTGATGAAGTTCCTGCGTGACTGGGTCGCGGGCCATATCAGGGGGAGCGACACGCACTATACTACCTGCTTCCAGGAGCACGGACTGAACTGAGAGTCGGGGGCTTTCCCCGGCGATAAACCCATACCTCATCCCGGAAAAAAGTATACTATAGATGCTCAGAGACCGGGTCTACAATATTCTTGAGAGCACTCCCGCAGGAGGCATCGCCGGGAGCGTCTTTGGTGTCTTCATCGCCGCCCTCATCCTCCTCAATGTCACCGCGGTGATCCTTGCCACCGACGAACCATTGTACCTCGCCTTCCGGTCGGCATTCGATCTCTTCGAGGTCTTTTCTGTGGCAGTCTTCTCCGTCGAATATCTCCTCCGCCTCTGGACGGCACCCTGCAACCCGACATTCCGGGGTATCGGCGGGCGAGCACGCTTTGCCGCCACGCCGATGGCGGTGATCGACCTTCTTGCGGTCCTCCCCTTCTACCTGCCGATGGTCCTGCCCCTCGACCTCCGCGTCCTGCGGATGCTCAGGATCCTGAGGATCTTCAGGCTCCTGAAACTCTACCGCTACTCCGATGCCCTCAAGACCCTGGGCCGTGTGCTCAGCGCCGAGAGGGAGGCGCTCACAGTCGTGGGGTTCGTGCTCGTCGTCCTCCTTGTGATCACATCGACCCGGATGTACTTCGTCGAGCACGACGCCCAACCCGATGCCTTCTCCAGCATCCCGATGGCGATGTGGTGGGCGGTGGCGACCCTCACCACCGTCGGCTACGGCGACGTCTACCCGATCACCCCGCTCGGCAGATTCCTCGGGGGATGCATCGCCGTCCTCGGCATCGGCATGTTCGCCCTCCCTGCTGGCATCCTTGCCTCGGCTTTCGGTGACGAGATCAGAAACAGGCACAGGAAAAAGCAGGTCTGCCCACACTGCGGGAAATACATCGACGATCCTTCATCTAAAAAAGAGGACGCGAAAAATTGGTGAGATCTCTAAACTGAGGGAAACCAGGACGCTCGGCGCGGGCGCAGGTCCAGGATCTCTGTCCCGCACGGGTCTTCAGGCTCTGCAGATGTTAATCATCACACCCGGCACAGCGGCAGAGGTCGCGGCTGATCCGCAGCACGATAAGGTCCTCGTCCTCAACCCTCTCCTCTGCAGCGAGGAGCACAATATAACCGAAGCCTGAAAAGAGTTTCCGCACTTCATCGGGATCGGTCAGGGAGGAGACGAGGAGGAGGATGCGGCCGAAGGGCGCAAGCACCCGCCCGACGTCGGCGGCAAAGCGCTCGATCGTCTCCCTCCCGCTCGGGCCGCCGTCCAGCGCGTATTCAAGCCAGTCATCGATCCTCTCCTCCGGTGCGGTCGGGAGGTACGGCGGGTTGAAGAGGACGAGGTCGAAGGGGCCGCGAACCCCTGCCATCAGGTCGGTCCGCACCGTCTCGACGCCCCGCTCCCGCGCCGCCCGGGCCGCATGGGGGTTGATGTCGGTGGCGACGACGCTCCCCGCCCGGCCGAGGAGGGCCGCCGTAACCGCCCCGCTCCCGCACCCCACTTCGAGGATGCGGTCCTCGGGCCGCACCTCCGCGAGGGCGGCGGCGCGGAGGAGGAAGGTGTCCTCCGCGGGTTCGTAGACCTGGTCGTGCTGGTACTCCATTCCTGCCTCTCGGGTTGGGTCTCCTCCGACTTATCCCTGTGGATTTTAAAAGACCCTCTCCCCTCTTGCTGCCAGGTTATATCCCTCTCATTTCGGATATTTTTATCATATTGATAGCGCGCCGGGGCTCTGCGACGCTTTTTATCTCATCCTTGAATTATTTTCAGTATTTCATCTTTTTCATCTTCCAATGGTGTGATGAACCATCTTAAACCATCCGAATGTTAAATGATTGCATCAATACCTTTAATAGTCGTATCGGTCACCCCTCCTTTGTATGAGATCAAAGATGCTGATTGTAACGGCACTGCTCTGCGCCTTGCTACTGGTGCCGGCAGGTGCTGCGGCAAACCTTGCTGAGGATAGGAACTATCTCGTGACCACGGGATACGACGAATTTATCGATGCGCTCGATTCTGTCTCCATACAGTCCCAGACATATAACATCAGCCAGAATGGAATCGAATGGTTTTACGCCGATGTACCGCTGGGAACAAAGAAGATAGCGCTAAAACTGGACTGGGGAGACACGTCTGATGTTCTTGCTCTGACCGTCTACGATCCTCTTTCCCCTATCGGGACATATTATGACAGCGACGACGGCATAACAGATGGGTGCACCTGTATTTCCTTCTCCAACTCCTTTGGAATAGCGCCTGGTAGATGGTACTATAGAGTCTTTGGAGAGGATGTCGAAGGAACCGAGGACTTCACCATGCAGCACAAACTCTCATGAACTGCAGGGGTCTGGAGCGTGTGTCCAGCCTGAGGGTAACTCTCGTCTCCTTTTTTATACTTCTGGTTCTCATTGGCCCGGGATCTGCCGACCGCTATCTTCTCGATCCGGCATATGTCTCCGATGAGGATCCGGCGTGGGATGATTCCAGTTACGCATCTATCCCCGGGCTCCCGGTGGCCCATGCATTCTCCGATTTTCTTCTCCTTATCTGCTTTATCCCTCTTCTGGTGGCACCCTCTACCCTCCATATTGTACTTATCTACATTGCAGTCCTTGGCGTCAGATACCGGCAGGGCAAGAACCTGCTCAGCCACCCGATCCGTTCAGAGATCATCGCGTGCATCCGGACGAACCCGGGCATCCCCTTCTCTGAAATCGTGAAGGAGATCGAGAGCAACGCCGGGACAGTTCAGTATCACCTCTGGGTGCTGAGGAAAGAGGGCTTTCTTGTATCCTCGCGAGTTGAGGGGCAGAGCGGATACTTCCTCCCCAGTCAGGGGTATTGTACGATAGAGCAGCAGGTGCTGATATGTCTTCGGAACCGGACCGAACGAAAGATTCTCTGTCTCCTCATTCAGCGTCCGGGTATCAACCAGAGTCGGATTGCAGAAACACTCGACCTCTCACGATCCGCAGTTGCCTGGCATATGAAACGGATGGGTTCTGTCGTCTCTTCATGGCGGGACGGACGATCGATGTGTTATGCTCTCGAACCCAAGGCTGCTGCGGTGCTCAGGGAGGAGCGTGCCGCCGCTTCCGGTGCTCCTGAGATCGCTCAGGCATCTGGAGATGAACACAGTATTGCCTGAAGGGAGATCTTCTCCCTCATCCTGGAGATGAATTCCTCTCTTCGTCCCGACCTCATGCACCTCCCCTGATCCCGGTCACGGTCGAGACCACCCTCCCTTCCTCTTCATCGACCAGGAAATCGACGACCGCCGTCTCGTTCGCGATCCTGAGTGCCGGGGCGCACCCGTCCCCTGACGAGGGGAAGGGCGTCGGGTGACAGGAGAGGAGCACCCCCTTGACAGTGCCGCCGTCGAGGTACATCGCCCGTGCCGCCTCGTCCCTCAGGGCGGTCCTGGCAACGTACGAGGCGTTCGTCGTCATCCAGTCAGTGCCACCGGGGGAGATGACCGGGACGTGTGCATAGTCGAAGTCGGGAAGATCGGCGGATGTCGCCGGCCGCAGTGTGGGCATTTCCATAGGGAGCGGTGTCATTGCAGGAGGTGTTGTGTCCGCCGGCGTCATGCAGCCGGTGGCACAGGCCACGATGCCGATGACCAGAAGGAGAAACCACAGGCCACTGGTGTCCATGGAGCACACTCTCTTCCTGAATTATATATCCCTTCTGTGCGGATCGTCTCTCTGTCGGGGATTTTTCCGGCCCGCAGGCGCACGATCTCCCTGATGCCGAAGACCAGCACCGCCGCGGGGATGACAGTCAGGAGGAGGACGAGGACCAGCCATGACCAGAAATCAAGATGAGCGGGGTCGGCGAGCCACTGGAAGAAGAAGGTCAGGGTGATGGAGATGACCGGAGTGATGAAGGCGATGAGAATGAGGCAGACGACAAACCAGGCATACTCCGGGCGTGAGATGCCGTCCCCTCTCCCCTTCAGGGAGGGGAAGAAGAACCAGAGGCCGAAAACGAGCACGGCGACGGTAAAGAGGAGGACGGCGGCGGTGAAGGGGTGCATGAACCGCCGTACGATATTTCGGTATATGTGACTTTTGAAACGTCCGTCTCCCCGACGGGGGACGGAAAGACGATCGGCTCAGAAAGTTTAAGGGCCGTCTCCCCGATTAACCTGCACGGGTACGATCGTCCCCGGCCCGGTATCATGGAAAGAATAAGCCGTATCGCCCTCCTGCTCCTCCTCGTCCTCTTCGTCGCCGGAAACCCCGCGGCGGCGAAGATCGTCGTCGAGCCGGAGCCAGCGGAAGTTCCCGCCGATGCGATCAATGTGGACGACGAAGTGCTCGTGCCCTGGTGGGCGGTCCCGCCCATGCAACTGCTCACGGTCTTAACTCTCGTCCACAGCCCCGAATGGGCCCACCCCATCATAAAGATCCTCTTCTCCCTCAGCGGCGCCATCGTCATCGCCGCCAGGGACCGAAGGCGCCACCCCCTCGACAACGAGAAGAGAAAGGCGATCTATACATGCATCAGGGAGAGTCCGGGCATCTCGTTTGCGGAGATCGTGCAGGCGACAGGGATCAGCCGCGGCACGACACAGTACCACCTCGTCCGTCTCAGGGCGGCGCGCCTGGTCAGAGCCGTCCGCAGGGACAGCCTGACCGGCTATTTTGAGAGCAAAAACGCCTGCGGAACGATGGAGCAGACCATTCTCCTCCACCTCAGGAGCCCGACAGAAGAGCAGATCCTGGCCCTCCTGCTGGAGACACCCGACCTCTCCCAGTCGGAGATCGCAGAGGCCGTCGGCGTCGCCGGGCCCACAGTCGCCTGGCACATGAAGCGCCTCATCGCCGACGGGATCGCCGCGTCTGAGAGGGACGGCAGGGCGACCAGGTACCGCCTCACGAGCGTGGCCGCCAGGGCCCTCAGGGATGCGACCCTCGGGGAAGACGGGACAGGGCGGGACGAGGAGTCGGCCGTAGCCTGACGACTGCGCCATCTCACGACTGCGCCATCTCACGACTGCGCCATCTCACGACTGCGCCAACGGTCACAGCCATCGTCGCCGGGATAGGCCGAGGCACACGATTGCTGTCTTTCTCATGGGCACTCATCTTCTTCACTGTCGGGAGACGCCCCTCAGACCCAGGTGACCTGCCAGATTGTCGGCCAGACAACCGTGAAGCCGGGGAGCATGGCGATGACGGCCGGAAGGACGAGGGGGATGCCGCAGGCGAGGAGTAGGACGGCAACCGCCCGTGGCGCCGGGATGCGGTGCATCTCCCGCAGGCCCACGAAGAGGATGACGAGAGACCAGAGGAAACCGAGCAGGGCAACACCGGGCATCCAGCCAAGAAGGGCCGCGGGGGTCAGGGCAACAAGGACCAGACGGAAGGTGCTCCCCATCCCCTCCCGGCCACCGGCGGCGTATATCCAGATATAGAACCAGAGAGCGCCGACCGGCACCAGCAGGAGGGATGCAACCACCACCGCCACCTGAAGACCCTGCGTGCGGCCGGTCGTCCAGAGAAGAAGGGTCAGGACGAGATTGATACTGATGAGCCCGAGGCCGTAGCCGAGAATTGTTCTATCTGTCTCCTCCCGCACATCCCTGAAGGTCCGGGCCGGGCGGAGGAGCGCCCCGCTCATCAGGGGGAGATACTTTTCCGGGTGCATGCTATTATCTACTTCCATGTCGACACCTCGAATGCCTCCGGGTGGGGGATGATATCGCGTTTCAGCCCAAAAAAGCGCCAGGTCAGGCATCCATGGCGTAAAATACGACACAGGGTTATAAAAGTGTTTTGTGCGAATCGTCTTCGCATCAGTCGCCTGGAAGGGCACCGATGGACCCATCAGGTCACCGGAGGTCCATGCGCATGAACTTCCCGTACGCAAGGGCGAAAAAGACCGACGCAAAGACGACCAGAGCCGCAATACCCCCCCAGATCCGGCCTGCCGCATCTTCTGGCGGCATATCAGAGGGATAGATAACCGTCGAGGTCACGGCACAACAACTTGCCACTGGGGAGAAAAAATTGACCGAATCTGTCACAAATCTTTTTTTTGCCTGATATGTTTCCATCTCCTGATCATACCGATCGCACTCCTCCTCGTACGCCTCCAGCGCCGCCGGGTCGGATGAGATGTAGATCACCCCGTCCGCGTCCCTCCCGTCAATCGGCATCTCCGGCATCTGTGGCATCTCCCCTGCAACCGCGTCTCCGAGAGACGTCCCGAAGAGGGGCAGCACGTACGAGAGGGCAAGGAAGAGGGCCAGACCATAGACCACCGCATGCCCGCTCTCTTTCACGACGACCGAGAGGAAGAGGGCAAGGGTGAAGACCGCAAGCAGGAAGAGGAAGTATACGATCCCGATGACCCCGATGGAGACGAACTCGCCCGGCGTCGGCACGATCGAGAGGAGGAGGAGGACGGCGAGGGTGACGGCGAATGCCAGCGCCAGTGCGACCCCGAGGGCGGCACTCCCGCCGAGGGCCTTGCCGTTGATCACCTCGTCCCGGTACACCGGGTGGGAGAGGAGCATCTGAAGTGTTCTGGTCTCCTTCTCCTTCGAGACAAGGTCGAACCCGATTGCAATCGCAAGGATGCCCCCGAAAACGACCAGGGAATTGAGTAGAGCAGAGAGAATGAACAGGACCGACGGTCTCTCCGGCATCACGCCCGCAGGCCCGGCGGCATCCTCTGCAAGCTGTACCTGTTCGTTATATGACTCAAGGTTCTGGTTGTACCGATCGATCCCCTGCTGCATGCCGGCAAGGGCGAACATCAGGAAAAACGCAAGGATCACCAGGAACTTCCTGCCGGTGAGGTGGTCGGCGAACTCTTTCCTGGCCACGATAAAGACTCGTTCTGCTACCATATGACATCTCCATTATACTCCCCGACCTCTGCCGTCGCAGAGATATCCCCATGACGACGAGAAGCAGGATCGCGGCGACCTGAGAGGGTGGAGAGAGGGTACTGACATTCGAGATGTCCCTACCCTACCTGAAGATGAGGTCCCCGCGTGACGAAGCGCTATCCGCGCCCTCGCTGCACTCGATGTCCCAGTGGTACTCACCCGGATCGGCGGGCGTGATGTTCACCGACAGCGTTCCTTTCCTGTTGCTATTGAGGAGCGGGATGTCGGGCACGGACTGCTCGACCACCGTACCGTCCGGCCCTTTCAGCCGGAATGTCGCCGTCTGCCCGATTACGTCGTTGGAGTCCCTGTATTCGTAGTGCACCACAACCTGGTAGGTCGCCGCGGGTGGAGAGGGGCGGAAGAATGTGCCCGCCAAGGCAGTGCAGTGAAGACCTCCGTTCTCGTCGATCAGGAGAGAGCCGCCGTCGATAACCTCGACCACCGGCCCCTCCTCCGCACTGACCGGCATTGCCGCCATGCAGACGAGGAGGAGGCCGACAAGGGCAGCACCAGCCGGCCCGATTACTTTTTTCCATTCCATGATTTTTTCACCTCATTCATGCACATTCCCGGAAGGGACGCGATCCAGAACTGCCGTCCCCGACGCACAGCAATTTTCATGTGAAGAGGGGAGTCGAGAAATTCAGCCTGCTCTCATAGATGGTCGACGTGAGCAAAAACCGGCCTTCTCCGGACCCATGCGGGGAGCAGGAGACGCTCAGCGCCCCGGAAGAGACACTCCGCGACTCCCGGGTAGTGCTGTCCGGCACCCCTGCGGGATCCCAGACCGTCAGGGTGAAGACGGCCGTCTTCGCACCACCGAATGTGTTCCCCCGGCTACTCTTCCATACGGCGGTGAAGGTGCTCGTTCCCGTCCCCGTCTCGATTGAAGAGAAAGAACTCGAAAAAACTGCATTTTTCTTGAAGTCGGCAGAAGCCACACCGAGGTGGAAGGTGCCATGGGAGTCGTTGTCATGAAAGACGACCCTGCCGCCGGAATCGGTGGTATTCACGATGACATCCTCCCGGGCGTACGAGGTCACGTATGCCAGGGCACCGGCAAGGACGAGGACCAGGACAATGCTGCACAGTATTTTGCCATTCACACAGATCACCCTTCAGACATAGTCGAGATCGGTGTAGTCAAGGGCCGATGCCGTCTCCCTATCGAAGAGGTCGTGCGTCTCGCACCACAGTTCATACTGGGCATCGCCGCTGCCCTGCGAATTGAAAGTCACGCTGATTTCACCGCTGACCGCGGAGTCAACCTTTTTTTCGGTCGTGTGCGCCACGCCGTTCGCGTCATAGACTGTCAGACGGAAAATTGCTCCCTGCCCGTCATATTTCCTGTCGTTGGCATGAGTGTACGTCGCCGTGAAGGTGTTCTGTCCTGCCAGAGCGGTGAGAGGCCCCACACCAGACACGCCTGCCGTATCGCCGTCGCCGCCCGTGGACATATTCCCCACAGGTATTGCGGGCAGGACCGCGATCCCGTCCGGTCCTCCGGGCACGGCGCCCGCCGACATACTCGTGGTCGCAAGCAGCAGTGCCGCCAGCACAAAGCCTAATTCTGTCTTCATCTTCACACCTCTTTCTGAATCTCCCCGGAAGGCCGCGGATTGCAGCGACCATCCGCGGTGACACCCGAAACCATTCAGGGGCATACGAGGAACCGGGCCTTGCATGCAGAACGAATATGCCCGACCTCCCGCGGGACGCCTGTTCGGGCATCCACGACCAATTGTATATTTAATACAATATATGTCGATTATGATCAATTAGTCTTCGCGTCGGAAAAAAGAAAATGGCCCGATCCCCATCGGGCGCACGCTCCCACCGGAACCGATCTCCTCACCCCGGAGTCGCGGAGGCCCTCAGGAGTGCGAGCGGGAATGGGGATCGGAGGGCAGTGCGGGAGTCCGGGTCTGTACCCGGATGACGGAAAAACTCACTCTTCAGGCACGCAGAGATTCGCGATCATCGCAAAGAGCATCAGGGACAACTCCTCAGGCCGCATCGAGAGGATCTCCTCAGGGAGTTCTCGGACCGCCCTCTCCACGTTCTCCGTGCCGAGAGCGGCACGCCCCCCGCGGAGACCGTTCCGCACCGTCTTCCTCCGGTGGGAGAAGAGTTCCCGCACCACGTCGGCATACACCCCGCGGTCGGCAATATAGTATGGCGGTTCGTGCGGCGTGAGGCGGACCACCGTCGAGGCGACCTGCGGCGGCGGGGAGAAAGCCCCGGGCTTGAGGTTGAAGCAGAGTTCCACGTCGGCGTACGTCTGGACCATCACCGAGAGACGCCCGCACTCCGGCGTCCCGACCCGCGCCGCCATCCTCTCGGCAAACTCGCGCTGGTACATCAGCACCGCACTCTCAAAGCCCACGTCAAGGAGGCGGAAGGTGATCGGGGACGACGCAGAATAGGGAAGATTCGCAACGACAATATCGAAGGACGGATACGGGATCTTCACGGCGTCGCCATGGACCAGTTCAAACCGACCAGACGCCATCTCCACGGCAAAACGGGAGGACAAATCCTCGACCAGAGCGCCGTCGAGTTCGATTGCGACGACATTCGCCCCGGCCGAAAGAAGTTCGGCGGTCAGCACCCCCTCGCCGGGCCCGATCTCGAGCACCCGCCGTCCGGAAACAGGAGCGAGGGCGACGATCCGCCTGACTGCCCGCGGGTCGGTGAGGAAATGCTGGTCGTGCCGTGCCTTCATTTTGCCGTAAAGAGACGGTACTTCACCTCAGGATCCTCGAGCTCCTCGAGCACCCGTCCGACGATCAGCTTCACCGGGCCTGGCAGGGACTTGATCCGGAGAGAGATATCTTCGAAGCTCTCAAAGGGCTTCTTCTCCCTTTCCTGAATAAGTTCCCACATCAGTTTCTTTCCGACGCCCGGCAACAGGTGGAACATGTGGAGCTTCGGCGTGATCGGGACGGCCGTATTGAAGAACGTAACGAAGCGTGCCTCGTTCGCCTTCACGATCGTCTCGATAGCAAAGGGGAGTTCGAGCCGGGCCATGTTCGTCAGATCGGATAACCCGATCCGGCGTTTCACCCGCTCGACCTTGTCCCGCGCCTCGTCCCCGATATAGACCGTATCATGGATCTGGATATCGGCGCCCTTCTTCGGGATCAGTTCAAGGAGCTTGAACTGGTCGGTCCCGACCGCCTGCACGATAGGATCGCGCTTGAAGACCGGTTTCGGGTCGTCAGCACGTCCCTGAAGAAGTACATCCACAACTACTGCGTAGATCTCCTTTTTCTCAGCCTTCATAGAAACCCCTCAGAGGTGGGTGATCACCATCTCCAGAATAGCATCGAGTTCCTCGCCGGTGAGCGTGTACCGCTCTTTGGCGTAGATCGCCCTCAACTCGTCCCTTGACTGGGGCATGATGTTGGCGATCCGGTAGGCGATGTCGGGTTTCATCTTTTCAAGGGCGAGAAGGGAGTCCACCAGGGCACGGGACTGTTCCGCTGTCGTCTTGGAAAGGTGATTGGCATGCTCAATGCTCTGGCGGAGTTCATAGGACATCTCCTGCCCTGCCTCACGGCGCTTTGCGTCAACCCGAGAGAGTTGATCCCTCATATCAGGGAGGGTGACCCGCTCTTCGCTGATAACTCCTTTAACCTTCATGCCAATCACTCGTGCAGATTTATTGCCTCTGAGGCTTTAGATGTTGTGGTCTCGAAATTACAATCTTCGTTGCATTTCCGTCCGGGATCTCGACAAGCCATGCACGGCCGCGCTGGCCGATAACGGTGCCGGTCTTCCCGTGGAACCTGCGGTGGGGCATTCCTTTCTGGATGCTCGGTTCACAGACAATGTGGACCTTCTGCCCCATCTCGAACTTCTGGATCACTGCCGTGAGAGGGACCAGACCGCGGCGTCTGAGATCCTTCTTAAACTTATACCGTGTCTTCTTCCTTGGACCGTTATGATGTGCCATTGCATTCACCACTCCCTGGTTCTTCCACCAGCACTACATCGAGGCTGGTTACATGAGCGTCTTTGCCCAGGATCCCGGCAAGACTGGGATTCGTCCGCCCGCTGTCGCCCGAGACCAGTTCCTTGATATACAGTCCGGCCTCGCCGACGACCTCGATGACAAACCTGCCATCCTGCATCCCGGGCGACTGGATGTCGATCACCTGGCGATCCCGGATCAGATCGGCCCTCCGGTGTGCAACCCTTTGTGGGGTGCGCTGGTGGATCACTGCCCCGTTCAACAGGACAAGTGCGGATCTGAGTTCGTCTATGGAGATCTCTCCACCGACCTCAACGAGAATCCTGTATTTTTTATGCGCTTTGTTCGATTTAAGGGTTTCCACTTCGGAGTGAGAACTCCATCCGGTCAGTTTCACCCCAACGCGGTCTTCGGCATACCGGTTGATCTCAGCCTCGAGTTCGGCGAGATCCACATCTCTCTTCCGGGGGTTCATCATTTCCATCACGAAAGGACGACCGCTCCCGATCATCCGGGCATCGATGTCCTCCCGTCCGGCACCGTGGAGAACCGCGTTCTCGGCATCAAATGCCTCCATCGCGCTCTTCCCGATGAGTTCCTCGACCGAGTCGGCGTACATCTTCCCGGTGAAATTACACCTCTCGCACCCCTTGCCGCCGCAGACCCGGCAGTCCCAGTGCGTCTGCGGGATGCCCCGTTCGTACTTGAAGTACCGGCCCCGGAAATAGACCGGGTTGATCTCGATCTCCACCCTGTCCTCTGCAAGGTTCAGGATGGCGACGACGTCGGGGCGCTTGAAGTCGACGACCTTCCCGTTCAGGGCCGAGACCGCTTTGCCGACCTCACGGTTCGCCTCCGACTTCAGGGGTTCGGGGTCGGCGAGGGAGAGGTCGCTCCAGACCATCTCCTCGCTCTCGGCCATGAGGGGGGGCACACGCGTCCCTACAAGGAAGGTTGCATGCTCGATCCCCTCCACGGCCGCAACGACCCGTTCGGCCCAGAGGTCGACATGGTCGAAAAGCCTTCCGCAGACCCAGCACTCGTCAGGTTCTCCGGCAAAAGGCTCGTTCTTCACCAGGGCATATGCCGTCCGCAGGGCATGCCCCCGTTCATCATTAGACAGCCCGAACGAGCGTTTCCCGAAGAAACGCCCGAGGCAATGATCACAGATCGGGCCATACTCAAGGATCGCCCCGACCGTCTCGATCAGATCCATCCTCTCTCTCTCCTGTCCTGCTCGTTCTGCAGGACCACAATCGCCTGGTCGGCATGGAGGACGGCAGGGCCGAGGGAGTACGCCGGCAGCCCTGCTATCGCCTCCTGTTCTTCATCGGTAAAGTTCAGGTGGTCGGAGAGGAGGAAGGTGTCGGGAAGGGACGAAACCTTCCGCACGTCCTCTCCCCCCTCGTCGAGCACCGCGCACCCACAGCCGGCGAGCACCCCGGCAAGACCTCCCTTGCGCACCGAGACCCCGGGAGTTGACTCCCGGAAGACGGTGCCGCAGGGGAGGGCAAGGGCCTTCCTGATGAGGCCGGCAATGTTCCGCTCGTCGGGGCTGAGATTTCTCATGCCGTCGCCTGAAAAACAGATCGTCTTTGGCGCCTTCGGCGCCCCGAGGAGGACAAGCCAGCACTCTGCGTCTTTCCTCATCCCGTGGGAGAGGCAGAGAGACGCTGCCACGCACCGGCAGAGTTCGTCCATCCTGCCGGCGCCCGGCAGGTCGTTCAAAGAAAAGTCAGGGTCGGTGCACGCGAGATGACCGACCACCACAAAACGTCTCATCTACTGCATCTTCCCGAAGCGCTTCATCATGCGCTGCATGGAGAACTTGCTCCCCCGCATACCCTTCAACGCCTTCTGCATGGTCCGGTAATATTTCAGGAGTTCACGCACGTCATCGGGAGAGACGCCGGCGCCACGGGAGATCCTCTGGACATGCGACCCCGAGATGACCTGGGGATCTTCGAGTTCGACATTCGTCATCGAGTCCATGATCACCTTGTACCGGTCCATCTTGGTCGAGGTGATGTCATAGGCGTCGTCGGGGATCTGGAGGCCGCCGAGAGGGAGCATGGACATCACCTGCTTGAGGGGCCCCATCTTGTTCACCGCCTCAAGTTGCTTGTACATGTCCCTCAGGGTGAACTTGCCCCGCAGCATGGCGTTGACGTCCATCTCTTCGTCGGCCATCACTTCCTCGGCCTTCTCGGCCAGGGCCTTCAGGTCGCCCATGCCGAGGAGACGGGAGATGAATCCGTCAGGCTCGAAGCGTTCGAGGTCGTCGATCGTCTCGCCGGCGCCGATGAACACGATCCCGCTCTTCGTCTCCGAAACCGCGGAGAGGGCGCCGCCGCCTTTGGCGGTGCCGTCCATCTTCGTGATCAGCACGCCGTCGATCCCGATAGCCTCGTTGAAACGGCGCGCCTGTTCGGACGCCTGCTGACCGAGAGCAGCGTCGATGACAAGCCAGCGGTGTTCGGGCCGTGCGATCTCGTTGATATTGACGATCTCCTCGATCAGTTCGTCCTCAAGGGCGTGGCGCCCCTGGGTATCGATGATCACGACCTGCGCCCCGGCAAAGTATTTTATCCCCTCGCGGACGATCTTCAGGGCGTCCGTCTCGTCCGGGTCCCCGAAGATCGGGACATTGATCTTCCCCGCAAGGGTGGCGAGCTGCTTGTAGGCACCGGGCCTGAAGGTATCGGCGCAGACCAGCCCGACCTTGAGACCCTTCCTCTGGAAATAGCGGGCGAGTTTCGCGGTCGTTGTGGTCTTGCCGCTCCCCTGTAGACCGGCCATCAGGATTATCTGCGGGACAAGTTCCACCTTCCCGGCCCCGCCCATCAGGCCGACCAGTTCCTGGTAGACGATCCGCAGGACGTGCTCGCGCACGTTCATCCCTTTCGGCGGCTCTTCTTCAAGGGCACGCGTCTTGATCGACTGGGAGAGCTGCATCACGAGCTTGACATTCACGTCTGCCTGCAGCAGGGCGCGCTGGAGACTCCGCACCAGCTCCTCCACCGCCGCACGGTCGACGACCGTCTTGCCTGCAATCTTCTTCAACGCGTCTTTCAGGGATGAACTGAGCGAGTCTAACATTATTTTTCCACTCCAAGGAGTTCGTCCACGACAGTCGCCGGACGGAAGGGCACGATGTCGCCGTACGCCTGGCCGGTACCCAGGAAGAGGATCGGTTTCCCGATCGTCTGGGCAATCGAGATGGCCGCACCGCCCCGCGAGTCCATGTCGGCCTTTGTGAGCATCACAGCGTCGGTCCCGACGAGGTCGTTGAAGTCCTTCGCCCTGACGACGGCATCGTTCCCGGCAACCGCCTCGTCGACGTAGACGACGAGGTCAGGCTTCACCACCCGGCGGATCTTGTCGAGCTGGTTCATCAGGTTCTTCCTGTTATGGAACCTCCCGGCCGTATCGCCGAGCACCACGTCGATCCCATGGGCCTTTGCATAGTCCACCGTGTCGAAGAGGACAGCCGCAGGGTCGGATCCTTCCTGATGGTGGATCACCTTGACGTTCAGCCTCCGGCCGTGCTCCGCGATCTGCTCGATCGCACCAGCCCGGAACGTATCGCCGGCGCCGAGCACGACAGAATAGCCATTTTCCATCAGGTGATGGGCCATCTTCGCGATCGACGTCGTCTTGCCGGTGCCGTTCACGCCGGTCACCAGGATTTTCACCGGCTTCTCGTGGCTGTCAATGTAAGCAGGGAGGTCGAAACCGTCCCCGAGCACCCGGAGGAGTGCCCCGCGAAGAGCCGTGCTGACGATCTCGTCCACGGAGGTGCCGATCTTTCGGTGCTTCCCGACGAGGTCCTCGCGCATATAGGCGAGGATCGCGTCCGAGACCTCCAGGGCGACATCGTTCTCCAGGAGGACCATTTCAAGGTCGGTCAGAGGTTCCTCAATGTCCTTCTCAGAAACGACGAGTTCGCGCTCGATCACCAGAGACTTGAAACGGGAGACCAGTCCTTCAGGCTTCTTCGGTTCGACCGGCACGATTTTGACCGGTACGGGGACGGCATTTTCAGGCTCGACCGGGGCCTTCGGGGCCTCCGGCAAAACAGGCTTTGATACGGTTTCGGGCTGCGGTGCAGGGATTGCTACCGGCTTCTCCACTTCCCGCACATCAGGGCCGGCCGCATCCCCGATGGATTTCCCGAACTTCTCCCTGATGCTCTGTAATTTGTTCTTGAGGCCCTCAAACATGGGGATTACCTGCCCGGAGCCGTTTGCTGCTGGCGGTAGGCGGCATCGAGCCGGGCTGCGATTTCATTCATCTGTGCCCGGATCTTCTCGATAGTCTCGGAAAGTTTCTTTTCAGAGGCTTCGAGCTCCCGAGCACGGTCTTCAAGATAGGATACGGCCCCGGCGGAACTCTGCCCGACCGTCACCCCTGCCCCGATGGCGACGAGCACCTGATCCGGGTCAGGCACCTGCACCCTGACACTGACGCCGCCGCCGAGGGGGAGAAGAACCGTACCGTCCTCCGCACCGCCCAGGGACTGGAGGGTCTCGACCGCTGCGAGGGACTCAAGTCTCTGCTGCTCCAGCATCTCCAGCTGGCGGGCAAAGACTTCTGCCTGCTGTCCGTACTCGTTCAGATAATACTGGAGCGACTGCAGCTCCCGCGGGTCGGCCTCATCCATATTTTATTCACCTACTACCGTAACGCCCTTGATTGAGATATAATTTCTCTTCAGGCGGTGTTTGCTGCCAATATCAGTGAAGACGTGTTCCCGGGCAACATCCTCGTTCGGGGCCGAGACCACCTTCGTGAAGGGCTGCCAGGAGTCGCCGATCAGGCAGGCACCTGTGATTTCATAACTCTGCATAGCCATTATACATCACTCCAGAAAGCCAAAAACTTCCTCTATTCTTCCAAGCTCAAAACCGGTGGTCTCAAGCCCGGCAATATACCCCTTGCTGTTCGCAAGGACGCCGGTCCCCACAAGGCCGCCGCCCATGTTGACAGTCCCGGCCCCGATCTGGAGGCCTTCCGCACATTCAACAAGACGGGCGACCTCGGTGTCGCTGCTCCGCGCATGGATGAGCACACCTTTGTTCGTGGCGACTGCCGCCATCCCGACGGTCTTGATCCCGCCGAAGGTGAGGCGCCTGACCGGCACGCCGAGGAACGTCCCGACCGCCTCAGCCTCCTCGATCGACATCTCAGGATGCACCGCCGCGAACTGGTCGTTCGCGAGGATCACATTTCCTGCTGCATTCATCGAGGTTCCGAGGGTCATCACCTCGCCGTACTCCTCCAGGACGGCACGTTCGTCCTCGGTCACGAGACCGCTGACCACCATGCCGTTCGAGTTCCCGGCAAGGAGCGAGCCGATGATCGAAGACCCCTGAATGGTTGTCCTGACAACATCGACGTCGAGCGCCTCGGCTATGCCCGCCACAAATGCGTCGGGTGCGGTGGGCGGCACGACGGCGAACTCCTCAAAGGCCCGCGCAAAGACACCGATATGGGGATCTGCGGCAAAGGCGATCGTTCTTTGCATTTCACTCCTCAGCGAGTTCGGCCTGAACCTGGCCGTCCTCGAACTTCATGGCACGGATACGGATCTGCACCGGAGGCTTCTGGCTGCCGTGCTCCCAGACCTTCTCGTTGATGCTGCTGTCAAGCCTGACGTTCTCGCTCTTCATGTGACGGACCAGGTACGCCCTGATGTCCTTCACCGCAACATTGCAGCGCTTCCACCGGGGAGCGCGTCTGGTGCTGCGAAGAGGGACAACATAGATCTGCTCTTTTAAGACTTCGACCATGTCTCTACACCTTCAGCGTGCTTCTTCTCCACATGCGCCTCTTCGGGTGGGATACCACCTGGCGCTTCGTCCGAATCATTACCCATGCAGGAACGCGCCGGTTCTGCATGCACGCCTTAGCCAGCCGAATTTTCCGGCCTTTTGATACCTTGCTCATGGTTATCACCAATCTCTCAGGTGCCGGTCGCACCAACGACAAGGGACTGCCCGTGGTGCGCGGGGAAAAGCCCCGCACACGGGTGCCCCATGCGCTCGATGGCGGCCCTGATCTCGTACTCGTAGTCCCCGTTCTCGAGGGTGCCCGTCTCGCCGTTCGCGACAATAAGATATCGTCCGGCAAGACGCTGCACCTCGGCCTTCCCATATCCGAGGAGGGGTCGGACATAAGAACACCCGTACCGGTCCGCGATGCGGAGAACATCGCTCTTCGTCAGCATCGGCACCCTATCGTTGAGCCGCGTGCCGTCTCCAACCACCCCGTACTCCTGCGCAAGGGCCTCGACGGCCCGCCGGTGCACAGCAGTGATGGCGTCGTTCGGGTAGCCCGAGGCGAGCACCATACGCGCCGCCTCGTCACGATATTCCAGGCCGAACGACCTTTTGTGCCAGGGAAAGCCGAGCGCACGGGCTGCCGCCTCGACCGACGGCAGCTCACGCTCAGGGTCGAAGACAAAGGTATTGAGTTCGACCTCGTAGTCCCTCGCGAGCATCAGAGCCGCAAGGGCACTGTCCTTTCCTCCGCTGAAGAGAAGACCGGCTTTCATCTATTTTCGTGTGATGCGAAACTCTTTTTTCGGCGGGGCGACCTGCACCAGCAGTGCCTTGAATTGCTCGTCCGTGATCTTCTGCCGTATCCGGCCGCTCTGGGCAAGCATCACAAGTTGCTGCTCGATCGCACGGGCAAACTCAGGTTTGGTGAGTTTGATCGTGTTCAGTCGTTCCCGCGCTTCAGGTTCCAGGATCTGCATGAGCGCAAGCTGCATCTCTGATTCAGCTCTCTTCTGCCGCTCCATATCCTCCTGTTGTTCGGCAGACTGCCGCTGGAGCTGCTCCATTCTCTTGCGTCTGATCTCAGAGAGTTCATCGTCACCCATCAGCATCCCTCACCGCATCAGTAGCGCGCCAGCTCGGGTGCAGCTTCGGTCGCCGCGGCCCGGAGACCGTGCGCGACGCCGTCCATAAAGGCACGGCCCTGTGCCGAAATCTGCCGGCCGCCTTTGACCTTCTCGACAAAACCTGCAGCTTCGAGCTGCTGGAGTGCCTTTCTCGGGATGGACCCGCTTCCCTTCCGGAACTGGCTCGGGTTCGAGCCGCGGTCCCGGTTTCCACCATATGCGCTTCTCAGTCTCTCAACGCCGACCGGACCGTCAATATAGATCCGGCGAAGAACGGATGCGACCCTCGTGTACCACCAGTCAGGGTCCTCGGGAGGCATCTCCTTGTGGATCCCGGTCTTGACGACTGCTGCCCATTCAGGTGGCTGGATAACAGGGAGCTCCTTAAGATCGCGAGCAGCCTGCGGAATGAGCATCTCAGCCGGGATGTCATATACAGTTGTCATTGGTTAACCTCACTGTAACGATCGATGTTACCAGTCTTTATCTATTTGCCATGGATGTTTTTATATATTTCGAGCGGGAAATCCCCGGAGTTTTCCGGCGATCAAACCGGAAACCCGGGAGAAAAGGAGGGACCGGATCAGCGGCCCTGACTCCCGCCACGGCCCCGTTCGGCAAGTACAATCGTTCGCCCGCGCACACCCACCAGGTCGACCCGGGCGAGACGTGCGAGTTCCACGGGGTCTACATCGGTGCTGCGGAGCCACTTGATCTTGATGTACTTCCGCTCCTTCAACTGGAGCCTGATCTCCTCAATGAGAGTCTCCGAATAGCCGTTTTTGCCGATCCAGACAGTCGGCTTGAGTTCCTGGAACAGTTCATTCTTTTCGATGTCTCTTCACCACCGGATACCTTTTCTGATGGCCGCATACAAGGCAGGTGACGATCACCTTCCCGCGCTGCACTCGCACCCTGGCATTGGCGCCCGGGACGAGGTAGGCAGAACACCGCCTGCAGAACCGGTGCCGCAAGTCCCGCGGGATCGAGATACGCTGGCGCATTGCAATCTGGCGGGCGAGCGCCACATACCGGTTTGCAAAGGCCGGGTCAGATCCGAAGGTTTCACTGGCAAGGGCAAAGAGGCGGGCGATCCGCTCCTCCGCGATCCGTTTTGTACCTGAGGTGCGGGATTTCCATCGCATGGCCATCGTATAGAACCAGATTGATCGCACAAACTCAAAGAGCCTTGGGCGGCGGCAGGATCCTGACATGCCGTCCTTCGACCTGGATACGGTCGTCGCAGAGGAGGGACACGGCCCGGGGAAGGACGCGGTGCTCCTCGACCAGGATCCTGCCCGCAAGGGTATCCTCGTCGTCGCCGTCAAGGACAGGGACACAGGCCTGGATGATGATAGGCCCGCTGTCAAGACCTGTGTCGACGAAGTGAACCGTGCACCCGGCAACTTTCACGCCGTACTCGATCGCCTGTCTCTGCGCGTGGAGGCCGGTGAAACTGGGGAGGAGGGCGGGGTGGATATTGATCATCCTCCCGGCAAAGGCCTCCACGATAGCGTCGCCGACGATGCGCATGTAGCCTGCAAGCACAAAGATGTCGGCGCCGCAGTCCTGCATTGCCGCAAGCAGGTCGGCCTCATAGGCCTGTTTCGAGGGGTACGAGGCGTAGTCGAGGACTGTCACCGGGATGCCGGCCTGTTCCGCGCGGGTGATCGCGTAGGCGCCGGGTTTGTCGGTGATCAGCCTGACGCACCCGGCCCTGATCGTACCGGCACAGATTGCGTCGAGGACGGCCTGGAAGTTGGAGCCCCTCCCTGATGCCAGCACTGCAATGCGCTTCATGCTCACACGTCGGCGCGGGGAGGTATTAACGATTCTCTCCCTCCTCTGCCGCGGGAGGCGGGAGGATCAGTTTGACCTTCACGATCCGCCGCCCACGCATCTGCATCACCGCAATGGTGACGCCGCTCGCCAGTTTTACGACCTCGCCGCGGAGAGGTATGTGGCCGAGGATGGTGAAGAGAAGGCCGCCAAGAGTCTCATACGACTCACCGACCGGGAGACTCGTGCCGAGTTCCTCGTTGAGGTGTTCGACCCAGACCTGCGCGTCCACCATATAGACGCCTTCGCCGAGTTTCTGGATAGAGGGTTCCTCTTCGTCGAATTCATCAAGGATCTCGCCGACAAGTTCTTCGAGGATGTCCTCGACGGTGACGACACCGGCAAAACCGCCGTATTCGTCCATGACGATGGCCATATGGACCTTCCGGAGCTGCATCTCCTTGAGGAGGTCGTCGATCATCTTGCTCTCGGGGACAAAGTAGGCGTCGTGCATCAGTTCCCTGATCGTGACGACCTCCTTTTTGGAGAACTCAGCAGCAAAGACATCCTTGATGTTGAGGACACCGACGATGTTGTCGATCTGGTCGTGGTATACGGGTAGGCGCGAGAGGCCGGTCTCGTTGAAGAGGGTGATCGCGTTCTCCAGGGAACTGACGTCCTCGATCAGCACGACGTCCACGCGGGGAGTCATGATCTCGCGGGCGGTCGTCTCGCCGAACCTGAAGACAGAGTAAAGCATCTGCCGCTCCTCCTCCTCGATCATCCCTTCTTCCTCGCCGACATCGATCCATTCCTTGATCTCCTCCTCGGTGATCGCGGGTTCGGCGAGGCCTGCACCCGGGGCGAAGCGAGCGCTCAGCCGATCGTAGAACCAGAGGAGGGGGAGGAGAAGTTTCGTGAGGAAGAGGATTATCGGGGCGGCAAAGAGGGCCAGTTTCTCGGTGTACCTCGACGCATAGGTCTTCGGCCCGATCTCGCCGAAGACAAGCATGAGGATGACGACAAAACCGGTGGCAATTCCCACACCTGCGCTCCCGAAGCGTTCGATGGCGATCGCCGTCGCAATCGAGGCTGCGGCGACGTTGACGACATTGTTGCCGATGAGAATGGCGATCAGGATGTGGTCGGGGTATTCCTTCAGGCGTGCAAGAGCGTCGGCGCCCTTTTTCCCTTCATTGACGAGGGTGCGGACTTTTGCCCGCGTGATCGATATAAGGGCGACTTCAGAACTGGAGAAAAAACCCGAAAGGGCGAGACATGCGATGAATAAGCCACCTAATATAATTTCATCGGGTGTCATCGCTGCCACGCCGGTGTACGGCTCATTAGCCAACTATCGTTCATAAATGTAGTACTATAGGGTGATATGTACTGTGAGTTCTTAAAACCAGCGTTCAGGGGAGACAGCCCTCAAGAAACTCCTTTTCCTGCCGCAAAACAGTGATCTTCTCCTCGACCGAGAGCGGATGAAAAAAATTCCTGTCCTCGATCTCGATGGTGAGGCACCCGTCATAACCCGCAGCGGCAAGGGCCCTGACAACGTCCCGCGCATAACTGTTCCCGGCGACAGGGAGGTGCATCTTCCGACTGTCTGCAATGCTCAGGTGGACGTTGGCAAGTCGATCGCCACAGAGGTCGATGTACTGCCTGACAACGGCGGGCGAGACGGCCATCGCGTGGGAAACGTCAAGGGTGAAGAAGAGCCAGGGGTTAGCGTCGAGGACTTCCCGCATCTCTTCGGGAGTGCTGAGGAGGGAGTTGATCGTCTGTTCCATGTTCTCGATCGCAACCCTGATTCCTGTCCTTTCCGCGGCGTCCCGCAGGCGCGCGAGATAGGTCCTGAAGTGTTCGTAGTCATAGGCGCTCGGACGCCTTTTTGCCGTTCGGCGGCCCGGGTGGACGGTGACGGTCTCCGCGCCGACGGTATGAGCAAGGTCGACGGCCTCGACGGCGTACTGCTGGGAGGCGGCGGAGACGCGAGGATTGATGGAGCAGGGGTTGAGGTCGAGGACAGGGGCATGGAGGGTGATCGGCGCGAGGGACGGGTAGGCCCTGACCGCCGCATCCAGATCGGCGAAGGGGAGGCCGCGCAGCCAGAAGTGGGGTGTCTCGACCCAGAACTCGATGCCGGTGAGGCCTGCTTCCTCAACAGAGGCGAAGATCTCGTCAAGGGGGTATTCATGGAAGAACATGCTGGAGACGGCGAGACGGGCCATGACAGGTTCTTATAGGTCCTCGACCCACGATAAAATCAATGGATCCGGGGCTGGACAGAGTGCGGGGCGTCCTTGAGATCACCACGATCATCAGGGACGCCCTCGACCTCCCGGTGCTGGCAGGGTGCTGGGTGCGGGGCGAGGTGACGAACTACACCCATGCCTCCTCGGGTCACCGCTATTTTTCGCTCTCCGAGGTGAGGGGAGGGAAGAGCGCGGTCATCGGTGCGGTGATGTTCCGGGGGAGCGCGCGGGCGCTCGCCTTTGAACCGGCGAGCGGGATGGATGTCATCGCCTATGGGCACGTGGGCCTGTACGAACCGCAGGGGAAGTACCAGTTCTATGTCGAGGACATGCGACTCGCGGGGGAGGGGGAGAAGCACCTCCTTGTCGAGCGCTGGAAGAGGGATCTCGGGGCCGAGGGGCTCTTTGCGGCGGCACGGAAGAGAGAGATCCCGCCCTTCCCGCGGCGTGTCGCAGTCGTCACCTCGCCGTCGGGCGCGGTCCTCCACGATATCGAAAACGTCCTTTCCCGGCGGTATCCGGTCGAGATTCTCCTCTCGCCGACGGCGGTGCAGGGGGAGACGGCCCACCTTGAGATCGCGGAGGCGATCAGGCGGGCCGACGGCCTGGCCGACGTGCTGATCGTCGCCAGAGGGGGCGGGAGTTTCGAGGACCTCTTCCCCTTCAACAGGCCCGAGGTGGTGCGGGCGATCGCGGCGTGCACGACGCCGGTGATCAGTGCGGTGGGCCATGAGGTGGACGTGACCCTTGCCGACCTTGCGGCAGACCTGCGAGCGCCGACGCCTTCGGCCGCCGCGGAACTTGCCGCGCCCGACCGTGCCGAACTCCGGGCCGGCCTCGGAAAGGACAGACAGAGACTGCAGGACGCCGCCCTCGGGAAGGTCGACCGGTGCCGTGCCGACCTCGATGCCCTCTCCCTGCGGTTCAGGCCCGAACGTCTCCGCCGGAGGGTCGAGGAGGGGAGACAGCAGATTGCAGACCTGGAGGAGCGGATGAGGCGGGGCTATGAGGTGCGGACCGGGCGGGAGCGCCTCGTCCTCTCCGGGCTTGCGGCACGCCTGGCGGCGTCTGACCCCCTCGCGCCGGTGCGCCGCGGCTATGTGCTGGTGAGGAGGGACAGGGAGGTGGTGCGCTCGGTGGAGGGCATCGCAGCGGGCGACCGCCTTGACCTGAGGTTTGCCGATGGGACATGTACGGTCATCACGGAGAGAGTGAGACATGACAGAGACGTATGAAGAACTTCTGAACCAGTTGAAAGAAACGATAAAAAAGATCGAGGACAACTCGACGAGCCTTGAGGAGAGCATCGCCCTGTACGAGCGCGGCGAGGATCTGATCCGCCGCTGCGAACGCCTCCTCGAAGAGGCCGAGATGAAGATCACGGCCCTGACTCAGGGGTAGGTGGTGGCCGAGTACCCGGCGGGTCTGGAGAGTCGGACACGATCTGATCGATGTCTCCTCCTTGATCCTGGAAAGGGATGGGAGAATCCACCGCCTTCCCCATGTTCTCTGCCGGGGGACTACGCCGAAAATCAGAGATTTTCTCGTGTTCACTCCGTTCGCAGCCCCCGAACCCCCGCTCAGAATTGGGGGTTGGGTTGGTATACCGCCTAGAACTCCTGCCCTGTCTTCCCCGACCCTATCCTAATTTCGGGGGTCCGGGGACAACGAGAAGGCCGGAAGGTCTTCGAGTAGTCCCCCGGCACAGATAGGAGGGAAGGCGGTGGATAGGCATTCTCCACCGGGCCCCAACTCAGGGACGGATGCCTCGATCTCGACGACGAGTTCGGCGCCGGCGGCAAGGGCGGCGATGAGTCGCCGGTCGATCGTTCCCGCAACGGTGTCCGACCCGACAGCCACGGTCCTCCCGCAGGCGAAGGTGCTCCGCCGCCAGACAAGGTCGGAAGGATGGTCGAGAGAAAAGGCAGCGCTGCCGTGCGACCTGACGACGACCTCGACCCCCCCGGCACAGAGACGGGTGGTCACCTCGGCACGGTCGTCGGTAAGCAGGGCCTTCAGTGCGGGGTCGAGATCGGCAGCGCCTTTGTCGGCAGATACCCCGATAATACAGTCGCCGGCCGGCGAAAGGTCGGCCTCCTTCGTCACCTCAAAGGTGGTGCGGTGGAGGGCCCGCACATTGACGTGCCCGAAACAGTGGATAGTGTCCTGCGCCTTCATCCTTTAATAATGGTGTACCCTTATTCTATTGAAATGTACATCACCACCTATTGTCCGCAGTGCGAGGATGAAACCGATCATGACCTCCTCAAGGAGGCGGGCGACCTCCTGGTGCGCTGCACCGTCTGCGGGGCCGTTCATCATGTTCCCATACCTATAGAAAAGACCTTCTCGGTGAAGGCGATCGTGAGCCGCGAGCAGGAGTCAGAGGTCTGCACCGTCGAACTCCTCGAAGAGGATGTCTGTTCTGTCGGCGATTACCTCGTCGCCGAGTGCGGCGAGGAAGGCGTCTCGGTCGAGGTGACGGCGATCGAGGTGGGAGAAAGGCGGGTCATAAAGGCCCAGGCGCCGGAGATCACCGCACTCTGGACGCGTGCGATCGAGGAGGTAGTGGTCAGGGTGTCGGTCCACGACAAGGCCAAGACCCTCCCCCTCTACAAAAAGTGCGATGGCGAGGAGTTCTTCGCCGTTGACGAGATCTATACCTTCGGCAAGATAAAGTTCCGTATTTCCCACATCAAACTGCGTGACGGGCCTGTCCTCAGAAAGGAAGGCTGGAAGACGGTTGCAAAAAAGATCAAGCGGATCTACGGATACCGGGTGTGAGGGCAGGGGGGCGGGGGTACCGCCCTGTCCGCACACCTTTGCACGTCATTTTTTGAGAGAGATCTTTTTCGGGCTCTGAGGTTCGTAGATTCCCTCATGCTCTGGTCGATGCGTACTCCTGATCCCATGAGGGGACGCGCGTATCCATTGCCTTCCTCCTATCCTGTACCGGGGAGCCGGGGGTGGTAGTCCCCCTGTTCGATTTCTGGGGAAGGCGTCCGGTCAGCGATATTATGGGATAGAAGATTCACCCGACAAAAATGCGAATGACCCTCCACCGCCAATATTCCCTTCGATCGCCATGGCCCCCCTCACCGGAATCCTGTTCACCGGTACTTCTCGATCGCCTCTCCGAGAGTTTCGGTGTGGACGACGCCCTCGAACCGTTCTTTGACCTCGCCGTCCACGATGACGATGATGGTGGGGGTCACGGTGAGGGCGTATGTCTGGATGTCCTCGGGATGCATGACGGCGTCACGTTCCTCTATCGTCACCCCGAAGGTGCGCTCGACCTCGCGGTTGATCGGTTCCTGCTCCATGCACCCCATACAGCCTTCCTGAAAGTAGCAGAGGATAGTCAGTGCCATGGGCAAAAGAAGAGAGCGTGGGTATAAATACCCACCGGGAATCACGCGGAGGCGATAGACCTGACTGTCACGTCGGCCGTGGCATAGGTGAAGTCAACTGTCAGGTTTTCGTTATTCTTCTCAGTGACCTTCCCGATACGGAGGTACGATATCGAAGACTCCGGGTCGGTGAAGACCGTCGCGTTCTTCGTGATCGTCATCTGCCTGATGAAGCGATCACCGACATTGACCTCGGTGAAGTTCAGGCCCAGACGGTCGGACTCGTTCGCCCCGACGGTGATGGAGGAGGACTCGGTGTTGATCGGGATCTTTTTCGTTTCCAGTTCGTGCATGCCGAGAATACCCTTGTTAAGGGCGGCCATCTCCCAGGGGAGGATGCCGAAGTCGCCCTGTGCAATGCCCGGAACGACTGCCGGCACCGGGTGGATAAAGGTGTCTTCCGAGGGCTCAGCCCCGCCGACGAGGCTCATCGGGGAGGTGAGGAAGACGGCCCGCTTCTTTGCATACTCATCGGCCTGGATCTGCTGGCTCGTCGTAAGGACTGGAATGCCCGCGTCATCGCGGATGGTGCAGTCGACCAGAACAGAATCTCCAGGCTGTACGCTCTTGAACGCGCTCATTGCCGGGACGGCATACGAAGCCACCATGAGGAAGGCAAAGAGCACACCGAAAACCAGCATCGCGATCTGGGTCTTCGTTCTCTTCCCGGAATCTTTCTCTTCCGGGGTGCGCGTCTTTGGTTTGCTGACCATTATGTACTCAATCGTATCCCCAGGCCATAAAGGACGCTGTCGGCACACCATAGAGAATGTATAAATATAACAGATACTAACGAGAGGTTAGCACCACACAGAGGGTGCGAGGAGAAGAGAAAATATGGCACAGAAACGTGGATTTTACTCATTCTGGAGAGATTTCGACGAGGTGATGAACGAGATGCGGGCAGAGATGGAAGGCCGCTTCCAATCCCTTCTCGCCGAGTCGGCACCGGCCCGCGCCCTCCCCATGCTCAGGGGAGAAGGGCCGAGGGTGGACGTCTATGCTCACGAAGACGAGGTGATCGTCGTCGCGGATCTCCCGGGCGCCGAGAAGGAGAACATCTCGCTACGGCTCATCAACCCGCGGCTCCTTGAGATTGCAGCCGTCCAGAAGGAAGAGAGGGAGGGCGGCGAGGAGGGATATGTCATGCGGGAGCGTTTCTACGGGACCATGAAAAGGGTGGTATCTCTTCCGGCCGAGGTCAGGGAGGAAAGCGCGAGCGCCACCTTCAAGAACGGCGTCCTCGAGGTCCACTTCAAGAAGGCGGAGGTCGAGAAGGGTGCGGTCATCCCGATCGAGTAACCGCCAATTCTCCCTCTTTTTTTCGTAAACACTATATATCACCGAATCCTTGATGTAGCCTTGGTTACAAGAGATGTTAATGGATAAAAAGCGGGTCAAGGATTACATGACCTATGATGTCGTCACCGTCGGCGCCAACGAAACGGCCAAGGACGTCATCGACAAGATCCAGAAGACCAAACACGACGGTTTCCCGGTCGTCAACGATAAAAAAGAGGTCGTGGGCTATATCTCCGCCCGGGACCTCCTGACGATCCACCCGGGAACGCCGGTCGAGCGGGTCATGAGCCGCCATCTCATCGTTGCCGACCCGGAGATGAGCGTCAACGACGCCGCCCGCGTGATCTTCAGGTCAGGGATCCAGAAACTCCCGGTGGTGGACGAGAACAACCACCTGATCGGGATCATCTCGAATGCCGACGTGATCAGATCCCAGATCGAGCATGTCTCCCCGGAGAAGGTCTACAATTTTATGGACACGCTCAGGCGCCTCCACGGCATTGAACCGACCCTGTCGCGGGGTTTCGTCCCCATCGACCAGCTCCTCCCCACCCAGGCAAAGATATACGAGGACGAACTGGAGGGGAGGATATACGAGATCAAGAAGGGCCTGGCCGAACCCCTGATCGTGGTGAAGCGCCCGGGCCGTTACATCCTTGTCGACGGCCACCACCGTGCAATCGCCGCAAAGAGGCTTGGGTACAAGACCCTCGACGCCTATATCATCAATGTCACCGAGAATTTTGAGCTTGGCATGGAGAGGACCGCCCACGCCCAGAACCTCAGGACCCTCGACGACATCAAGGTCATGGACTATGCCCGTCACCCCCTCGTCGCCGTCACCCACCGCCTGGTGCGGCAGAGTTAGAGGGTCGTCCGGAGAGGACCCGCGTATTCTTTTTTTCAGGCTCTAGAGAAACCCTCATTCTCGGGTCGATATGTTCTTGGTGATCCCATGATCTCCATCAGGGACACCGATCAACCGCCTTTCCCTCAAAACAGGATTTTCATCCGATGCAGGAAATCAAATCCTGCAAAGCTCTTATGACTGCCATCCCATAATCAGACGCCGGGGGTTTCACCCCCGGACCCCCTGCCATCAGGATAGAGTGGGGGATGGGAGAGCGCGGGAAAGAAGGTGGATCGAGAGAGGAGAGTACGAAGAACAGGTGGGTCCCTACAGCAATACCCTGCCTATCCTGCACCGGGGGGTCGGGGGGCGGTAGTCCCCCGGCGCGGGAAACCAATCCACTAACCGTCCCACATTCTCAAAACGGGGACTGCCGCCCATACGACTGCAGCCCCATCAAAAAAAGGTGAGGCCCCTCACGACCCCTCATAGCGCACGTCATATTTGTCGTTGAGGACATGCTCCTTGACGACAGACCCGTCGGGCACGATCACCTCGGGCCAGAGGCGGGTGCCCGAGTGGATGGTCACCCTATTCTGGATGACGCTCCGGGGGCCGATGACCGTGTCGTTCTCGATGGAGCACCCGTCACCGACGATGGTTTCATTGTCCAGGATCGCCCCCGAGACTGTGGTTCCATTGCCGATGACGACCTGGTTGTAGATGGAGGCAGAGAAGATCTTCGCGTTGCTCTTGATCACGCAGTCCTCCCCGATGCTTGTGTACGGGCCGATGAGGACATTGCTCTCGATGGTTGTCCCCCTGCCGATCGAGACCGGGCCGATGATCTGGGAGTTGTTCCCGAGAGAGAGGGAACCGCCGAGGGAGACAGGGCCAACGATCTTCGCACCCTTCACATGGAGGTCGCCGGAGATGTTCGTCGTCGTGATCTCCTGGAGTTTCCAGCGCTCTGCCTGCCGCAGGGACCGCGGGCTGCCCACATCGCTCCAGTTGCCGCGGGCAAGCCAGGCGCGGATGGTCTTCCCCTCACCAAGGAGACGCGGGAAGACATCCCTCGCGAAGTCCACCTTCTCGCCTGTCGGGATATAGTCGAAGATCTCCGGGCTGCAGACGTACATCCCTGTCGAGGCGAGATTCGAGAAGATCTCGCCTGGGCCGGGCTTCTCTTTGAAGCGCTTGATGCAATAGTTCACGTCGATCTCGGCGATGCCGTATTCCGAGGGGTCGTCGATGGAGATGAGTCCGATGGTGGCGATAGCATCGCGTTTCAGGTGCTCACGGTAGAACTCCAGAAGGTTGAGGTCTGCCACATGGTCGCCGCCGACCACCAGGAAGGGAGCGCCGTCAAGAAACTGCTGGGCGTTCTTGACGCTTCCGGCCGTCCCGAGCTTGATGTCCTCGTGGACATAGGTGATCTCGGCGCCGAAGAGCGAACCGTCGCCGAGGGCCTGCTCGATATCGTCCCCCTTGTAGCCGAGGGTGATGACCATCTCGGTAAAGCCGAGATTGGCCAGGTGGGTGACGAGATGGGTGATCGAGGGCCGGTTCACGATAGGGATGCAGGGCTTGGGCCGCTCAAAAGTGAGCGGGCGGAGGCGGGTCCCTTCTCCCCCGCACATGATGCAAACCTTCATAGTGAAGAAGAATAGCGCGAAAAACCATTTGAACCTACTGGAGAGGAAAAGGCTATTGGCCGGCCGGGAGAGTACGAGGTATGAGAGAAGAGCCCTTCACCTGCACCCTCTGCGGCAGATGCTGCATGGGCTTCGGGCGCTCTGTCAGGATCCTGCGGCAGACCGGGCCGCAGGAGTTCAGGTGCACCGTCGCGATCACCGGGGAGACATTCACGGCGAGGGTGGAGGATCGCTACCTCCCGGCCTTCAGACGCCCGTCTGTCCAGTGGACCAACCCTGCCGCCTGCCCCTTCCTGAGGGCGGAGAAGGGGACGTACGTCTGCACGGTCCACGCCTCCCGCCCGTCGTTCTGCCGGGACTTCGCCTGCTGCAGGATGCGGGTGCTGCGCGCCGGCGGGGTCGTCGGCGAACTGAAAGGAAGGCTCGACCTCAGGACAGACGACCCGGTTTTAAAGGCCCTGTGGGAGAAAGAGGTCGTCCCCCGTGCAGGCGATGCCGGGGACGCCTGGCACGCCGACGCCGACCGGGTCCTCGGGGACGCCGGGTACGTGGCAGTGTGGTACAGGGAGGGGTGACATGCGGGTGCTGAAGGTCGAAAAAGGGGCAGTCCCCTGTCAGGCAGGGGCGACACGGACGCTGGACAACTGCCGGTTCTGCGTCCATTCGGTACGGCTCTGCGAGGACGGGGAGTGGGTGACCTCGCCTGCCCGCGCCTACTGCATGCTGAAGCGGGCGATCAGGGCGGTGAACATGGAGAGGGTGAGCGCCGTGGAGTGCGACGACGACGGCAGCGAGGGCTTCAGGAGCATCATGTCGATCATCAGTTAGTCCTGACGATCATCGGTCACTCTTTTCTTTTCATCAGGTAGTCCCAGATGTTCCTCGTCTGGTACGGGACGCACCTGGCTTCCTTGCAGTAATCCGACTCGATGGTGTGATGGATCAGCCGGAGTTCGTCGCGCATGTGCTGCACGATCTCTTTGAGCCCGTCTATCTCGCGCCGGATCTGCATAAACTCCTCGAATGCCCGCTGCTTCTTGATCTCGATCTCTTTGCCGCTCTCAAGGCTTGCAAAGCCCGTCTCAATCAGTTCAAGGATCGCTTCATTCCGTTCGATCGAATGTTTTTTCGCAAAGGCGTCGATGCTATCGAGCATCTCCGGGTCGAGGGTAAAAGAACACCGCATCACCATACTCTCTCACTCCGCAGCCGGGTCTCCGGACACAGTATTGAGAGTACGTTCCCTGCCGGCATAAATCATTGTACCCTCCCGAGAGCAAGCCCGACAATATGTTCCATATCCAGGTGCCTCTCCAGAAGGGCGGCGAGGTCGTCGTACGGGTCTCTGAAAACGTCTTCTTCCTCGATCTCCAGCCCTTTTCTCCCGGCAAGATACGAGAGAAGGGCGGCGGCAGCAGGGGGGCGGGTGAAGATGCCGTGGAGATAGGTTCCAAAGACGAGGCCGTCGTCACTCACCGCACCGTCGCCGTCGAAGGCCTCCCTGCAAACGCCCCTCCGGCTTTCGCCCATGTGGATCTCGTAGCCTTCCACCTCGCCAAACCGGGTGAGGATAGGCGGGACAGGAGCGGCATGGGTCCGTACCTGGCGGGTCGTCTTCCTGTAGGCCGAGAAGGTGGTCGAGACATCGAGGAGGCCGAGCCCCTCTGCCTCGGCAGGTTCTCCCGACTCATAACCGGCATCGACAAGGTGCGTCCCGAGCATCTGGTAACCGCCGCAGATCCCGATGACGGGCACGCCTGCCGCCCGCATGCGGCATATCTCGTCGGCAGTTCCTGCGGCACGGAGGACGGCAAGGTCGTCAATGGTGTTCTTGGTGCCCGGGAGGATGATGCAGTCGTAACCCGCGAGAGACTCGCCCGGCCTGACATAGGTGACCGCGGCATGGCGTTCGAGGAGTTCGAAGTCGGTGAAGTTCGCGATATGGGGAAGCTTGATGACGGCGATCCTGATGGGGTTGTCCCGTGCCTGCTTGTCCTCGATGGAGAGGGAATCCTCCGAGGCGATGCCAAGGTCGGCGTACGGGACGACACCGAGGACCGGGACGCCACAGAGATCCTCCAGCGCCTTCACCCCGCTGTCGAAGAGAGAAGGGTCTCCCCTGAACTTGTTGACGATGATCCCGGCGACAAGCGGGCGGACGTCCTCAGGGAGGAGGGATATGGTGCCGAAGGCCTGGGCAAAAACCCCGCCGCGCTCGATGTCGGCGACAAGGATGATCGGGAGGCGGAGTTCCCGGGCAAGCCGCATATTGGCAATGTCGCGGTCATAGAGGTTGACTTCGGCCGCACCGCCGGCGCCTTCGACGACAACAGTGCCATAGCGCACTTCCAACACCCGAAATGCGTCGACCGCCTGTTCGAGGAGTGCGTCAGTCTCCCGGTAATATTCTCCGATCTGTACGTCCTTATAGGGATGCCCGAAGAGGACGACCTGCGAGACCATGTCCCCCTTCGGCTTGAGGAGGACCGGGTTCATCTCCGCGGCGGGTTCGATGCCCGCAGCCCTCGCCTGCTCAGCCTGGGCGATCCCGATCTCGGCGCCGTCGGCCGTCACCCAGGAGTTGAGGCTCATGTTCTGGGACTTAAAAGGGGCGTTCGTAATCCGGCGGTTTCTGAGGGCCCGGCAGAGCCCTGCGACTATCGTGCTCTTGCCGACATGGGAGGCGGTCCCGAGGACCATCAGCGACATCGATCTCTGGTTTGTTGTCAGAGCGGATAACGGGTGCGATCAGAAGGGGAGGAGAGCCACATCGGTCACCTCAAAATACATATTCACCGGATGGAAAGGATATTCATGCCAAGAAATATATAACGAGAACTTGAAGGTATAACTAATGAATGGTGGGATATGTCCCAAATGCGGACTACCAAAGGAACTGTGTATCTGTGAGGAGGTCGCAAAGGAACAGCAGAGGATTCAGGTCAAGATCAATAAACGCCGATACGGGAAAGAAGTCACCATTATCGAAGGACTCGATCCCTACGACATCGACCTTGTAGACCTCACAAAATTCCTCAAAGCCAAACTTGCCTGCGGCGGGACTGTCAAGGACACGTCCATCGAGCTTCAGGGTAACCACAAGGAAAGAGTCAAGGAATTGCTGGCTAAGAAGGGGTATAAATTGGAACAGATCAATTAACCCCCGACCTTTTTAATACTTTTTTTAGTCCTGTAGAACCGCTCATGAAACAGAGTTTCAGGTGGTTCTTTGGAAAATTCCGCATGAATAGGTCATGGTACATCTCCATCTCTCTTCATGGAGGCCTCTCTGGTTCCCCGTCTCTATCTCACCAGGACGAATGACCTTCGCAAAAATCAGAGATTATTCTGGCTCAGGAGAATCGGGCATGAGCCGGGAGCACGTCTCAAGTATACTGCAGGAACTGTTTTTCATGGCAAACCCTCATGTTCCGGTAAATGTATCTCCCCGATCCCATGAGGGGAAGTGCGGAGCCCCCTGCCTTCCATACAATCCAAACCGGGGGCTCCTCGAAGACCTGATGACCTTCGAGGGCGGGTGGCTGCGACTAGGGGGGCGTTCGAGAAGACCCAGGGATATAGCCCCACGGCACAGGCACCTCGAAACGGGAATTCTCGATCCCGTTCCCTGCCCTCTTCCGTCATGAAGCCGTGCCGGCAGCACGAAAAAAAGGGGACGGCCTTCAGACCGCGAACCTGAAGAGAGCCCAGGCAATGATGAGCATGATGGCAGAGAACTTGAGACCTGCCGTCGCCCTACCCTCGCCCATCTGCCCGGCAACGAGGCCCGAGAAGAAGCCCATGACCATCGCGGAGTGGGAGAAGATCCTCTTGTAGAGGTCCATATCGACATTACCCATGAACTGGCTTCCTGCACCGGACGCCGACGCAGCGGCGCCAGCCTCGGCCATCGTCGTGAGGAAGGTGGACTCGAGGACCACGATCACGAAGAGGAAGACGAAGAAGGCGATGAGGATGATCACCTCATAGATGATCATGTTGCTCGCCCGCTCTGTCTTCAGGTTGATGAACTCGTAACTATCGCGCGCAGCCGCCCGGAGCACCTCGGAGATGTCGCCGCCTGCCTTGCTCGCCTTTGCGATGAGGTCGACAGAACGCTCGGCAAGGGGAGTCCCGATACGCTGGCCGAAGTTATAAATTGCCTCGACAAAGGGGATGTTCCAGGACATGTCCACGTCGAGTTTCCTGATGTACGGCGTGAGCGTCCCATACTCGCCTCCAGCGACGATATGGATGGCATTGGGCAGGGTCATGCCCGCGTCGTTCATCCCGGCAACGTCCCTGAAAAAGTTCGGAAGCGCGTCTTCAAGGTTCTTCTCCCGCTTCCCCTCCCTGAAGTCGAGAATTGCGAGCGGGATCACCGGGATCAGGACGGTAAAGACGATGACATCGTCGATGAGGGTGGTGTTGAAGAGGGCCGACCATCCGTAATTGACGATGATCAGGGAGAAACCGACGATAAAGAAGAGGAATGAGAAGGGGACCGTCGCTATGAGGCTGTTGAGCGGCGTTTCCGTGAGCACCTGGACCGGGTGCTTCATGAACCGTCCAAAGCCCACCCGCGCCTTCCGCTGGTGCTCGATCTTATCGACGATCTGCATTTCCCGGTTCTCGTACCTTTCCAGTTCGGACGCCTTCACCTGGGCGTTGCCAGTTCCCCCACGATTGAAAAGGTCGTTAAAGAGTGACTTGAATCCCATTTTCACACCTCCGGGGTCATGGAACTGATCAGGATGATGAACATGATACTCCCGAACGGCACCATGAGATAGATGATGATCATCAGGAAGATCGGGTTCGAGTCGCCGCCGATGATCGACATGATCGACTGCAGGATGATCAGGAAGAGGGTGCCGGCGACCATGGCCGTCACATAACTCTCGGCAATGAGTCCGAGGGTCTCAAGGAAAGTTTTCTGCTGCTGGTGGTTCTCGTTGCTGTACTGGACGGCCTTGTTCCTGAAGTACTCGGTGAGGTTCGCACCCGAGGAGATCGTCGCCATCGCACCCTGGAAAAATTCCTTCATCCTCGCACTCGGCGTAAAGGTCGAGGCGATACGCATCGCCTCGATGAGGTCCTTGCCGAACATGTCGATCTCACGGGAGATGTAGCGCGCCTCGACGGCGGTCTCCCCGTAGATCGGGCTCTGTCCGAGGAGCCTGAAGACCTCGGCAGGCGTGATGCCTGCAGTGGACATCGCCGTCACATAGTTGATCGCGTACGGGAGAGTGGCGTCGATGTTCCGCCGCCTGTTCCCGGACACGACCTTCGGGTAGATCAGGAAGGCAAAGTAGGTGAATCCCCCGAAGATGAGGAGAGAGAGAATGACGACGACCGTTGTCCCGATGAGGAGACGGTAGTCTGAAAATCCGTAAAAGAAGGAGGGCAACGCCCCTTTATAGGAGATCATCGAGGGTATGTTCAGGAAGAAGGTGATCGCACCGAGCAGCACTGCCATGCCAAGGCCCGCAACGATGGAGGCGACATAGGCCGTCGAGAGGTACGCCTCGAAAGGGGTCTTCAGCCGCGCCTGCATCAGGTCGCTCCTCAGCTCAACATAATCTTCCCTTTTTTCCTTCACCCGCTGCCCGAGCAGGTTGAAACTGAACCGTTCAAAACCATTCATTGCGATGCACCTTCTCCATAGAGGTCATGCCGTACGACGTCCATGACCGCGTCGGGGTCGCGGAAGTACGAGATGAGCATCTTCGAGACATCTCTGAAGTGCCGGATCTTCTGTCTCCGCATCCACTCCAGGATCTCCTGCCGCCTCTTGAGTTCCTCGCGCATCCGTGCCTCGCTCCATCCCCGCGTCTCCATGATACTCTCAAGCACGTACGACTTGCCCGAATACCTGATCTCGTCGGTGGCCTGGTGCCAGGAGAAGACCTCGTTCGTGATCAATTCGTTTGTCCTCGGATCGATGTCCAGAATCTCGATGATCTGTTTGTTGCGGCGGATACGCTGGCCGCCGACCCGCGCCTGCACCTGGATGCAGACGAGGTTCAGGGAGGTGAGCATGTTCCTCGGGACGTCCAGGGGCGGGTTTTCAAGACGGTGGACGACGCTCGCCACCGAGTCGGCGTGCATGGTCGCATAGGTGACGTGGCCGGTGGACATTGCCTGGAAGAGAGTCTGGGCTTCCTTGCCACGGACCTCGCCGACACAGATGTACTCAGGCCGCTGCCGCAGTGCAGCACGGAGGAGTTCATACATATCGATCGCACCCTTGCCGCCTGTGTCGAAGGAGTCACGGGTGACCGAGGGGATCCAGTTGGGGTGCGGGAGTTTCAATTCACGCGTATCTTCCAGGGAGACGATCTTCGCCAGGGGCGGGATGAAGAGGGAGATGGCATTGAGGGCTGTTGTCTTCCCTGATGCCGTGCCGCCAGCAAAGATCGCCGAGTTCCCCGCCTCGACCGCAAGCCAGAGGAAGGCGACGGAGAGAGGCGAGAAGGTGCCCCACTCGATGAGGTCGGTCGGGGTGATCGGTTCGTCCTTGAATTTCCTGATGGTGAAGGTCGAACCGTGGGCCGTGACCTCCTTGCCGAGAGTCATCTGGATACGGGAACCGTCAACCATCGTTGCATCGAGCATCGGTTCGGCGATGGAGATATACTTCCCTGACCTCTGGGCCAGTTTGGTGACGAAGGAGTCGAGTTCGACCGCACTGGTGTACATCATGTTCGTCTTGATCGACTCGTACCCACCGTGGAAAACGAAGATCGGGTTGTCGAGGCCGTCGCAGGAGATATCCTCGATAAACTTGTCGTGCATGATGGCGTCGATCAGACCGTCGCCGAGGAAGTCGCGTTCGATGTGGTAGAAGAGTTTCTCACGGGCGACCGGTGTCAGGCTGATACCGTAATCCTGGATGATTTCGTCGGAGAGGTCGCGGAGAACCTTTCTGGCCCCATCTCTGGAGATGTCCTTCGTGTTGACGTCGAGCTGCTCAAAGAGACGGCTCTTGATCTCGCCGAGGAGTTCTTTTTCGGCATCGGAGAGGACCGGTTCAAGCACCTCGTAGGTGTACTCGTGCGAGGCATTGTCGTAGATGATCCTGATATAGGCATAAGGTTCGTTGACCGGGTAGAGTTCGACCTCCTCGATGCCGGGCCCTGGTGTGAAGGCGAGGTCGACGAGAGGGCCGTGGCGCCGGGGGTCGTACTCCTCCACTTTCCGGACAAGTTTGGTAAAGAGATTGATCTTCCCCAGGAAACCGGCTTTTTTCTCCTGGTCCTTCCCGATCACCACGCTCCGTGCCTCTTCGGTGATCGTCGGGAACGCCTCCTTCCAGAGGGTCTCGATCTCGGGGGGGAGAGAGCCCATCCCGAGCGGGGCATCGCGCGCGGCCTGGTCGAGTGCAAGTTCTTCGACGTCGAAAGTCGCGGCCTTCGGGAGGATAAGTTCTGAAAGGGCGCCGATATCCTCGGCATCCGTGATCCCGGCAAGGACAGATTCTCCGTTCTCTTCGGCGTCAGGAACAGCTCCTCCCGACCACCGGGTCTTTTTCGGGGTGGCCGTGGCCAGGGGTGCCGCAGGTGTTGCGGCCGGTGTGTCGGTCAAACCTGCAATGTCCCCATTATTCGCCTCGTTGAGCCGGGATGCCGCGGGGGTCGTAGCACCCTCGTCACCGAAGATCGAATCGATCATGCCCTGAAGTGCATCGATATCGTCAAGGTCGATAGCCGGCACCCGGCTTTCCGGTGCCGGGCGGCTCTCTTCTGTGGGGGCTGGACCCGGAGCCGTTTCAGCCTCGCCAGGGTAGGGTTCCACGGGAACGGCAACAGGGCTTTCTTTCACCGCAGGGATCTCTTGAACGGCCGGGTTCGCGGCATCCTCACCCGAAACCTCGTGCATGCTCCTGACATCGCGGATCATGGAATGAATGTCAAGGTTCCTGTTTCCCTCCACCATCGACCGGAGGGAGGTGAGGGCCCTGTCGTCCTCGCCTTTTTCCGCGTCCTCTCCGGGAGAGACAGAACCGTCGGTCTGCTCTGTCGGATTTCCCCGTATACGATCCAGAATATCATGCAGGCGGTGCTGCGCGTGTTTGCCTTTATCCATCCATCATCCCACCCAGTTCAATGACCAGTTCACTGCGGGACCCATGAAAATCCACCATGAAGGTGTAGACCTCCTGCGCCCTGTCAACGACGATAACATCGTATCGTCCGTTGAGGAGGCGGAAGGAAGCCCTGCCGTCGCCGGTTGTCGTATCGGTCAGGAGCACGTGCCGTCCTTTCCGAATCGAAACCCGCATCCCTGACTGAGGACTGTTCTCCTTCTCCACCACGATCGAAAGGACACCAGGACTCTTTCTCTCGCCCCCAAACTCGGGGATGTCAGACGTGAGCTGATGCGGGAAATGGCTCCTGTTAAAGACCCGGCACCGCGCCACGATCATATCGACAATCCTCTTCTCCGCGGCATAGAGTTCATACTCACCCATCTCCAGGATTTTCAGTGCCGCGGGATCCCCGTAGAGCGCTCCGGCCTCGTCCCCATAGATTGCCCCCGAGGGTTCACCACAGGAAAAGAGAACCACCGAGTTCCTGAGACCATCGACAAAGACTCCTATGGCCCCTTCCTCGGACCTGGCCCTCTGTGCCATCTCGCAATAGGTGAATGACCCCAGGTACCGCGACTGACCAAGGATCTCGTTAATGACGTCCATGATCTTCATCGATCGTCTCCCGGGATTGTTGCCGGGTTCTGTGTTCCGCTCACCAACGGCATGTCGGTGTCCAGATCAGGACCGGGCGCAGAAGATGATGAGATGTTACTGGGCCCCCCCGAAGAGAGTGTGAGCCAGGCGGTCGATGAAGTGCTGCTTACTCTCCTCGGTCTCCTCCTCATAGTGGACACCGGCGATATCGGCGGCGATCCTCCTGAATGCGCGGGAAGCCTCGGAGGCAGGATACTTGATCACGACCGGCGTCTTGTACGCGGCCGACCTGCGGACATTCGGGTCTTCAGGTATCATGTCGATGACACGAACCCCCAGCACGTCCTCGACGGAGTGCCTCCTGATCTCGGTGTTCTCCATTCCCGAACGGTTGATGATCGCTCCATAGACCTCGCCCCCCACCATCTCGGTGAGGATCTTCGTCTTGAGGGCGTCGGCCATGGAGGAGAGTTCAGGATTCACCACCAGGATGACCTCGTCAGAGATGGCGAGGGCGACAACCCCGTCCTTGCTGATACCGGCGGCGGCATCAACAAGGAGGTAATCACAGCGGTCGACGAGATCCCTCATGACGTCACGCAGACGATCGGGATCGGCGTTCTGGAAACCCTGGAGGGATATCCCGCTCGGGACCACCTTGACGCCGTTTGGCCCTTCATATATCGCGTCGTCCACCTTCGCCTTCCCGGCCAGCACCTCGTGGAGCGTGACAGGGGCGTCCTCAAGCCCGAGCACCAGGCCCAGGTTTGCCATACCGATGTCAGCATCAAGAATGTAGGTTTCTTTCCCGAGCTGGGCAAGAGAGGTGCCGAGGTTGACGGTTACCGTTGTCTTCCCCGTCCCTCCTTTCCCCGATGCGATCGTAAATGCCCTGATCAATCCGACACCTTCTACTCCAATGATTGTGAAAGATGGTATTTAATTATACCTAATTTATCGCGTGCCGATAGGGCGGCCTAAACTGTCATTTAAGGATGGATCTCGAATATATCAGATCCATCACTGATCCGGGCGTTTTTCCGGATCGACAATAAGGTGCCCCATATGCATTTCTCTAAGGAGATCGGATGCGTCGACCATGAAATTCTGTTGCATCTTTTTCAGGGCCGTAACCGATTCCGGGTTGAGGACGTCCTTCTTCTCTCCGGTCTTCGGGAGAGGGGGCGTCGCCGACCTGTCGTCGCCTGCCTCCACCGTCCGTACCACCTTCACCGTTGCAGACCGGCTCTTCTGGCCGACCCGCACCGCATGAATCGTGGTTGCCGGCCTGGCATCACGCGGCCCGGCTGTCACCCTGCAGGCATCGTTAAAAAGGAGAGCGGCGCCGATCTCCGCTTCAGAATACCCAAAGAATTCTGCGGTGACGACGTCACGTAATCTCTCTATCTCCTCAAGTGCCTGGATGCCAGTGGCCCTGCCAGACTCCGCACAGAGTAGCATGCCGCACCTGAAGAGAAGAGATGCCGGCGAGCCGTGCACCATAAATGTCACGGCACCGGTGAAGCCCTTCTTCCGGCATTCAGCAATGACGACCCTGAGGGGCATGGTCAGGCTGGCACCCGGAGACCCTGACCGCGGCAGGCGCATGATCTATCCCTCCCACCTGATACTTCGCAGGGCGACCCGCACAAGGCCCAGATTGGCATTGGCTGCGGTGAGGACACAGAGGGAGAGGTCACCAAAGGGAGCGATGATCAATTTTCCACCCGGCGTCTCCAGGATGATCTCGTCGAGACAGCCCATCTCCATGTCGTCGGCAATCTTCAGGCCGGCCCTGAGAAGGTCCTCGGAGATGGCGGCGATACGGTCAAAGTCGGTCGCACCGACAGACTGGACGGCAAAACCCTCATAGAACGCGGATACGGCGACGACTCCCGGCTGGGAGAGGATGAGGTGCAGCGACTCCTCGTTCAGTTCGGGTACCGCGGACCCTGCAGGGGCAGAATCCTCGGCCTCGGGAAACGTCGTTACAGGAACCGCACCCCCCTCATCTGGACTCTCCCAGCCAATAAGGTACCCCGCATCCCGGCATCTCTCCAGGGCAAGGTCGTATTCGTCATCCCCGTACCTGCTGAGTTCGCAGGGGAGTGACGATTCGGCAAGGAGGCGGGCGAGGGCAAAACCACCTCTCAACTCCTTTGTCCCCTCCCGGCACCAGGCAGCTACCGCTTTTCCCTCGTCAGAGAGGACGAAGCCTTCGCCGTCGTCGGTGCGCACTCGCACAATGGCGTGGAACGCCTCGGTAAATGGCAGCACCTCGGTGAGAGGGGCCGTCATGCTCCCGAAAGTCTTCCCATCAGGCAACATCATGATACGTACTCTACAGAGCCGCGATGATCCGTTCCTTGTTCTTCTTCAGTTCGTACCGGATCCTGCCGATATTGGCGCCGTCACCGGCAACGATGGCGATGAGTTCGTCCTCCGAAAGAGGAGAGAGGAGGATAGGCCCGCTCTGCAGTTCGACAAGCATCTGATTGAGAACCCCTTTGCCAAGTTCGGTACCCATCGCCTCGGAGGTACCCATGCCTGTCGATGCCATGGCTCCGAGGGCATCGGTGTCGATATCCCCGGAGATTGCGTCTTCGATCACAAACCCGTCCCGCCCGACGACAACAGCAGCGGTCACACCATCAAGCCTGAGAAACTCCGTCAAGATCTGTTTGAGCATCTCCATTTTAATTCACTTCCTTCTCCTGAATAATCTCATGACCGCTGCCGGACCGCTGTACCACCCGGATCCGCATCGGCATCCGACCCAGGGCATGGGTTGCACAGGAGATGCATGGATCATAGGCACGGATGACGGTTTCGATCCTGTTCGATGCTGCTTCAGTCAGTTCCCCGCCGACGATCACCTTGCGGGCAGCGTCCTCGATCCCTCTGTCCATTGCGTAGTTGTTCTGGCAGGTGGCGACGATGAGGTTGCACTTCTCGATCATGCCCTGCTCGTCTACCGTGTAGTCATGGATGAGGGTGCCGCGCGGGGCCTCGACGATCCCGACGCCACGCCTTGCCGCGATGCCGGAAACCGGCGTCCTGACATCGGTGCCGGTGATGGCCGGGTCTTCAAGGAGGGCGACCGCTTTCTCACAGGCGCCGAGGAACTCGACGTACCGCGCAATGTTGTAGGCGAGGGTCGTCTGGGTGCAGGCGCCGAAGGTCTCGTGATACCGGGCAAGGGCGGCGTCGGCCTTCGGCGTGCCCATGGACCGGACGATGTTCAGCCTGGCGAGGGGGCCGACCCGGTAGTGGTCGCCGCCGGCAAGGCGGCAGAACTTGAGGTACGACCAGTCCTCAGAGTATTCCCTGATCTGCCGGGCGTATTCCTGGCCGGTGAATGAACCGACTTCCGACCCGTCCTTCCCCAGGATCTTCACCTCACCGCCAAGAACGCTGTGGATCCCGTTGTCGGAGAGGCCCATGAAGGCCGTCTCGACCGCACCAAGGGAGAGGTCGACGCCGTCCATGATCCCCTGCGCCGTCTCCCATCCCTCTTCGGCAACGGTAAGGCCTGCCTGTGCCGATGCAAGGAGGGTCTGGCGCTGGTCTTCGGAGAGGGGTCTGGACATGCCGCCGGGGATGGCGTTCGAGGGGTGGATCGGTTTGCCGCCGACGGCCTCGGTAATCCTCTGGCCGAGTTTTCTCACCTCGATCGCCTTCTTTGCGATCTCCGGGACCTTCTTCGCAAGCCCGATGACGTTCCTCTCCTCTGCCGGGGCGTCGCCGAGGAGGAAATCAGGGGCGGCGAGCATGAAGAAGTGGAGGGCGTGCGAGTGAATGTACTGCCCGGCCATCAGGAGTTCCCTGAGTTTTTTCGCGGTGGCGGGCGGTTCCGCACCGAAGATCTGGTCAGTGGCCATAGCCGCCGCCACATGGTGGGAGGTGGGGCAGATCCCGCAGATGCGCGGGGTGATCCTCGGCGCCTCCTCAACAGCCGCACCGAGAAGGAACTTCTCAAAGCCGCGGAGTTCGACGACATTGAAGTGGGCGCTCGAAACCTCGCCTTTCTCGTCGAGGTCGATCCGCACCTCCGCATGCCCCTCGACCCGGGTCACCGGCGAGATGGTCAGCCGCGTCAATTCCCTGCCCCCTTCACGAGGTCACGGATCTTTGAGATCTCTTTGTCTTCCATGATCAGGCTCCCGATAGTGAAGGGATACATGGTGTGGGCCACGTCATAGACCTCCTTTTCGACCTCCTTCTGGGGGAGATCGGTGAGGTCGGCGATCCGCTTCACCATCATATTGTAGATGTCACGGCAGGGTTCCCTGAGGATGTCGAGGGAGGGGCCGTTGCAGCCGTGGCAGGGGACGTTGTTGTGCGGGCAGGAGGCGTTGCACCGGCCGAAGGTGACAGGGCCGAGGCAGAGATAGCCCTGGCCGAGGAGGCAATGCTCGCGGTCGGGAATACCTTCATAGCGCCTCTTCAGATGCCAGTCCTTGACATCACCCATCTTCCGGTCGCACTCCGAACAGACCGATTTTTTGGAGAGTTCGACCCTGTTCCCGGAAACAAGGGCCGGAAGGATCTCTTTCAAAAACTTCTCCTTCGGGGGGCAACCGGTGACATAGTAATCCACTTTCACAAGGTCGCCGACGGCAAAGGCACGGTACAGGAAGGGGGGGACGTCAGTGGGGACGACGTTCCCTTCGTCCGCAGTTTCGACGCCGCGGTAGACGCAGGCAAAGAGGTCCTCCTGTTTGCCGAGCATGGACAGGCCCGAGACCCCGCCGTAGCAGGCGCAGGTGCCGAAGGCGATGAGGGTCTTCGCCCGCTTCCTGAGAAGTCTCAGGCGCGCCTCGTTCTCCTCGTTCCTGACGGCCCCGGTGACGAAGGCGATGTCGATACCTTCGGGGGGTTCTTTCGCGTCCATGATCACCGGGGAATAGACGATATCGGCCTGCGCCACAAGGTCGAGGAGGGCCTCGTGAAGGTCGAGGACGGATATGGTGCAGCCTGAGCACCCTGCAAGTTCTTCGATTGCTATCTTCATAACCATCATCACTTCAGGATCAGTTTTTTCAGGCAGGCATTCGGGCCGGTGTGGACGATCTCCAGTTTCGCCCGTTTCCCGGTGATCTCCTCGATCGCACCGACCACATAGCCGTACAATGTCTGGCAGAGGGGGCCGCCCTGGTCCATGCCGTTGCGGCGGAGGGTCTGGCGGACGATGCAGTCGTGGAAGACGAGGAAGATGAAGGTCTCCCCGTTCTCGGTGACGACATAGTTCTCTTTGTCCTCGGGTTTCCAGAGTTCGAAGGTGTACTGGCCGTGGAGGATGTACGAGAGTTCGCGCAGGGCTTCCTCGACATTGTCGATCTTCCTGAAGTACTTCGCCGTCTCGTGGCCGAACTTTTTGCCGGCGCGGTAGGTGACGGCGTTCGCGCCGCGGCCCGCGATCTCTTCGAGGGACTTGATGATCATGCCGTTCATATGCATGACGCCGTGGAGGGTTGGTTCGAGTTCCTTCGGGTTCGGCGAGCAGGAGAGAGGGACGTCCTCGGCCTTGAAGACCGCACCTGCATGAAACTGTTTGTTCATCTCTTCCGCAGTAATGTCGACCATCAGATCACCCGATTGAGCATCTCGCAGACGCGGATATCAACATAGTGACGTTTCGAGGGGTAGACCCCCCGGTGTTCCAGTGCCTGGGCAGGGCAGATCTCATGGCAGGAGAGACAGCCCATGCAGTTCTCGGGACGGACAGGAACACTGGTTCCATCCTTGAGTTCATAGACCCGCATCGGACAATCCTTCACGCAAAGACCGCATCCGTTACAGGCCGTTGAATCGACAGTTATCTCTATCACACACACCACCGGATTCAAACGGAGAATGATACAATTCTCCTATTCCACAGTATTAAAATGTATTGAAAATAGTTAGCCTTAAAAAGGGATGAAAATATAAGAAATATGAGTCATGATACTTCCTCTTGTCATCGCATCTCTTGCTGTGGGTGCAACGCTTATGTACGCATCGGTTCTCGATCACCGTGACCGGCGGGTGCCCTTCCGCACCTGGTACCCGATGCTTATAGTGGCAGGGCCCTCTGCTGTAATATTTTACGCAGGCCTCCTCACCGGGGGCCTTGCCGGCACGGCCCTGTACTTCCTCGCGCTCTCCCTGATCTTTGCCGCCGTCTTCTATACCTTCGGCATGCTCCACCTCTTCGGAGGCGCCGATGCCTGGGCCCTGATCTTTCTCTCCCTCTGTATCCCGGCCTTCCCGGTCGAGCCTCTGCTCGGCGTCCCGCCCATGGGTTTCTTTCCCTTCTCCGTGATCACAGACGCCCTCCTCCTCAACCTCGTCGCGCCCCTCGCCCTCTGCGCGTATAATATCGTGAAGGGGAACAGGGCGCCCTTCCCGTACATGTTCTTCGGCTATCCGGTGGAAGGGAAAGATATCAGGAACCATTTCGGCTTTGTGATGGAGGAGATCACCGAGGAGGAGGACAGGACGATCACCCGCCGCTTCCTCAAGATCCGCGAGTCCCTGCGGCGGACTGTGCAGGGCGGCGAACGGCGGATGTACACAAAGGACCTGCGCGAGCACCCCGAGCGCTACGCGCAGGAACTCGCCCTGTACAGGAAGGCAGGCAGAGTCTGGATCAGTTATGCCGTCCCCTTCATCATCCCGATCACCGCCGGTTTCGTCACGGCACTTTTTATCGGCGACCTGCTCTTTATGATCATAAAGGTACTTGCAGGAGTATGAGGTGATGGAACTGAACTATACAGACGGCCTTGTCCCGGTCGTGGTGCAGGACGCGGAGACAAAAGAGGTTCTGATGCTCGCCTGGGCGAACGAGGAGGCAGTGCGGCTGACCGGGGAGACAGGGTATGCCCACTACTGGTCGCGCAGCAGGCAGAAGATCTGGAAGAAGGGAGAGGAGAGCGGGAATGTGCAGGAGGTCGTGGAGGTCAGGGCCGACTGCGACGCGGACGCCCTCCTGTACCTTGTCAGGCAGAGGGGAGCGGCCTGCCATACCGGCCATTATTCCTGTTTTTACCGGACGATCGAGGGGAGGGAGATCGCCGCGCCGCTCTTCGATCCTGCGGATGTATATGCTAATAAAGGATAAAGACACGTAGAATATGGTGAATTTTTTATGAAAATAGTGCCTGATACAAGTGTCGTCATAGACGGACGCATCACCCAGATGATAAAAACCGGTGAATATACAGGGTCGACAATAATCATTCCGGAAGCGGTCGTTGCTGAGCTCGAGGCCCAGGCAAACCAGGGCCGCGAGATCGGTTTCTCCGGTCTGACAGAACTGCAGAACCTCTCCAGAATGGCGGGCGAGGGGACTATAGAACTCCGATATGTGGGGGAACGCCCAAGTCTCAGCCAGGTCAAACTCGCAAGCGGCGGCGAGATCGACGCCCTGATCAGGAACGTCGCCATCGAGTATGATGCCAGGTTCGTCACCAGCGATGTCGTCCAGTCAGAGGTCGCAAAGGCAAAGGGGATCGATGTCATGTACCTGAAGCCCCAGGTCGGCGAGTGCACCCCTCTCATGCTCGACCAGTACTTCGACGAGGAGACGATCGCCGTCCACCTTAAAGAACGCGTCCCGCCGATGGCAAGAAAAGGGACGATGAAGAACCTGCGCCTTGTGCAACTCCGCGACAGCCCGATGAACGAGTATGAACTCCGCACCATGGCACAGGAAGTGCTCGAAAGGGCAAAGCGCGATCCCGACGGCTTCATCGAGATCGAACGCCGCGGCATCACCGTGGTGCAGATAGGATCGATCAGGATCGCAATCGCCCGTCGGCCCTTCTCCGACGGGATGGAGATCACAGCGGTCAGGCCGATCCGTGACGTGGCACTCGAAAACTACGCGATGGCAGACCTGATCAAGGAAAGGATCACGGGTGTCCGTCAGGGCGTTCTCATTGCCGGGCCGCCGGGTGCCGGGAAGAGTACGCTCGCCCAGAGCGTCGCCACCTTCCTTGCCGATAAGGAGTTTATCGTCAAGACGATGGAGGCCCCGCGCGACCTTCAGGTGCCAGACAACATCACCCAGTACACGGCCCTCGAAGGGAGCATGGAGAACACCGCCGAGGTGCTCCTGCTCGTGCGGCCCGACTACGTCATTTTCGACGAACTGCGGAAGAACGAGGATTTCCGCGTCTTTGCCGATATGCGCCTTGCCGGCGTCGGCATGGTCGGCGTGATCCATGCGATGGAGGTGAAGGACGCGATTCAGCGCTTCTTCGGCCGGGTCGAGCCGAGCGTCCTGCCCCAGATCATAAACACCATCATCTACGTGGACAACGGCGAGATCACCAGGGTCTACGATGTCAGCTTCTCGATCAAGGTGCCCGAAGGCATGAACTCCGACCTGCACATCAGGCCGGTGACGACCGTGCGCGACACGGTGACCGACAGGATTGCCTTCGAGATCTTCAAGTACGAGGGCGAGACGATCGTGATGCCGACAGGGGACGGCGCCGAAAAGAAAGTACCGGTGAAGAAGGTCGAGGAAAAGGTCGAGGCGAAGGCTGAAGAGAAGGTTCCCGAGACAGTTGCCGAAGAAAAACCCGAAGCCGAGGAGAAAGAGACCGCCTGGGAGGTCACCGAACGGGAGGTCCAGCGTGAACTCGGCCGGTTCACCGCCGGGGCTATCGATGTCTTCATGAAGAGCGACACGAAGGCCGTCGCCTATATCGAGGACAAAGATGTCCCCGCAGCCATCGGGAGGGGCGGCAAGAATATCGCCGGGATCGTGAACAAGATCGGCATCGGGATCGACATCAGGCCGCGTTCCGAACTCCCTCTCCCTGAGGTGAAGGAGACCGCCGAGGAAATGCCCGCGAGCGAGGGCCTGCGCCTCCGCGTCGAGAAGAAGCATCTCACCCTGGTCGCCCCCGAATTCAGGGAGGCGATCGTCGATGTTTTTGCCGGGAAAGAGTACCTCTTTACTGCAACAGTAAACGAGAAGGGCGAGATCGACCTGGCAAAGAGCAGCAGCATCGCACAGGAACTGATCCGCAGGTACAACGACCGTGAGGCCATCAGACTGAGACCTGTATAAAGAGAGTATCGTGGGAGTGACATACCGTGGCTGAATGGGATATTCAGAAACTGGAAGAGAAGTACCGGGACACATGGCCGGCGGCATTCGAGGCCAACCCGGACGACAATGAAAAGTTCTACCTGAACGTCGCCTTCCCGTACCCGAGCGGCGCCATGCACGTGGGGCACGGGCGGACCTATATCGTACCCGACGTGGTCGCCCGTTTCTGGAGGATGCAGGGCAAAAATGTCCTCTTCCCGATGGGTTTCCATGTCACCGGCACGCCGGTGATCGGGATCTCGCGCCGGATCGCGAAGAACGACCCCTCGACGGTGCGGATCTACCGCGACCTGTACCGGGTGCCGCAGGACGTCCTCGACAGGTTCGACGACCCGATGACGATCGTCCGGTACTTTGCCGGGGAATACGAGAGGTTGATGCGCCGGTGCGGCCTGTCCATCGACTGGCGCCGCCGGTTCATCACCGTGGACCCGCAGTACTCGAAGTACATCGAGTGGCAGTACAAGCACCTCCACGAGGAGGAGCATGTGGTGAAGGGCGTCCACCCGGTGAAGTACTGCCCGTCGTGCGACAACCCTGTGGGCGACCACGACCTCCTCGAAGGCGAAAAGGCCGAGATCATGAAGTTCACCCTTGTCGTCTTCGAGTGGCAGGGTGCAAAGGTCCCGTGCGCCACTCTCCGGCCGGAGACGATCTATGGCGTGACCAACCTCTGGGCAAACCCGGGCGTCACTTATGTGCGGGCGACGGTGGACGGCGAGGAGTGGGTGCTCTCCCGCGAGGCGGCCTACAAACTCGAACTCCAGGACCACACCATCGAGATCACCGGCGAGGTGAAGGGGACGGAGATCGTCGGCACGACTGCCTCGCACCCGCTCTGCGGAACAGTGCCTGTGCTGCCCGCGGACTTCGTGGACCCTGACATGGGCTCAGGTCTCGTGATGTCTGTGCCGGCCCACGCACCCTTCGACTATATCGCCCTGCGCGACCTCCAGGAGGAGGGGCGCTTTACCGACATCGCCCCGGTCGCGATCATCAAGACCGAGGGCTACGGCGCGCTCCCGGCAAAGGACGCCATTGAGAAGGCCGGGATCAGGCACCAGCTCGACCCGAGAATGGACGATGTCACCCGCGAGGTGTACGCAGCCGAGGTGCTCCACGGCACCCTCCTCGTGAACTGCGGCGACCAGGCCGGCAAGCCGGTGAAGCAGGCCCGCGACGACGTGGCCGCGATCATGGTCGAGAGTTACGGGTCGAAGGAGATGTTCGACTTCGACACCCGCCAGGTGATCTGCCGGTGCGGCGGCCGGGTGTACGTGAAGATCCTCCATGACCAGTGGTTCCTCCAGTACTCGGACCCGGCCTGGAAGGCAGAGGTGCACGAGCAGCTCGACGAGATGAAGGTCGTGCCCGCGGAGGTCCGCGCCGAGTTCCACCGGACGGTGGACTGGCTGAAGGACTGGGCCTGCACCAGGCGGGTCGGCCTCGGGACAAAGCTCCCCTGGGACCCGGCCTGGATCATCGAGCCGCTCTCTGACTCGACCATCTACATGGCCTTCTACACGATCGCCCATCATGTGAAGAAGATCGAGCCTGAGAAGCTCACCCCCGAGGTCTTCGAGTACGTCGTCTACGGGACAGGCAACCCGACGACTGTGCCGAGGGAGACGCTGGACGCGATCAGGGCCGAGTTCCTGTACTGGTACCCGTACGATTTCAGGTTCTCGGCAAAGGATCTCATCTCGAACCACCTCACCTTCCAGCTCTTCCACCACCGTGCGGTGATGCCGGCGGACAAACAGCCGCAGGGCATGGTCATCTTCGGCATGGGCCTGCTGAACGGGGCGAAGATGTCCTCATCGAAGGGGAACGTCGTCCTGCTGGAAGACGCCCTGAACGAGTTCGGGCCTGACACGGTGCGGATGTTCCTGATCGGTTCGGCCGAGCCGTGGCAGGACTTCGACTGGCGGAACGAACTGGTGATCGGCGCGAAGAAGCAGATCGAGCGGTTCTGGAACACGGTCTCCGAGGGGCTCGCGGTTGAGGAGAATGACGGCCGCGAGATCGACGGCTGGCTGATCTCCAGGCTGCAGCACAGGATCGAGAATGCCACCGCAGCGATGCTGAACTTCCAGACGCGGCAGGCCCTCCAGGAGGCGTTCTTCGGGATCGAGGCCGACCTGAAGTGGTACCGCAGGCGCCTGCCGACGATCGCGCCGGGCTCTGCGGCCGTGCAGGAGCTCTGCTCTGTCTGGGTGCGGCTGCTCGCCCCGATCGTGCCGTACACCTGCGAGGAACTCTGGCACGCGATGGGCAATGACGGCCCTGTGGCCTTTGCCCCCTGGCCTGTGGCCGACGTTGCGAAGGTCGACGAGAAGGCTGAACTTGCCGAGGAACTCCTCGCACGGACTGTCGAGGACGTGGAGTCGATCACGAAGCTGATCCAGATCCAGCCGAAGGCGATCAGGCTCTATGTCGCCCCGACCTGGAAGGAGCAGGTCTTCGCAATGATCGCGGCGGCCGAGGACAGGACCAATGCGGTGAAGCTCGTGATGGCCGACGAGGGCCTGCGTGCCCGCGGCAAGGAGGCGGTGAACACGGCGAAACAGGTGACGAAGTTCATCCACCGCCTGCCGCCAGAACTGGTCAGGAGCATTGCGACGAACGGCGTCGACGAGATGGCGGTCTTTATGTCGGCAAAGGAGTTCCTGGAGAGGGAGTTCGGCGTGCCGGTGCAGGTCCTCGCAGCAGAGGGAAGCGGCGAGGCGAAGGCAGACGCCGCCCTCCCCTTCAAGCCCGCGATCGTCATCGAATAATCTTTTTCCTCTTTTTTTCTGCGCGGAGCCGAGGGAGGTGTTTTCCCGGCTCTGGAGAATCGCTCATGGTTCCCCTCATGACCCCATGATGGGACGCACGGGTTCGCTGGCTTCCCCATACAGGTTGCCGGGGATTTCCTCGAAAACGTACGGATTTCTCGACTTCCTCCGGTCATTCCCCCAGACCCCCGATTTAAGATTGGTTCCGGGAAGACAGGGCAGGAATCCTGAGGGAGTATGCCAAACCCGCCCCTATCGTAATGGCAGGGTGCGAGCGGAGCGATCTTGAGAAAGCCGGAGGCTTTCGAGGGACCGGGGGGCGGCAGCCCCCCGGAGGAGGAGGCCGATCCATCACCTTCCCCTCACACAACGCCGGGGGCTCCTCGAAGACCTAACGGTCTTCTCGAACTCGCTGACGCTCGTTGCCCCAGACCCCCATAGTACGATAGATCTTGGGAAGGTGGAGAGGGAAGGCGGCGGGTTCGCACTGCCACTATGGGATCGGAGATGCCACCCGACACACAGGGAGAGGTTTTTCACAGAGTCCCTCCTGCTACCAGTCCTTCTTCATCGCCTCCGTCTTCAGTTCCTTCGGCATCACTTCGATCGCGTACCGCAGCGCCGTCCGCGGCATCGCCTTCTTGTTCTGCATGACATATGCAAAGACCTCGTTCGTGTGCTGCCTGCTCGCCTCCTTGAGAAGCCAGCCGTACCCTTTCTGCACCAGGTCGTCCGGATCCGTGAGGAGGAGGTCGGCGATCTCAAGTGCCTCATCGAGGAATTTTCCGCGTTTTGCCGGGATGATCAGCGAAACAGCCGCGGCCCGCCGCATCCACCGGTTCCCTGACCGTGTCCAGCGTTTGAGTTCCTCGACATACTCGGGGTAGAGGTCGATGAAGTCGCCCATCGTGTGGTTGCAGAAACCGTCGCACTCCGCCCAGTTGGAGATGTAGGTGTCGATCCAGTGCCTGAAGACGGCGATGTCTTCGCGCTCGTACCGGTCTTTCAGCAGGGGTGCCCACGTCGAGACGATGAACGCCTCCTCCATATACCCTGAGCGATAGAGTTCCTCGCAGAGGGCGAAGATCTCCTGTTTGTCCCGGTCTTTGACTTCTCGCCAGTATTTTTTTGCGATGGCAGCGCCGTCCGCGGTCTTCATGCCGTAGCAGACGATATCTTCCTTGAAGTACCGCCGGGCGTTCTTCCGGATCTCGGGGTCTGCCTGTTCCTGCAGTTCTTTGCGGATAGAGGAGATGACGGGGTCCATGGAGAGAGGTGGCGGGGGGGAAAGATAAGGGTTTGGAAGAGATCTTCAGGGCTTTTTCCAACCTCAAACACCAAAAAACGTTGAAATGACGCGGATGAAGAAGAGACCATCTTCCGAAATGCTTTGTCGAGAAATTCCGGACAGTTTTCCTACCTCCAGACGCCTATCTCTTCATTCATGCCGTTTATCATCATCGAATAATCTCCCCCATCTTTTTTGCCCTTTCCTGCTCTGAAACAGCGAGATACGACCCCATTTTCTCTCTGATCCCGGGCGCATCCCGGATCCACCCCCATATCGGCGGATAGGGCCCCATCCCCCAGAAATGCCCGGACGGAGGGAGAAAAACGAACTAAAAGTCCATTTTCAGGTGCTCATCCTGATATCACGCCACGTTCGAGCAACGCACACTTTTTTCCCGGTTTTTCCGTCCCCCTTCACGCCCGGAGCATTAACAATGACAGTTTAACATAATTAACAGAATAATGAAAACCAATTTATAATACCGGCAGAGAGGTGATATCGATATACATATTACTGGATGAGATCGCATGAAAAGTGAAAAAAAGAGTAAATCGAGATTATTCAAAGAATCAATACCTGTATCGAGGATAAAAGCGAACATCACCCCCCTCCTTATCCTTGTTCTCCTGGGCCTCCTCCTGGTGGCGCCGGTCTCGGCCGGGAAACAAACGACCGAAGTGACGGTTGTCAAACTGGCCGCGGACGGGACGACGGTCCTTGACGAGAGGACGGTGGACTACCGCTGGATGGAGGCGAACCTCCCGATACAGGGGGACGGCGTGACGCATTATTATATGCAGGGGCCGACCTTCAACGAGAGCAACCTCTGGGACCCCGATGAGATAGATACGGAGAGTATCAAAGGCTCGGACTATCATGCCATGCGAGGCACGGACATGCAGGACCTCTGCGACCTTGTCGGCGGGATGGGGCCGGACGATATCGTCTGGATCCACCCGAGCGACAGCTTCAGCCCGGCGCACTACCCGTACAGGAACATCTATTACACGGACACCGCCCACGGCGGCAACCCGGCGCAGGGGCCACTGGTCCTGACCTGGTGGCGGCCGGACGACGGCTACGTGCCCGACTACGAGACAGGGATGCGCACCATCTTCTTCGCGACCACACAGAACGCGAAGGGGCAGTACGTCTTCGGGAACACTGATATGCGCCGTTTCATGGACGAGGAGTACTGGAGTTATTATTATGACGGCGCGGTCAAGTGGCCGTCTTCACGCTCGCAGTCCATGAAGTATGTTCAGAAGATCGTGATCAGGAGCCAGGAGCCCGCACCTCTCTTCCCGGTCACCATCACGGCCAACCAGACCTCCGGCTATCTCCCCCTGACGGTGCAGTTCACCGGGGCGACGACGGCCTCCTCGCCGACGGCCTGGCACTGGGACTTCGGCGACAATGCGACGGCGAACGTGCAGAACCCGACCCACACCTACGCGAAGGCCGGGTTCTTCGACGTGAGCCTGACCGTGACCGCCGCGGACGGCACGGCGACGGCGACGCGGCATATGTTCATCGTGACGCAGGAGCGCCCTGTGCCGACGACCCTGGAGGTCCTCCCGCCCGTGGCGACGGTGACCCTCGACGGGACGCAGGTCTTCACGGCGATGGTCCGCGACCAGAAGGGGCGTGAGATGAAGGATGTCGCGGTCGCCTGGTCGAGTTCCAACACCACTGTCGGGACGGTCGCGGACGGCGTCTTCACGGCCCGGGCAGAGGGGACGACGACCATCACCGCCTCGGCCGGCGGAGTCAGCGGGACGGCCACGGCGAGCGTGGTTCCGCTCCCGCCCGAGCCGAAGACGTGGTACGTGGACGACGACGGCACCGCAGACTTCACCTCCGTCCAGGCGGCCGTCTATGCCTGCAACGCGGGCGACACGGTCGTGGTGAGGGACGGGACGTACACCGAGAACGTGGTGGTGGACCGGAGGATCGTGCTCAGGTCGGAGAACGGAGCCGCGACGACGGTCGTTGCCACGCCCGATAGCAAGAGAGCGCCGGTGACGGTGACCGCGGCGAACGTGACGGTCGAAGGACTGACGGTGAAGGGAGGGATCATCGAGGGCACGGCAGGGATTGTGGTGGACCATACCGACGGCTGCACCCTCCGGGGCATCAGGGCGACGGAGAACTACAACGGCGTCTTCCTGAACGCCTCGGCCGGCACCCGTCTCACCGGAGCCACGGTGGACGCGAACCACAGGTCGGGGATCACGGGTACGGCGTCGGCCGGGACCGTGATCGAGGGATGCACGGTAGAGATGAATGCATGGGAGGAGATCGCTCTCTCCGCCTCAGAAGGCCCGGTGATCCGGGCCTGCACCCTCACGACAGAGGGCACCTACGGCATCGTCCTGAGCAGGGTAGACAATGCGAGAGTCGTGCAGAACACCCTGAAGAACGTGAAGAGAGCCGACTTTGGCCTCGCCCTCTCCTCGTCCCAGAACGTCACCGTCTCCGGGAACACGGTCTCGTCCTACAGCAACAATGGGATCAGTATCGCCGCCTCGAAATCGACCGTCTCCGGGAACACGGTCTCCGGCGGGGGCGAAGCCATAGTTCTTTCCGGCGACCACAACCTGCTCCGCGACAACGTGGTCTCCAACGCCTACCACGGGATGAGGATCTCCACGACGAACAGCACCATCACCAACAACACCTGCGTGCACACCGACTCCAGGAGCATAATGACGAATTCCGGCGGGAACGCCTTCTACCTCAACGACCTGCTGGAGAAGAGCGGGAAGCCCGGAGTGAAGCATAAAAGCTGGGAGAGCACCGGGTCGGCGAACAACACCGTCCGCACGCCTGAGGAGGTCGACTACATCTACAAAGGCACCCTCCACCACGGCTACCTGGGCAACTACTACTTCGACTATGAGGGCGTCGACGCGGACGGCGACGGCGTCGGCGACACGCCCTACGACGCCTCGGCCGACGACCACGACTTCTACCCGCTGATCGGGCCGCTCGAAAACTACGAGGTCCTCCCGCCGATGCAGGAGATCGTCCACGGGCCGTACATCACCGGCACCACCGGGACAGGGACGACTATCAGCTGGAAGACGGACGTGCCAACGACAGGCAGGGTGGACTATGCCCCGGCGGCGGCGTACGCGGACGGGAACTACACCCTGAGCGCCGACGACGACCGGGAGACCTCGCTACACCATGTCGCCCTCACCGGCCTCGAACCGGGGACGACCTACCACTACAGGGTGACGGCCGGGCGGAACGTGACGCAGGACTTCACCTTCCAGACCTTCCCCGCGGCGGGAGAGCCCTTCACCTTCATCGTGTACGGCGACTCGCAGGAGCAGGTCCCGTATTACACGCAGCTGGAGAGGCACAGAATCGTAGCGGAGAGGATCGCGGAGGAGGAGGGCGACGCCGTCTTCATCCTCCACACCGGCGACATGGTCAGCCAGGCACAGGACGCCACCGAGTGGGACAGATTCTTCGCCTCGGCGCGGACGATGCTTGCGAACACCACGCTGTACACGGCCCTCGGCAACCACGAGGAGAAGTACAAGAACCTCGTCCGCGAGGTCTTCGCCCTGCCGCCGTGGTACTCCTTCGACTGCGGCGACCTCCATGTGGTGGTGCTGGACTCCACGAGCATGAAGGGCAGCGAGATGGCCGGGCAGACGGCCTGGCTCAGGGACGACCTGGCGGCCGACGAAGCACGCTGGACGGTCGCGGCCTTCCACCACCCGCCGTACAACTCCGGCGGTCACCACACGGGCGCCTGGGCAGACGCGGGCTGGCGGGAGGCCTTCGAGGCGAAGGGGACGGACGTGATCTTCAGCGGCCACGTCCACTCGTACCAGCGCCACATGGCCAACGGCACGCAGTACATCATCGCGGCGACAGGCGGCGGCCTGCAGTATCCCCTGGAGGAGGAGAAGGAGCCCTGTTACGAGGCGGGCAGGGAGTATGTCCTGGGCTACGAGAGGGTGCATGTGGACCCGGCGAACGCGACGGTGACGCTGGAGTTCGTGCCTGTGGCCGACGTCTCTGAGGACAACAGAGAGATTGTAAAGGTCTACCAGCCCGGCGAGGTCTTTGACCCGGTGGTGATCGGCGGCGCCGGCGGGCCCGACCTTGTGCCCCGGACGATCAGGTTTGAAAGCCCGGCGGTGGCGGGAGATAACGCCACGGTGATGGTGACGGTCGCAAACATCGGCGGGAGCGATGCCGGGGCCTTCGCGGTGAACCTCACCGCGGACGGCGCGGCCCTCGGGAGAGAGGAGTCCGCCGGTCTTCCTGCCGGGGAGACGGCGACCTTCGCCTTCCCCTGGCGGCCGGCGACGGCCGGGGCCCACGCCTTCGAGGCGGTGGTCGAGGGCCCGCCCGGCGAGAGGGAACGTGAGAACAATGTGATGAAGAAGCAACTCTACGTCCTCTCGGCCGGCGAGGGCCCGGCCTTCAGGGAGGGTGTGATCGAACTCGCACCCGGCTGGAACGTGGTTTCCGTCCCGAAGAGACTGGCGCCGGGGAATGACACGGCCCTGATCTTCGCGGGCGTGGCGTCGGCCGGCCACTCCCTCTACATCTTCGACGGGAAGGCGCAGCTCTGGAGGCCCATGAGCGCCGCCGACCGCATCGAGCCCCTCACCGGCGTGCTCGTCTACGCGGCGGAGGCGACGGCCGTGCCCCTCGCCTTCGACGCCGACCCGCTCCATGCCCCGCCGGCGAAGGCGCTCTCGAAGGGCTGGAACATTGTCGGGTTCGCGGACACCGAGGCGACGCCCGCGGGCCTCGCCCTTGTCTCGGCCTGGGGGCAGTGGGAGACGTGCGCCGGCTACGACGCCCTGCGGCAGGCGTACGAGCCCGCGGTCGCGGCCGACGCCGCCCTCTTCCCTGGCCGGGGCTACTGGCTCCACATGAACGGCAACGGCACCCTGGCGGGGACCGCAGCCTGAGGATGGGCAGCGCAGAATACAAATTTGATTATATTCTCCATTTTTCGTCCCATGCCACATAAAACGGTGAAAACGATCCATTCAAGTTATAAAATGGAGAAATTTTCACCATATGGCAAGACAACACAGAGATATCGTGCATATGTCTGATATTTTCCGGCATTTCCCCGGCAAAAATTGAGATGCCGGTCAAACATATCAACATAATTTACTTAATATTTTTGACATTTTCATCAAAACAGATTTATAGTGCCCTCGATCGAGTATTCATTGTCGTTACTACGACAGGAACGGAAACCATGACCTCGGAAAGTATGATTACACGAATAAAAACACCAATGGCAGTTCTCTGCCTGTGCATCGCCCTCGCGGTGCTGGTCATGCCGGCAGCGGCATCGACAAGCGTCACCGTGACCAGGTACTGCGACAACAACTATGCCACCGTCGATGACTCGACGACCCTGTACAACACCACCCTCATGGGTATGACCCAGTACCAGAGCTCCGGCAACATCTCCATGCAGGGCCTGGTCACCCCCGCCGACCAGGTGACGTACAATCTTACCGATGCAGAATTCCAGAACGGCTGGGACACCACCGAGAGCGTGAACCTCGGGAACTACGGCGCCCACAACGGCACCCTCCTCGAAGACATCGTCATGCAGGTCGGCGGGATGCCCGACGGCTCGGAGATCGTGATCGCCGACTCGACATTCCCGAAGGCGACCCGGTACTTCAACAAGACCAACGTCTACTCCCCCATCGCAGGCCAGGGCGAGATGATCCTCTGCTGGTGGGACTCCGAGTACGGCTTCGTCCCTGGCTGGTCTAAAGGCATGCGCCTCTTCTTCTACTCCTCGAACGACCTGACCTTCAGCAACCAGAACATGAAGAACTGCATCGCCCCCTGGTACCAGCAGTTTGCGAAGGACAGGAACTCCGACTTCGTCGGACCCTCGGCAAAGGGCCTCTCCGTCCAGAATGTCGACACGATCAAGATCTACCCCCCGCACCGCTATGACTTCGCCACCGGCAGCGACACCGTCGAGTACGCGTACGAGGGCGGCGTGACCGGCGTCCCGACCGCCAGCAATGTGCCGAGCACCGCGTTCAGCAGCACCGCATACATCGCCTCCGATGACGGCATCGATCAAGAGTGCAGCACCTCAGTCACCGGCGAGTCCGCCGCGCAGCGCTTCGTCTTCACTGTCGCCGAGAACGCCACGAAGATCGAGAGACTCGCCATCACCTGGAACGGCACCGGCACCCATGCCAGCACCCCCGGCGCCGACCTCTACATCTGGAACGGCACCAGCAGCAGTTACGAGCTCCTGCAGGACAGCACCAGCAGCACCGAGGTCTCGCTCACCGGCGAGAAGACCTCAGGCATCAGCAACTACATCGTCAACGGCAACGTCACCGTACTCGTGAAGCAGAAGGGTGCAGCCACCGGACTTCTCGTTAAATCAACCCTTGCGACCGACTACGTGAAGCTCGTGGTGACCCATCACCACACCTACTAACCCTTTTTTTCTTTTCCTTATGGTGATTTTCATGAAAAAATCGATTGGAATTTTCTGCCTTATCCTACTTACTCTCCTCATCGCACCGACGGCGGCGGCGACCCTGTATGTCGACGACGACGGCGGCGAGGGAGTCTACACAACCATCCAGGCTGCTCATGACGCCGCAGCGGAGGGGGACACGATCTGTATCCTGCCAGGCACCTACTCAAGATTCGCTGTCAGAATACCTCACCTGACCTTCCAGAGCAGAGATGGGCCCGATTCTGTCATCATTGACTGTCGGGATGGACCGGGGCTCAGGATCCCGGACGGAAAAAACTGTAACGCGGCCGGGACGATCATTGACGGATTAACAATTATTAATGGAAAACCAAGTTTTCAACTTGGAACGTATGGCCCCGCCAACGGTTCGATTGTCAGGAATTGCATCATAAAAGAAATAGTGAGCGAATTCGCTCCACAAGGCGACAATCTCACGCTTGAGAACAACACTTTCATGAATGGAAAGAGGGTGCAGCAGACCATTGTAATGCTGCAAGATTCGAAAGACTGCAAAATCATCAATAACACGTTCACTAATATTACAATCCAAGATTATGGGGCTATCGTACTTTATCAGGCAACCAACAGCACCATAACCGATAACATCTTCGATGTAATGGGGAATAGTTTCTGCATTATCCCGCCCGGCGAGGGCAACAAGATCTTCCTGAACTCCAACATCTCAGGGATCACCCTCATGGGCACCGCCCCCACCCTTACCCACTGGAACTCCACCGCCCCCGTCACCTACTTCTACAACAGCACCGGGCACACCGGCTACCTCGGCAACTTCTGGTCCGACTACACAGGCGCCGACGAGGACGTCGACGGCGTCATCGACACGCCCTACGACCTCCCCGAAGGCCTCGGCACCGATTACGCACCGCTGAAGGAGGCGGGCGGGGAGTATGAAGTCCTCGTCCCGCAGACCCTGTACGTCGACGACGACGGCGGGGACGGCGTCTACACCACCATCCAGGCGGCCGTGGACGCCGCACAGTGCGTCGACACCATCGTCGTCCGCGACGGCGCCTACACCGAGAACGTGCTCGTCGACAAGGGCCTGACCATCAGGGCCGAGAACGGGACGAAGGCCGTCACCGTGACCGCCAAAGTGCCCGAGAAACCGGTCTTCGACCTCAAGGCCGACGGCATCACCGTCGAAGGCCTCTCCGTCCGCGGGCCGACCAACGAACACGTCGCCGGCATCGAGAGCGTCGGCTACGACAACTGCCGCATCATCGGCAACGACTGTGGCGGGGCCTGCTACAACGGCATCCACCTCGGCGGCGACGCCACCGGCAACCTCATTGAGGCAAACACCTGCCACGACAACACCCGGAGGGGCATCAGCCTCAGGGACACTGTCACCGGCAACACCGTCTTCAACAACACCTGCTGGAACAACGTCGACGACGAACTCTGCGTCAAGGACTACCCCGCCGACAACGTCATCTGGGCCAACGCCTTCTTCGGCACCGTCGAGTGCCTCAACCCCAGCACCTACCACTCGCCTGAGATGGTCACCTACACCTACAACGACGCCGAGCACACCGGCTATGTCGGCAACTACTATGGCGGCTACGAAGGCACCGATGGGGACGGAAACGGCATCGGCGACGAACCCATGCTCCTCGGCACAGACAGCGTCGCCGGCGACTACCATGATGACTACCCGATGATGGGCGTCTGGCAGGACGGCGTGATCGTGAAACCCGCCCCGGTCCTCACCGGCATCACCGTCGAACCCGGAACCTTCGAGGCCGAGACAGGCGAGACCTGGCAGTTCAACGCCACCGGCCTCAACTGGGACAAATCCGCCATCCCCGGCCTCGACTTCACATGGACGGCGAGCGACGAGAGCATCGGCACCGTGAACGAGACAGGGTGGTTCGAGGCCGTCAAACCCGGCACCGTCACCCTCACCGCCGCGTGCGGCGAGATCGAAGGCACCGCCGACGTCACCGTCGTCACACCGGAGACCCTCACCTCCATCGAGATCATCAAGTACGCCCCCGACGGCGTCAACGTCGCGGAGAAGAAGACCGTCAGCATCAGGTGGATGCAGCGTCACCTCCCCCTCCTCGGTGGTGAGAACGGCACCATGCTCAGGTTCCAGGGCCCGACCTTCGACAAGAACGACCCCTGGAACCCGGCAGAGGACCTCAACCTCGGCAAGGTCAACAACACCGTCAAAGGCACGGCCCTCGCCGACCTCTGCGCCATCGTCGGCGGTGCCTACGACGGCGGCGAGATCCAGTTCGCCGGCAGGGACGACTACCCTGGCAAACTCCCCTCCTCAACCGTCCTCGCCCCCAACGAGAGGCAGGGCCCCGCGATGATCGCCTGGTGGGACGCCGAGATGGGCGAGTACCCCGAATGGGGCGACGGGCCGCAGCTCTTCTTCCTCACCCCCGACGGCGTCTTCGGCAACGACGACATGCGGATCTGCTTCGACGAGGCCTACCACCACTACTGGCAGGAATGGCCATCGGCGGCAGGCATGTCCGTCAAGAAGATCGCCACCATCAAGATCGTCCCCGAACCCAGGGAGGACTGGACCCTCGCCCTCTCCGGCGCGATCACACGAAAGATCGACCGCCCCGCCTTTGAACAGGGCGTCGGCTGCACCCAGGCAGGCCACAGCGCCACCTGGACAGACGGCGGGAAGACGTGGTCGGGCATGCCCCTCTGGCTCCTCTGCGGCTGGGTCGACGACGCCGACCAGCATGCACCATTCCGCGACGACCTCGCCGACGCCGGTTACACCGTCGTCCTCATCGACTACGGCCCTGACAACATCGCCAGCACCGCCGACGACCGCGCCGTCGAGTTCACCAGCAAAGAGGTGAAGAGAAACAACGACATCATCCTCGCGAACGAGGTCGACGACTGGCCCCTCGCCAAGGGCGATTGGCCCCTCAAACTCGTCGGCAGCGGCGTGCCCGCGGAGAAGCGCCTCGGCAGCATCGACGCCATCAGGCTCGTCGGTCTCGCCGCAGGCGACGAGGGCATGGCCCTCACTCTCCAGAAGGGCTGGAACTTCGTCTCCACCCCGCGGACCCTCGCACCCGGCAACGACACCGCCCTGATCTTCGCGAACGTCGACTGCGCCGGCCACTCCATCTACACCTTCGACACCAGGAACGGCCTCTGGAAGGCCCTCGGGACGGACGACAAGATCCTGCCCCTCCAGGGCGTCTGGGTCTACGCAAAACAGGTCACGAACGTCCCCCTCACCTTCAGCACCGAGGACATCACCACCCCGCCGAACCGGCGTCTTGCCGCAGGCTGGAACGCTGTTGGGTACTCAGACATCAAACCTGAACCGACCAGAGACGCACTCGAATCAGTGAAAGATACCTGGGCCATCCTCATTGGCTTCGACGCCGGGAACCAGGCCTACGAACGTTCGGCCATCAACGGCGCTGTCGGCAGCCACGTCGACACTCTCCCGATGGAACCAGGCCGGGGCTACTGGCTGTTCATGCGGGCCGACGGCACGCTGGCGGCCATCAGCGCCTAATTTTTTCGAGGCAGACCATGAAGACACACCTCACACTCATCCTCCTCCTCGCCCTCGTGGCAGGGGCCATGGCGGCGGAGGAGATACCCCAGTTCCCTGACGAGTACAGCGGCACCCTCACCATCGACGGCACACCCGCCCCCGCGGGCACCACCATCACCGCCCTCATCGGCGGCGAGGTGCGGGGCACCTTGACGACGACACAGGAAGGAGTCTTCGGCGGCTCCGACCAGTACGATCAGAAACTCGCCGTCACCGGTTATGCGAGCGACATCGGCAGGACAATCACCTTCACCGTAAACGGGAAGACCGTGCCCATGACCGCCACCTTCGACCCTGACAAACAGCACACCCTTGCAATCGCCGCAACGGGCGGCGGCACCAATCCGCCGGGCCCCAGCGGTCCCGGCGGCGGCGGTGACGGAGGAGGCTCCTCCTCCCCGCGAGTCCCGGTCACCACGGCTCCGGCCCTCCAGGCCGCCGCCACCACGGCGACCCTGCCCCCCGCACCCACCGGCACCACGGCAGCCGGAACACCAGCACCCGTCGACACCGCCGCACCGACCGGCGAGGCACCCGGCGACCTGAACACGATCATCTGGACGGCGGCGGCGCTATCGCTCGTCGTCATTGCATGTATCGCCGGATTCTACATCGGGAAAAACCGGAAGGAGTGATCACTCCCCCCTCTTTTTTTTGCACGGACCGGTCAGAAAAAAAGTATCCTCTTCAGTCAGCCTTCTGCATCTTCTTCGCCCGCTCTTTGGAAGTGTACCCGGTCACGGAATCCAGATACTTCCTGAACCTGCGGTTCGTATCCAGGATCGTTTCATCGTCCGCGGCAAGGTCTGACTCGGTGTCCACAAGGACCGTGCTCCCCTTCGGGCCGAGGGAGACGGCGAGCATCTTCAGGGCGCCGTACGAGATGGTGTACGTGCCTGCCGTCTCCGAAGGCTCCACGTCAAAGCACTCCGAGAGGGAGGCGACCATCCGCTCGCCAAGCCCGTCCTTAAACCCCCGCTTAATCGGATATTCCTGCATAGTACTTTATGTAGTCGACTGTGTATCTTAAGATGATGTCGGCCGAACCGGAGATAAAAATCACTTCAAAGCCCCTGAGCGGCGAAAATCCTCTGGTCCTCATGGGCTTTCCGGGCAGTGGACTCGTCGGGAGCATTGCCCTGCAATACCTCGTGGAGCAGATGGAGTTCGAGCAGATCGGGAACATCACGAGCAAATATTTCCCGCCTGTCGCCATGATGGCCAAGGGCGTCATCAATGTCCCGGTCAGGATCTACGAGAAGGCGGAGACGGCGGCCATCGTCGCCGACATCCCGATCCACCCGATGATCTGCTATGAAGTCGCAAACGGGATCATCGAATGGCTCGCCGGGTACCCGGTCAGGGAGGTGATCACGATCGCGGGCATCGTCACCAACGAACCGGAGAAGAGGGTCTTTGGCGTCGCCACCCGGGAGGAGATGCTTGAGAGGATCAGGGACGAAACCGTCATCCTCCCGATGGGGAGCATCTCCGGGATCGCGGGGAGCATCCTCACCGAGTGCAAGATCAGGAATCTCCCTGGCTACGGGTTCCTCGGCGAGACGGTGAACACCCCCGACCCCCGCTCGGCGGCGGCGACGCTGAAGGTGCTCAACACCCTGTACGGTCTGGACGTCGATGTCGAACCTCTCCTCGAACAGGCGGCCGAGATCGAGGCGACGATGCACAAACTCGCCGAAGAGGTCCAGAGCACCGAAACGCCCCAGAAAAAAGAGAACCTTCCGATGTACGGGTGATGCACGATGAAAATGACTGCATTGACAGGGATAGCAGGGGGGGTCATATCCGAACTCAAACAGGGAAAACCGCGGACCATCGAGCTGCAGAGCACGAACAATGTCGTTTCCGTCGCAGCGCTCGAACCCGGCCCCGACACCCACCTCTTTCTCACGAGCGTCGACCTCGAGGACCTCTCGGCCGGGGACGTCGGAATCATTGTCAGGGTGCTCTCGGTGAACATCAACATGAAGCGGGTGATCGACTATATCCACCCGGTCTACTACGAGGAGCGCGAGCGCCTCTCCGCCCGGGTCCAGGTCAGTTACTGCGGCAACTCCATGGCGAAGTCGGTGGAGATCGGTTCCATCTGTCACCCGGTCGTGGTGGAGGCGGTAAAGGCGGCGCATTACCACGCCATCTGATCCCTCCTTCATAACTTTCTTAACTACAGAGAGCAAACTCTAGTGGTCACAGGGGCCTGTGGCTTAGCCAGGACATAGCGCCGGGCTTCTAACCCGGATGCCGGGGGTTCGAATCCCTCCAGGCCCGCTCCTTCATCATGAAAACCACGGAAATGGTTTTCGAAAACCGCCTGAAACTTCGCATGAGCGATTCTACAAAACATATATTCCCGGAGCGTGAAGCATCTGTGTGACTTTCACGCGGCCAATCGCCCTTCTTCTGGTCTTTGTTACAGCCGTCGTTCTCGTCGCATACCCCCTGATCGCAACGGCACCCTCCCATGACCGGCAGATCCCCCGGGCTGAAACCGTCTGCGCGGGGAACGGGGCAGCGATCATGATCGAGGGGATCTGCGCCGCGGAGGTCGTCACTCTCACCGACCCCGGGGGTGTCGGCCACACGGTCGGCAGAGGCGTCCTCAGGCCCACCGCAGGCGGCCGGAACACCACCTGGTACCTCTTCAGGTACGGCCCAGGCACTCCCGGCACCCCGGAATACTGGATCACCAATGAACCGGCGATGGTCTTCTCCGACGACTACCTCGACGCCGTCGAACCCTTCCCCTACAACGGCATCTGGGAGGTCGGGATCGACGACGGGGCCGGTACGGTCAGTGTGCGGGTCCGGGTCGGCGAGTGAGAAAGGCGTTCTCTTCCCCCACAGGATGCGGCCCTTCTTAGTCAAGAAAAAAAGAGTTTAATGGATCTTCGTGCCGGGCGCGACATCGCGCAGGGGCATCAGGAGGGAGGCCTCCTCGCCCGCGGCCAGGATCATGCCGCGGCTCTCGATCCCGAAGATCTTTGCAGGTTTCAGGTTCGCGATCATCACAACGCTCTTTCCGACGAGTTCCTCGGGGGAGTAGAACGTGGCGATGCCGGAGACGACCTGTCTCTGCTCGTCGCCGAGGTCGACCATGAGCCTCAACAATTTCTTCGAACCCTTCACCGCTTCCGCGCTGACGACGCGGGCGACCCGGAGGTCCATCGCCGCAAACTCGTCGATGGAGATCTCAGAGGTCTCTTCTGCTGCTTTCATTTCTTTCATTCGTGCTTCACTCACGCGCATTTCCAGTATTTTCTCCAGTTCGGCCACCTTCTCGTCCTCGATCTTTGCAAAGAGGGGTTCGGGTGCCGGCAGGGGGCCGCTCTGCACCAGTTCGAGAGCTTCGTCGACCCGGTGGGCCGAGACATTGTCAGCATAGCCAAGCATCGCCCAGGCACGCCCCGCGGCGTCGGGCATGACCGGCTCAATGATGAGGGCGAGGGCGCGGGCGATCTGGAGGCAGTTGATGATCACCTGCTCCGCGGCGGCGCGGTCGGTCTTGACCAATTTCCAGGGGGCGTTGTTCTGGATGTACGTGTTCCCGTAGGCGGCGAGCGCCATCATCGAGTCCACCGCGTTCTTGAACTCGTACTCCCGCACCGAGACGTCCAGCCCCTCCAGGCAGCGCCCGATCTCGGAGAGAACCTCGGGGTCGGCCTGGCCGGGCGGGACGCCGCCGAAGAACTTGTGGGCGAAGTGGAGGGTGCGGTAGAAGAAGTTCCCGAGAGTGTTGACGATCTCGGAGTTCACCCGCTCCTGGAAGATCCGCCAGGAGAAGTTCAGTTCCTTCGTGTGGCTCGTGTACGAGAGGAGGTAGTAGCGAAGGTAATCGGCCGGGAGGCCCTGGTCCAGGTAGTCATCGTTCGTCCAGACGACATAGCCGCGGGACTTCGAGAACTTCTGGTCCTCGAACTTCACCATGCCCGAGGCGACCACCGCGTGGGGCGTCCCATAGCCGGCGCCGTGGAGGAGGGCAGGCCAGAAGATGCAGTGGTGGTAGATGATGTCGCTCCCGATGAAGTGGGTGACCTCGCCCTCGCCGCACCAGTAGCGCTTCCAGTCGTTCCCGGTCTTCTCGGCCCACTCCTCGGTGAAGGAGATGTAGCCGATGGGAGCGTCCACCCAGACATAGACCACCAGGTCGTTCCGGCCAGGGAACTTCACGCCCCAGTCCAGGGTCCGGGTGATGCACCAGTCGTGGAGTTCGTCCTTCACCCAGCCGATCGCATAGTTGCGGGCATTCGAGGTGCCGGAGAGGCCATCCAAGTAGTCGAGGAGGAAGTCCTTGAACTCGCCGAGTTTGAAGAAGAAGTGCTCCTGTTCACGCATCTCCGCGGGCGAACCGCAGACCTTGCAGACCGGGTCCTTGATCTCGCCGGGCTCCAGGTGGCGGCCGCAGCCACGGTCGCACTCGTCGCCCCGCGCCTCGGCGCCGCAGTACGGGCAGACCCCTTCCACGTACCTGTCAGGGAGGAAACGGTTGCACTTCGTGCAGAAACTCTGCTGGATCGTCTGCGAGTAGACATAGCCGTTGTCGATCAGGGCCTGCACCATCGATTGGGCGCGGCGGTGGTTGGCCGCGTCGTCTGTCATGCCGAAGTGGTCGAAGGTGATCTCCATGCGCTTGAAGGTCTCGTCGAAGTGCGCGTGGTAGCGCTCGGCCAGGACACGGGGGGTCGCACCCTCCTGCTCGGCGCTGATCACGATCGGCGTTCCATGGTTGTCAGACCCGCAGATGAAGACCACGTCCTCCCCGCACCGCCTGAGGTACCGCACATAGAAGTCGGCAGGGACATAGGTCCGCAGATGCCCGAGATGACAGGGGCCATTCGTGTAAGGAAGCCCGCATGTCACCAGCAACGGTTTGCCACTCATCTGTATCCTCTTGGTGGTGAAGATATACATAGATTATTTAAATGGGGTTTGCCGTGGAAACCCCCATAAGGGGTTTTCAAAGAGTTGTTTACCCGAGTTCGAAGGTCGTGACGCCGTAGACACGGTCGAGGGGAACATCCGGCGGGGCGCCGCGGTAGATCCTCGCGGTCTCGAAGACCTGCACCATGCCGCGCGCCCTCGCGAGGGAGACGGCGACAGGGTTCGGTTCGGGGACATCGAAGAAGACGGGGGCGTTCAGGACCGAAGCCAGCAGGCCGTCGAGCAGGGCCTCCGCGGCGGCGGGAGTGTCGGCAAAGAGGGGGCCAATCTTGTAGCCCTCGAAGCAGGGCCGCACCACGCCGTATCCGGCGATGCCGTCGCGGCCAGAGAGAGCGAGTGCGGTCGCGCCCTCCTGCGAAAGCCAGGGCGCGAGGAATTTCGGCCGTGCCGCGGAGAAGATGCCGGCATCGTAGGCAACGAGGTCGGCGAAGGGGACCGCGGACGCAGGCACCAGGCCGTCGGGCATTGTGCCGCCTCCCGTCCCTCTGTACCTGATATTCCGGTACCTGACGTCGAAACCGAGACGGTCGTGATACTTCTGCTGCATCGCAAGGACGCCGTCGCCGCCGATCGTCCGGTCTCCCGCATGGGCGAGTGCGGCCTTCGTGACAGCAAGACCGTGCCCCCGCCCCCTGACGTCCGGCCTGACGATGAGAAGGCCGAAGAAGGCGAAGCGGTCGCCGTACCGCACCATCGAGGAGCAGGCGACCGGGTCGCCGTCCGCCTCGGCGATGAAAAAGCCCTCCGTGTCCTGGGCATAAAAGGCGTCGGCGTCATGGAGGCCGGGGTTCCAGCCTTCATCCCGCGCGAGGGTGATGGCGAAGTCGACGTCTTTTCGCTCCATCTGCCTGACAGAGAGCCTGCTGTCCATGGAGATCCCTTGCCGCACCGGCACATCTGCCTTTCCTTTCGATCATCCCTATATGGGAGGAGGGCGATTCACTATCCGATGAAGCGGATTGCTGTCAGGACGCGCTCATTCGGGGCTGAGGTCGGGAAGCCGGCGGTCGACGAACTCGCTCCCTGGATAGCGGAGAGGCGGGGGATAGGCGGTGACCTCACGGCCTATCAGATCGAGCGCTCTTTCGGCCTCCAGCAGGGCGTGGACATCCCCTGCGCGGGCGGGCGCTTCTATGCGCGGCGCGTGCTCGGATGCCTCGAAGGCATCGAGGGTACGGCGGTGACCGGCGAGGTCGGCGTCCGGGCGGAGGAAGCGGTCGCGGATGTCAGGATGCTTGCCCGGCGACAGAAGGGCCTCTGGTTCGCCCTGCCGGCGCCGTCCCTCTTCAGGTTCACGGACGCGTATTATGGCGACGACGACGAGATGACAGAGGAGGTCGTCGATGCCTTCGGCCGCCTGATGCGGGAGATGCGGGACGCGGGCGCGGGCGGCCACGTCCTCATCGCGGAGGAGGCCGGAGAGATCGAACTGGAGGAACTCGCAGGGAAGAAAGCCTGCTTCTTCCCGCTGAAGAGGGATCTCGGCCACCTTCAGGCGCTCCTCGAACACCAGACGACGCTGATCACCGACCCGGCCGGGATCGATGAGGCCGGGCGTCTTGCCGACGAGTACGAGGTCCGCGAACTCGCCGTCCTCCACCCGGCCCACGAAGACCTGATGGCGGCCGCGGGCCACTTTGACCCCGACGAGATCGCGGCCGCGGGCTACACAGAGGAGGGAGAGGAGGAGAGGTGGAAGGCCCTCCGTGACGAGGCCTATATTCTCAGATAGCCTCGGCAACCGCGACGAGGTCGTCGAAGCGACGGTTCCTCTTGAGGAGCCAGAAGAAAAAGCGGTCGATGAGAGTGAAGGGGAGGTTTCCCCCGGCTGCATTCGGGTGGCCGCCGCCGCCGAACTCGCGGGCGATGAGGTGGCTGACCGGCGGGACCGACCTGATGGAGAACCGGCCGTTCGAGGAGACGATCACCTCGATGTCGGTGCCGAGTGTGTCCCTGATCGCATGGGCCGTCTCCGACGGGTAGCCGTGGAGAGGGGCGAAGGCGATCCGGTATTTTTTCCCGTAGATATTCGCTTCCCTGATGCTCGCCTGGATGTCGGCGTCCATCTCGGCTTTCATCTCGGCATACACCCCCGCCACCCGGCGGTCGGTGAACTTTCCCTGCATGAGGAGGTTTCGCACATAGGTGAGGTGCTGGCGGCGCTGGGTCACCTGACCAAGGACGTCTGACCGCGGGTCCTCCTTCTTCCAGAGGTCATAGTCGCAGACGACCCTGGCGACCTCCGCGGCCGTCCCGTCGCCGGGCATGATATCCCGGGCGACGACACCGGTGGCGCAGACCGTCGTGTCGATGTGGAGGAGGGAACAGTGCGGTTCGACGAGCGCGGTCTCGGCGTCGGTCCAGCGGTGATGATCGCGCCACTCGACCTTCCAGCCATTCCCTGCCGCCGTCTTCACGATACCCTCGACCCCCTTCTGGTACCCGAGGTCGCTGATCGAGAGGACGTCGCCCCGCCCCTTGCAGCCTGCGATGAGGGCGAGGATCGCGGTATACCGACCGACCGACGAGAAGATCGTCGTGATCTTCCCGCACTTCATCCTGAGGACGGCGTCGGCCCCGGCGGCGTCGAGATCGTTGTGGGTGAGGTGAAGGACCCCGGCCTTCCTCCCCTCGACCGCGGCGACAATGTCCTCGTTTGTGGTCTTTCTGCCATCGATGACGCTAACCATTACCTACATTCTGGGAGCAGAGGCATAAAAAGGGCGGCGGTGGCAACCGCATCATTTATTAACCGGAAATACCAACATGTAGTGGTCGCCCTAGTAGCTCAGACTGGGAGAGCGCCAGACTGAAGATCTGGTTGTCCCCGGTTCAAATCCGGGCTGGGGCATAGATGGGGATTGCATCAATCCCCGAATTTCTTTTTCTGCACATTCTGATTCGACGACGCTCAGGTGTCGGTGGCAGGCAACCAACTCCACGACACGTCCTAAGGCGGGTTTCACGACGGCACCTTTCGTCATGACGACCAATTCCCTCTCTTCCCCGGAGGACAGGCAGGTGCCACCGGAGGGAGCAGACGGCAGGGCTATTCCCGGCAAGCCCTCGTTCATGCCCGGAACCTCTCGGTGGTCTTTGGCCTGAGTTTCTTCACTGACCGGGACACGGCCACCGGCAGGGCATGCACGAATGCACACATATATGAAAGCATTATTATATCAGTAACTTCATTATACTTCCCGAAATCCAGCGGTATGTGGCCATGACCCATCGACCGGGAAACCGAAAACGGAGATACCTGCACGGAGCGGGTCATCCCCGGACACCGCCGGGCCCGGGGGGCTATCACAGAGGCGAGGCCGCACCACCCGGAAAAAATGGAGAGACAAAGAGAATGATGCGTACACACAGCATAACCGGAATGCTCCTGCTTGTTGTTCTGTGCATGGCCCTGCCAGCAGGGACGCTGGCCGCAGAAGAGATCGGCCACCTCTCTCTCGCAGGGGAAGCAGGCGACGACACCGCACTGCAGTCCCGGGCGTCCGTCGCCGTGCCGGCGGCCGAGGTGAACACGGTCTGGGAGGGGACGGTGAACGTCGACCCGGGCGAGACTTTCAGGGTCAGGCCGGTCAACACCGACACCGACGTTGAGATCAGCCGCAACACCCCGCTCGGAGCACTCGATGCCGCAGCAGAAGCAGGGAACTTCTCGTATGAAATCTGGGAGGCAGAGTGGGGGTTCTATGTCAACAAAGTCAACGACATCGCCGTGAGTGCGGGGGACAACGAAACGACAATCTGGTGGTTCTATGACGTCGCGACAGCCTATATCACAAACAACGCGACATATAAATCGCTCCGCGACGGCGAGGAGATCAGGCTCATCTACGCGCCCCAGACAGCCTCCTTCGAACAGACCGTGGAGAGCGCAACCACTGCCGTCGACATGACAATCCGTCTCGCCGGGGAGGACACGGCGAACTTTACGGCAGAACCAACGAGCGGGCCGGCGCCGCTCACCGTGCAGTTCAACGACACGAGCACGGTCAGGGACGTCACCTCATGGTTCTGGGACTTCGGGGTCGCTGGCGCCACCTCGACGGAACAGAACCCGGCGTTCACCTATACCCGGCCAGGCCTCTACAATGTCTCCCTGACAGTGACAGATGCACAGAACGCGACATATGCCGCAACAAAAGAGGGGTTGATCGACGTGACCCCGACAAATGCCTCATCGGCGGTAAACTTCTCCGCGGACGTCACCTCGGGAGAGGCCCCGCTCACGGTCCGGTTTACCGACCTGAGCACGGTGGAGAACATCTCCTCGTGGTACTGGGACTTCGGAGACGGCTATATGTCGACACGGCAGAACCCGATCTACACCTACCATGAACCGGGGCTCTTTACCGTCACCCTCACCCTGACAGATGCAGAGAACGTCACCTGGAACACATCGACAGAAGGCTTCATCAATGTCAGCGGAGCCGCAGGGACGATCGATTTCACCGCAAACAGGACGTCGGGACCGGCCCCTCTGGCCGTGCAGTTTACCGACCAGAGCACAGTCGTGAATATCTCCTCGTGGCTCTGGGACTTCGGCGACGGCAACACCTCGACAGAGCAGAACCCGGCCTACACCTACAGCGGACCGGGCAGCTTTGACGTCAACCTCACCGTGTACGGCGAGAACGCCACACGCGGGCAGGAGACAAAGGAAGACTACATCACCGTCACGTCATAGGGGAGATCCCAACTTTTTTCCGGTCCTTCTGAGAAAGCGAGGGCCGGGCCCTGCTGCACACCTGCCGGGGCGACATATCCTGTGTAACAGGGCAACCGGTAAAAGCAAAAACAGAGACCGGAATACATCACTAGAGGCAGGACAGGGAAAGAAACACACTGCCGGGTCAAACGTGAGGACATGAGATCGGTCACTATTGGCAGGAACCTCTTCTACAACGGCGACTGCATCCGCGGCGCCGTGGAGCACCTTGAGACGGACTCTGTCGACCTGATCATCACCGACCCGCCGTACGGCATCCATGGCGACAGGATGGACCGCCACTACAACAGGGACGAAGAGTTCGTGGTGGACGGCTATGTCGAGGTCCCGGAAGAGGAGTACGGGGCATTCAGTGAGGGCTGGATCAGGGAGGCCGAGCGGATCCTCAGGCCAGGCGGTTCCCTCTATATCGTTTCCGGCTACACAAACCTCTACCACATCCTCCACGCCCTCCGCCAGACCTCCCTTGAGGAGGTGAACCACATCATCTGGAAGTACCCCTTCGGCGTGTACACCAGCCGAAAATATGTCTCATCCCACTACCACATCCTTTTCTACGAAAAGCCCGGGGGAAAGCGGACCTTCAATCTGGAGGCGCGCTTCGGCAGGGAGGAGAAGACAGAGGACGGCGGATGCCTCAACTACCTCGACCGGGAAGACGTCTGGACCATCAACCGGGAGTACAAACCGGGCAGGGCGAAGAACAAAAACGAACTCCCGACGGCACTCCTCACCAAGATGATCCAGTACAGCAGCAACGAGGGCGACCTCGTCTGCGACCTCTTCCTCGGCGGGTTCTCGACGGCGATCGCGGCCATCGGGCTGAACCGGCGTTGTGTCGGCTTCGAGGTCTCGGAAACGATCTTCGAGGCAGGAGTGCGGGAGACGGCCGGGGTGCAGTCCGGCGAACTCCTGGAGACGCTACGGTGCCCGGTCGTCCGCGGCCCGGCAAACCTGAGAAAGAGGTGGCGACCGGAAGACCTCCAGAGGCTCAGGGTGAGATATCGACAACTCGTGAGAGAGGGTGCGACGAAGAAGGCGGCCGTCGACGTCCTGGGGGAGGAGTTTGGCAGGGGGCGGTGGGCGATCAGTTATGCCCTGGAAAGGGCCGGGATCGGGAGCAGGAAAAAGAAGAGAGGACCCCTGTAGAATTGCTCATGCTCGGATCGATACATTCCCTGATCCCCCGCCTTCCCCACAATAGAGATCAGAGACTGACACCGAAAATCAGAGATCTTCTTGTGCTCACGCCGTTCGCATCCCCCGGACCCGGATCCAGGATAGGACCGGGGGAGACAGGGTGGAGATCCCGAGAGGGAGATAACCATCCTGTCCCTATCCTAAGGTGGGGGGAACGGGGGGCTTTGCCCCCTGGAAGGACGGCGACTAACTGCCTTCCCTGAGGAGTATACCAGAGGCAAGCCCCCCGTATCGACATTCTCCAGAGCCAGAAAAAAAGAAAGCAGGGCTGAGGCCGTCACTCGGCCGCCAGCGCCACGATCGGGGAGAGTTTCGAGGCCTTCCAGGCGGGGTACACGCCCGAGAGGACGCAGACCCCTGTCCCCACCAGCATGCCCCAGACCACATTGAGGAGGACCGGGGGGCTGAAGAAGAACGAAATGTCCTGGAGGACGACCATGATCAGCACCCCGCCGCCGAGGAGACTGAGGATGCCGCCGATCACCGAACCGATAAAGCCCAGGATCGCCGCCTCGTACAGGAACATCCGGCTGATCTCGCCTCTTTTCACACCGATGCTCTTGAGGATGCCGATCTCCCGGATACGTTCGTTCACCGACATCATCATCACATTGAAGATGCTCACCGCAGCGACGACGAGGGAGATCCCGGCAATGCCGGTCACCACAAGGGAGACCGTGCCGATGATGGAGTTGATCGACTCGATCAGGCCCCGCATGTCCATGATCTCCACGGTCTCCTTCCGGCCGTTGAGGCTCTTCTCGATCGCATCCTTCACGCCGTCGATATCGTTGATGTCCCTGACCATGACCAGCACCTGGTCATAGCCATTCGCCTTCCCCTCCAGTTCGTCATAGAGGCGGTCGGTGACGATGATCGAGTTGTAGGTTGAGATCCCGCTCCCGAAACCGGTGTCTTTCAGGATGCCGGCGACAAGGACGCTCTTCTCATGCTCATCCTCACCGACCTTGATCCTGCTCCCGACCCTGAGGTCGTGCTCCTCCGCAATCGTGGACGAGACAAGGGCGCGGCTCCCGCCCCGGATCATCACGCCCTCCTCAAGTTCCAGCACCTGCGGGAGATCCTCGGGTGCAAGGCTGTAGATCGAGGCGTAGCCTTCCTTTCCTTTCGTCGCGTACCTGACATAACTCGAACGGAACGGGATGACCGGGTTCTTCCCGCTCGCCTTCTTGATCTTCGTGAGTTGCTGCTCGGTGATGAGTTTCTTCTCCGAGGAGACCCCGAAGACGCCCATCCCTGACGAAGAGGGGTAGATACTCAACTGCCCGCCCTTCTCGGCGAGGTCGCCGCTCACCGCCACCTGGAGGGCAGAGCCCATGATCCCCATCGAGGTGATTGCAAAGACGCCGATGACGATCCCGATCACCGCAAGAAGGGAGCGGAGGAAGTGGAGGCGCACGTTCCTCTTTGCAAGGTCCATGTAGATGTCGGTGAAGATCATGACTCCTCAATCCTCCCGTCCCTGATCCTGATCACCCTGTTGGCATAGGTCGCCGTGGAAGGATCGTGGGTGACCATCACCACTGTCTTCCCCCCCTGGTTCAGTTCAGTAAGAAGTTCCATGATCTGCACGCTTGTCGTCGAGTCCAGATTGCCGGTCGGTTCGTCGCAAAGGAGGATCGCCGGGTCATTGATGAGGGACCGGGCGATCGCCACCCGCTGCTGCTGCCCGCCCGAGAGTTCGTTCGGGGTATGGGTGGCATGACCCGCGTCGATCCCCACGCGTTCCAAGAGAGCAGCGGCCCTCCCGCCGTCGTCACGCCGCCGGTTTTTGATAATATAAGGGTATTCCACATTTTCCTGCGCCGAAAGGACCGGGATGAGGTTGAATTTCTGGAAGATGAACCCGATGGAGTCCCGCCGCAGTTCGGTGAGGGCATCGTCGGAGAGGGCCTTCGTGTTCACTCCGTCGATGATGACGTCCCCGGCGGTCGGGGTGTCAAGACAGCCGATCTGGTTCAGGAGAGTCGACTTGCCCGAACCCGACGGCCCCATGATCGCCACGAAGTCCCCCTTCGGTATCGAAAGGGAGACATGGTCGAGAGATGTGACATCTCCCGCGGCCAGGGGATAGATCTTCGTGACGTCCCTGAGGCTGATGACCGCCTCCTCGTCCATCATGGCCTCCGTGAGTTCCTCAGGTCGTCGATCAGACCGGTCTTCTTCACGATCAGTCCGCAGGCGAGGACGGCGAGAACGCCGAGGATGGCGATGACAGGCAGGGGGAGACCGCTGGCATCGGCTTCCGCACCCGTGGGGGCCTTTTTCTGGACGTATCCTCCCGCTTTGTCAAGCGAAACGGTGGTCGACTGCGTGTACAGGGTGCCGTCCGCGTCCCTGAACGAGATCAGCAGGGGGATCTGGGTGGCGTTCTCGACACGGCAGTTGAGGTCGAAACTGGAGAGGTCATCGGCCTCAAGGCTGCCAAGGACATATTCGGGGTACGGGTTCTCGGGCACGGCCGGGTTGCCGGTGGTGACGACGACACCCCGCGCGGTGGTGAGACCGGCATTGGTGACATCGCCGCTGATCGAGTACGAACCAAACCCGCCCTTCACCTCGATGTTATTCACGACCAGGTGGGCCATCGTCTTGGCATCGCCAAAGACCACCGGGATCTCGGTGCGCGTGGTGTGGGTGTTCGGGCCGGTGCGGTAGGTGACCTCAAAGCCGAGGGTGGTCTCCTTCGTGGGTGTCACGTCGAAGGTGAGGTTGGCGGTCCCCGAGGGCGGGATGGCGCCGGCGAAGTGACCGGTCTGGACGGCCTCGATCCCGTCGCCGACAGGCACGACAGAGACGCCGCTGATCGCAGAGGAGCGGGGGTTGCCGATGACCAGTTTGATCTGCTCCTTCTTGCCCTCGACAAAGGAGTCAGGGCGAGAGGTGACAAGGATGGTTGCCGGGGTCTCGTCGACCTGAACCGGGATGTGGGTGCTCAGGCTGCCGCCTTCCCGGAATTCCATGTAGAACCAGGGATAGTAGGTGCCGGTGTGGGTGTTCGTGTCGGCCTTCACGGTGTAGGTGAAGGTCTGCTTTGCACCGGCACTGATGATACCTCCGGAGGTTTGTTCGCCGATGGAGGGGAGCATTGTGTCCCGCAGGAAGGTGCGCGTGATCTGGACGGCCTCGGCACCGCTATTGGTCACCTCGATGCTGACGGTGGCGATGTCGCCGGGCATGAGGGATCCCGGTTCGACAGTGGTCTTCGTAACCGAAACCGAAGCCTGCGATACAGTTTTGTCCGTCGTTTCGTCTAAAGCCTCGAAGGCAGACGCAGCAGGTGCGGCGCAGACGAGAAATATCAGCCCGATGATAAGGGCAAGGCCAGTACGATGCATATGTATAACTCCAGCGCGGGGCCCCTGCCCCGCATGCGTGTAAAATACTATGTACATTTTGTCTTTAATAACTTACCATTTGTCAATAGAAGTATTCATATAGTCACACAGGACGTACATTGATCTGCAGCAGGGGCCGCAGAGGCGACCCCTCTCCAGGTGAATAGATAATGGATAATGATGCTTCCCTTATTAACGTCCTCATCGCTCCGAACCGCTTCTTCGGAGCGCTGGGTGCAGGAAGGGAGAGAATCGGTCTCCCTGCACTGATTGTCCTCGTTTCAGCACTCATCGCTGGAGCAGGAGCCTACCTCATGGCGTCTTCAATGACGATCGATGTCCCCGACGTCGACCCGGCCATGATGCAGTTGATCACCGGCGGCGGCGCCGCTCTTGTCGTGGTCGTCGTGATGCTCTTTGCCTGGGCGATCGGATCCCTCGTCATGCACGGGATCGTGAAACTCCTCGGCGGCACCGGGTCGTTCAAGTCGACGCTTTCCACGGTCGGCTACGCAAACCTTCCGCAGATCTTCGCAGGCCTCCTGACACTCGCCGTCTTTCTCATCTACCACCCTGACGTCAACGCCATCGCCACGGCCGGGCCGGCGGCACTCGGCGCGATGGCTCCGGCCATGGCCGTCACCGTCATCGTCGGCTTCGTCGTCCTGGTCTGGTCGGTCGTGATCGAGGCCTACGGCCTTGTCCACGCCCATGACCTCCCCCTAGGCAAGGCCCTCATCGCTCCGGCGGTCATGGCGATCATCAGCATGCTCTTCGGCCTCATCTGAGACAGGAGAACACACACCTGACCGGGCGGTCGTGGGGACCGCCGGTTCGCTATCACCAGAGATGGACACTCGCCCGACCGCACCGCACGCACATCACCACTTCACTCGCGTAGCGATCGGGCGTCCCGGTTTTTCGACGCGGTACTTTTTTGATCGTTTCCGGAGACGTTAGGATACACAATGTGATGGGCGACTCAGGATCACTCCGCCCGCGCCCACCAATGAGGATAGGAGTGGGATCGTTCTCTCTCCTCATGATCTCCTGTTCTGTCTTCTCGGGATTGGTCCCGGGAAGAGCGAACCGGAGATCCTGAGGAGAAAGATTGCCATCCAACCCTTATCCAAAGGGTGTCCTGAGAGGAGGGAACCGCGGGGCCTTCCCCTCCGCGTGTAATGTCGATCAGAATCTCAAAAAAGGCGAATCGATACCGCCGGAGCCGGGTAACCCTCAGTCCCCGTCAGGAGGGGCAGGACTGAAGACGTCCTCGATTGCGACGCCGAAATAGCGGGCGATCTTGAAGGCGAGATCGAGGGAGGGGTCGTACTTGTTCTTCTCGATGGCGATGATCGTCTGCCTCGTCACCCCCAATTCCAGGGCCAGCTGCTCCTGTGTGAGGTCGTGCATCGCCCGGTACACCTTGAGCCTATTATTCATCCTCACCCTCGCTCCAGTACGGTTTCATCGCCAGGATCCAGAAAATCAGATACAGGAGGATGATCCCGCCCGAGAGGGAGAGCAGGAAGAACCCATCGTTTACGGCCCGCTCCAGCTGAAGCAGGAGACCGGAGACCACGAAGCCAGCCCCGAAAAAGAGCATCAGGAACAGGGCGACCCGCAGGGTCTTCAGGGCCACCTGCTCGTCGAGCCTCTCCAGACGCTCGTCCCAGAGAACCCCTTTCACCCGTTGCCGGCAGACAAACATCAGGAGGAGGGCGACATAGAAGGAGAGCTCGGCAAGGTTGTCATAGCCAGCAACCGAGGCTGCCCCGAAAACAGCCGCCTCGGCAAGGGCGATCAACGCAATACAGAGGAAAAAACGGCTTCGATCCATGGACTGTGTAAGTACATGTGTTCGCGAGCCATGTTAATATAACTTGACATGGAGGAGGGAGAGGTCTCCTCACTCCGTCGCCAGGTCGTAGATGCGGGAAAAATACCGCGCCTGAAAAATGAGCAGAGGGATGAAAGCCAGGAATTCAAGGACGAACACGACAGCGTCCTGAGGGATGAGCGCGATGACGGCAACGATCGCGTTCGTAAAGGCCGAGATGAGCACCACCGCGATGACATAGTCCCAGAAACCGATGCGGTCGACCAGCCCCCAGATCTTCCTGACGGAAAATGCGGCAAAGAATCTCCGCTCCCGTGCAAACCTGACTCCTGCAAGGTTTGCTATCAGGGCCGTGAAAATATAGACGACGAAGACGACAAGGAAGCCGCCGATGATCTCGGGCAGGACGGGCTCGATCGCCGTCACGCCCTCCATCTCGTACACGACGGCGACGTACCCGAAGAGCAGGATACCGGCAACAATCGCCGGAAGAGTGTAGAAGAACCAGATCACGAGGAGCTTGATCCCGTCCACACACGACCGCCACGACCACTCCACCGATGGCGCGGACTTCTCCCCCCGCATGACCCGCACAAGATGCCCGAAGAAGACCGGGAAGAGGATGAGGCTGACCAGCAGCATGAGCACATCCTTCCACCGGCCCGAGAACGCATCCCGCGTGTACGCCGCGGCGTCCATGAACAGTGCACTGAAATCCATCGACATATCCCGTTTGTATCAGGTGTGCGACCGAGCGATAAGAATTCTCGGATGCGGGGCAGGGGAGGAGGAGGCACCTACTACCAGAGGGACAAAACCGCGCATTCCAGAGAAAAAAGAAGACGGCCGGGAAGACCTCGCCCGGCAGCATGGAGTTCAATCAGCGTTGCCGTTCACCGTGTAGACGATATAGGTCGCCCAGTTCTTCCATGGGAACGGATAGGTGAGCGGATCGCCCATCGCCCCCCAGGCGCTCTCTTCCTCGTAAGGCCCGCAGGGTACCGGCACCTCGATGACCATCAACTGCCGCGGGGTGTCGGGCGCATCGGACGAGTAGGGGTCGACGATCACAGCGGCAAGGTCTCCGCAGCCAGGCATGAAGGAGGTGCACCCGTCGGCACGGGCAGAGGAGAGGATCGCATAGGTGATCCTGTTGTCCCACTTGATCTGACCTCCGGAGGACATGCCAGTCATATTCTCCGGCACCAGGGAGGGCTTGATGACCCACCACATCGCACCCTGAAGTTCCTTCCAGTTCCCTGATTCAGACCAGGAGACGGTCTCGCCCGGGAAGAAGGGGTCGTCTAACGAGAAGGTGTACGAACCGTCCTTATGGTTGATCAGGTAGGCGATGCAGTTCAGGACCTCCTCCCAGGAGAGGTCGCTCGCCTCATAGTCCCGCAGAGGGCCGGGCACGTCGGGGCCGTAGGCCGGGTAGAACCTCGCCGTGTACCCGGTTCCCGACCGGATCGCAGTGTCATAGTCAATGCACCATGCCGGGTAGACGCCGTCCAGTCCCCCGCCCGTGATGGTTGCGGCGAAGAGGGAGAACGTGACAGGGGCGTCCCCCTTGTTCCGGACAGGGAGATAGGTCACGACGCCGGGCGGCGGCAATGGGATCGACTCCCCGCCGCGCGCGACCTTGGCGTGGGCGGCGACGTACATGGCATCGCAGGTGCCGACAGGGCCCATGTCGATGGTGCCGCTTGTGGTCGTCCCGCCATCAGGGTAGTAGACCTTATGCTCGAAGTGGCCGACGATCGGGTTCCCGTTCCGGTTCTGCGGGACGTCGTCCTGATCGGGGACAGGATAACCGCTATTGCCAGCACTGCCGGCATTCTTCTCCCATCCATGTCCGTACCTGCCCCCCCCCTTCTTCGACGGTTTTTCGTCGGCACCGCCGGGAACGTCCCCGGCCTCGACACAGTCCACATGCAGGTGCACTTCCTTCAGGACCCATCCTCCGGTCGTCGCATAGGCAACCATCATAGTACCGTCCTCGGTCCAGAGTGATACAGTGCCGACAGGAATGGTCCGCCCCGCATAGAGTGTCTTGACAACAGCATCGGGCGGAGGGACTGCACTTTTTTCCGCAGACCTGAGGTCCATGGTTTGATACGCACCGGCGTCTCCCTCATCGGCGGCCGGAACCGCACCGACCGGGATGAGAAGCAGGGAGCAGAGCACCAGAGCAATACAGAGCACATATTTCATCTTCTATCTCTCCTGTTTTCACAACAACAGTCCATCGAGAGCATTCGGAGTACGACACCACCCCAATGACAGCACCGCGACCCGTCACCCCCGTGACGATCCGGAAAAGACCTTTTTTCTATATATAGATATCTCACATTGTGCAGATCCGGGACAAGACGATACAGAAAAAAGAGAACTTCAGAGTCATGAAATGAGGATTGAAGATCCTTCAGGCAAAAAATCTGTCCAGAGCACTCATCAACTCCGGGGGGTACACCGGTTTCTGGAAGACCTTCACGACATGTCCGCGATATTTTTCATACTCCCCACCGACAAGAGGGCAGGCGGTGAAGAGCATCACCCGAATAGGGGAGAGGGCGGGATCGGCCATGAGTACGTCGAGGAACTCCCATCCGTCGACCGGTTCCATCAGCACATCAAGGAGGACAAGATCGGGCCGGGAGACACGGGCGATCCCGAGGGCCTCGGCAGCATTCCCTGAGACGACCGGTTCGTACCCGCCTCGCTCAAGGAGGAGCGCAACCATCTCAAGGGTGAGGCGGTCGTCGTCAACGACCAGGATCCTACGCCCCATGATCGTTTCCCTGCCGCAGGACGATCGTAAATGTACTCCCCTCACCAGGCACGCTCTCGACCCGGATCTCCCCCCCGTTCAGGCGGGCATATCTCTCGGCGATGGAAAGGCCGAGCCCCATCCTGTTGAAGGTCCGACTCGTCCTCTCCCCGTCGACAAGATAAAATGGTTCGAATATTGTCCTGATCTTCCCGGGCTCGATCCCGATGCCATTGTCCTTCACCATGACATACCGGGCTGCCCTGTCCTCGGCGTACGAGATCTCGACGACCTTCGGGGGTTCGCTGTACCTGACGGCATTGGTGATGAGGCTCTCAAGAACGATGAAGAACTGGTCATGGTCCGCATCGATCACCGTATTCTCCGGGATTCGGAGGGACAGCGACACATCGTTGCCAAAGTCATGGCAGGCGAGCACCTCGCCGACAATACCCGCAAGGTCGATAGGAGCACGCTCGCACCGCACTTTCCCCCCCTCAAGAAGACTCAGTTCCAGCATCCTGTTCACGGCATTCTTCTCGCGGCCGATATTCTCCATACAGATACCGAGGATACGGCAGACCTCGTCATCGAGGCCGTACTTCTGCCTGTCCTCAAGGAGGAGATAGAGGTAGCCGTAGACCGGTTGGAGAGGGGTTCTGAGTTCGTGGGCCGCCGTGGTGACAAAGTCCTGCCGCCGTTCGACCTCTGCGGCACACCTCCTGACCGCGGCCTCCCCGGCCGAACGTGCATCCCTGAATGCCTTCAAGGAGGCGACATCAAGGACCGAACAGCGGTGTTCGTGCGTACCGGGAACGCAGGAAAGGAGCACAGGCACCGGTCGTCCCGAAGGGTCATGGAAAAAGGTCTCATAGTGGAGGACCGCAACCCCCCTCTCCAGCACCCCACAGAAGGTCTTCAGATCAGTGCGGTCTTCCCAGAGCGAGGCAAGAGACATGCCTGAGATCTCGTGACCCGGTAGACCCAGGATCACGGCGAGGGCAGGATCAGCCCGGGTGATCTGGAGACTTTTTGCGTCGAAAAAAAAGGAAGGGCCTTTTTGCAGGATAGAGCCTGGAATTCTGCCGGACCCGGCGCCAAAGAGGGTGACGGCCGTCATCCCCCAGAGATAGAGCATAGTGAAGAGAAAGAGGACGATCGGGTCAACGGCATACCCGCCGAAAGCGAGGAAGAGTGTCACTGCCGTGTACCCTGATGAGAGTGCAGCCGCAGTCCATATCGACCTGTTCGAGTACCAGGTTGCCACGATCACGAGAGGGATATAGTAGAGATAGGATATGGCGAAACCTGCAGTTTGCATGATGGAGTACAGGACGATAAGGGCGAGAAGGCCAATGAGTGGACCATTGATCCCGATCAGGTACAGCCACCGCCTCAGGTCCCAGGGGGAAATCATGGGGGCATTCCAATCCCTCGACATCATGCGCACAGAAATGTGAATCCAACGATTATATATTGCCTTCTTTTTATTTCAAAAAATAACGGCGTTGAAAGTAAGAATACGCGCACAATAAATCAGAGCGGATCAAAACCTCAGAGCATGCGTCCGTATGTCTTTGTCAACCTTGCAATGAGCGCCGACGGGAAGATCTCGACACGAGAACGGCGCCAGGTGAAGATTTCAGGAACAGACGATTTTCAGCGCGTCGACCGCATCAAGGCCGGTGCAGACGGCATCATGGTAGGGATCGGCACCATCGTCTCGGACAACCCATCCCTCACGGTCAAGTCTGCGGACCTGAAGGCCGCGCGCAGGCAGGGAGGGCGTGACGAACACCCGGTGCGGATCATCGTCGACTCGGCGGCACGGACGCCGCCTGACGCCGACATCCTCATGAAGGGAGAGGGGCGGAGGATCGTGGCGGTCTCCGCGTCCGCACCCGCAGAAAGAGTCAGCACCCTCAGGGAGAAGGCAGAGGTGATCGTCACAGGTGAGGAGGGGGTCGACCTCGGGAGACTCATGGACGAACTTGGTGCCCGCGGCATCGGGCGGTTGATGGTCGAGGGAGGGGGGACACTCATCTGGGGGCTTTTCAGGGCAGGCCTTGTCGACGAACTCATTACCTATGTCGGATCGATCGTCATCGGCGGCAGGGACGCACCGACACCTGCTGACGGAGAGGGCTTTGTCGAGGAGGACGCGTTCCCGCGCCTTGAACTTGTGAGTGTCGAAAAGATCGACGACGGCGTCCTGCTCAGGTGGATGGTCAGAAAAAAGGAATGATCAGGGAAACTTCTTCTTCCCTGTGGAGTCGAGGACATTGTCCCAGATCTTGAACTTCGTCAGTGTGTCCTTGCCCAGCGGCCTATCCATCACGACCCAGACCTGGACGCGGTCGTCGCCAGCCGTTCCGGTAAACTCAACGCTCTGCCCCTTCGAAAGAGATTTACCCGAGGGTTTGGTAAGAGACTTTGTCTCGGTCGTGCCGTCAGAACGGGTGACGGTGGCGATGAACTCCTTCACATTCTCCTGGCCGAGGCCGCCGCTGAAGGTAACGGTGATGCCCCGGTAGATCGGGTCTTTCTGCACCTGTGCGGCGACCAGGTAATCGGCAGGCATGACGTCGGTCGGTTCAGGCTGGAGAGAGACCGTCTGGGTCGGCGTGGGCACGGTCGTCGCAGGGGTGGCGGTCGGGGTCGGGGTCGTCGCGGGCGACGATCCGGTGCATCCGGCAGAAAGGGCAAAAACTGCCAGTACTGCCAGAACAAGCATAAGAGCAACGCGTTTCATGCTTTCATCTTTGAATTTCCTCTATTTGAGCATTGTGCCGAAACGGGCAAAACTATATCTGGAACTCTTCACCTCTCCGGGTGGGGCTGAAGATGCAGGAGATCTCCGTACTCATCGGTGGAAAGGCAGGGGAAGGGATCAATATCGCAGGTTCGGTCGTCGTCCGCATCCTCTCGGCGTGCGGGCTGCGGGCGTACATGTATTACGACTATCCCTCTCTCATCAAGGGGGGACACAATTTTGCTGTCATCAGGGCGGCAGAGGAGCAGGTCCGCTGCCACAGGGAGAAGGTCGATCTCCTCCTTGCGATGGACCAGGAAACGGTGCGGCGACATGCAGACCGTTTAAGTACCGGCGGGACCATCATCCGGGATGCCGGCGTCGTGAAGGGCGATGGGATCGGCGTGGACCTCGATGCCATCGTGACAGAGGAGAGGGCCCCGCCAATCACCAGGAACTCCGCGATTATCGGGGCCTTCTGCAAGGCCTGCGGGGTCCCCTGGGAAACGGTCGAAGACGTCTTTGCGCGGGCGATCCCGAAGGAACAGGATGCGAATCTTCGGGTCGCACGCCGCGGCTATGAAGCGTCACAGGAGGTGCTGCGCCTTCCCGAGACCGGCAAAGAACCGATCCCGGCCCTCACCGGCAACGAAGCGATCGCCCTCGGCCTCCTCGACGCCGGTCTGGAGGGATATGTCTCCTACCCGATGACACCCTCGTCGAGCATCCTCCACACCCTCGCAGGGCTTGCCGGCCGTTTCGGCATCAGCGTCGTCCACCCTGAAAACGAGATCGCCGTGATGCTCACCGCCCTCGGCGCCGCCTATGCCGGCCGCCGCGTCGCTGTCGGTACCTCGGGCGGCGGGTTCTGCCTGATGACAGAGGGCTTCTCCCTGGCTGGCATGGCCGAGGTCCCTGCGCTCGTCGTCCTGGCACAGAGGCCAGGCCCGAGCACGGGCGTGCCGACATACTCGGCCCAGGGAGACCTCCTCTTCGCCCTCTCCGCAGGGCAGGGCGAGTTCCCGCGGCTCGTCGCCGCACCGGGCACGTCCGAGGAGGCATGGTACTGGGCCGGCGCCCTGATGGACCTTGCCTGGTGGTTCCAGACTCCGGCAATTCTTCTCACCGACAAGAACCTCGGCGAGGGGATCTTCTCCTTCGGGAAGACGAAGAAAAGGCCGGCGCTGGAGTCATCCCTCTGGGACGAGACAGGGGAGTACAGGCGGTATGGGGACGGGACAGGCGGGGTCTCCCCCCTCGCCTTCCCCGGCACCGCGGGGGCGATGGTGAAGGTGAACAGTTATGCCCACGACGAAGCCGGGATCACCACCGAGGACGGGGCGGTCGTGGCGCGGATGGCAGAAAAACTCCAGGAGAAAGGGACGACAGCCGCACGGGTGCTCGAAGGCTACCCCTGCGTGGCGACCGCCGGCGACTCCGGCGCAGAGACCGCCCTCCTGTGCTGGGGCTCGACGGCCGGCGTCTGCACCGAGGCCGCAGGGCGCCTCGGCCTCAGGGTGGTCAGGCCGATCGTCCTCTCGCCCTTCCCTGAGGCGCAGGTGAAGGCCGCACTTGCCGGAGCCGGGCGGATCGTCGCGGTGGAGGAGAACATCACCGGCCAGCTCGCCCGTCTTGCGTCCCTCCACGGCATCAGGGCCGACGCCGTCGTCGGGAAGTACGACGGCCGACCCTTCGCCCTCGAAGAGCTGGAGAGGCGCCTGCAGGGGGTGACCGCATGATCTGGATCACCAGGGCGAAGAACACCTGGTGCCCGGGCTGCGGGAACTTCGCCATCGAACACGCCCTCAAGGACGTCCTCGCCGACCTCGCAGAGGAGGGGAGGCGGGCCGAGGACTTCGTGCTCGTCAGCGGCATCGGCTGCCATGCCAAGATCGCCGACTACCTCGCGGTCAACAGTTTCTATGCCATCCACGGCCGGACCCTCCCGGTGGCGGCCGGGATCAAACTTGCAAACCCCGGCCTCACCGTCGTCGCCTGCGCAGGCGACGGCGACGCCTATGCCGAAGGACTCGACCACCTCATCTTCGCAGCGAAGAGGAACCAGGACATCACCGCTGTCATCCATGACAACCGGGTCTACGGCCTGACCACCGGCCAGTACACCCCGACCTCGTACGAGGGCTTCAGGGGACGGTCCACCCCCGGCGGCATTAAGGAGCGGCCGATCAACCCGGTCGCACTGATGCTCGCATCGGGAGCGACATTCGTCGCCCGGACATACACGCGGAAGATGGACCACCTCAGGGAGGTGCTGAAGGCGGCTGTCCTCCACCGCGGCTTCTCCTTCGTGGACGTGCTCCAGATCTGCGCCACCTACAACAACCTGACGGAGTACTACGACGACCGGGTCTATCTCCTCGAAGGACACGATACCGCCGACCTGACAGGGGCGATGGGCAAGGCAAGAGAATGGGACTACTCGACCGACGCACCCATCGCCCTCGGCGTCTTCTACGAGGAGGAGGCCCCGGCCGACCCCTGGCCAGCGATGGGCGGGATCGGGCAGGATGAACGGGAACACACGATCAGGGCCATTCTCCAGGAGAGGACATAGAGATACCGCCGCCAATCGCCCATCAGGGGGATCGGCCCCTTCAAAAACTATATATCCTGTCTCTCCCAGGGGAAGTCTGGTGATGTCATGATCTCGCACACGATGCTTGAGGCGCTGAACCGGCAGATCAACCGGGAACTCTACTCAGCCTATCTCTACCTCTCGATGGCGGCCTGGTTCTCGGCGGAGAACCTGCCCGGCTTTGCGAACTGGATGCGGGTCCAGGTGCAGGAGGAACAGTTCCACGCTATGAAATTTTTCGATTACTGTGGTGCACGGGGAGGGCGACTGACGATGCTCCCGATCGAGGCGCCGCCAAACAGCTGGGACTCCCCCCTCGCCATCTTCGAGGCCACCTATGCCCATGAGCAGAAGGTAACGAAGATGATCTACGACCTCGTCGATATTGCCGCAAAAGAGAAGGATCACGCCACCTCCAACCTCCTGCGGTGGTACGTGGACGAGCAGGTCGAGGAAGAGGAGAACGACACCGAGATCCTGGGCAAATTGAAGAGGGTCGGCACCGACACGAACGCCCTTCTCATGCTCGACAAAGAACTCGGCATGAGGGTCTTCACTCCGCCGGCACCTGCCGGAAGCAGCGGTCAGGGCGCGCCCTGATTGCTCTCTTTTTTCCTGGAACGCGCTCCTGCCGGGGGCCTGCCTGCACGGGCCAGGAAGCGGCATTATGAGGGGTTCGCCTCCAGGCCTCCGGCAAAACCCTATGTAGTACCATCCACCACGATAGCAGATGGGATCTTCAGTACCGCACCGGGCATACCACCTGTACCCGGAAAAATCCGGGCTGGATCGACCATATGTGCATGCTGGAGTGCTGCCTCAATGAACAAACGAAAGCCAACCTCCATTTCGGACGGGAAGAAGAAAAAAGTGCAGGAGCGGTCGCTTGGTCCGGTGAACAACCTCGAAGCCCATGTCCCGCCGGAGTGGTGGCGGGGGATCTTCAACCACCTCTACCTCAAGACAGACGGCGACGTGGTCGGCGACGACACCCTGACGGTAAAGGAGATAGACCTCTTTTCAGAAGCGGCCGGCCTCAGGAAGGACGACCGTATCCTCGATGTCTGCTGCGGACAGGGGCGCCACACCCTCGAACTGGCCCGGCGCGGCTTTGCCGCCGAAGGGCTCGACCGTTCCCATTACCTGGTCCAGAAGGCGCGGGCCTCCGCAAAGAAGGAGGGGCTGGATGTCAGGTTCAAGGAAGGGGACGCACGGCGTCTCCCGTATCGCACCGACACCTTCGACGCCGTCATGATTCTCGGGAACAGTTTCGGCTACTTTGAGAGCGGGGAGGACGACCGCCTGGTGCTTGCCGAGGTTGCACGGGTGCTCAAACCGGATGGCAGGGTGCTCATCGACATCTCTGACGGCGGATATCTCAGGGACAACTTCCAGAAGCGTTCCTGGGAATGGATCGACAAAAAACACTTCGTATGCAGGGAGCGGTCCCTCTCGGCAGACGGGGCGCGGCTCATTTCCCGGGAGGTGATCACCCATGTAGAGAAGGGGGTGATCGCCGACCAGTTCTATGCAGAGCGGCTGTACACCGGAGAAAAAATCGAAGAACTCATCTCCTCGGCCGGGTTCTCCGACATCGGCAGGCACGGCGAGATTGCGACCGAGTCGGCACGGAACCAGGACCTCGGCATGATGGAAAGGCGGATCGTCGTCACCGGCACGATCGCCAAGGCATGGACAGAGCCTGCAAAGGGTGCGGCTTCTGACGTGCGGCAGGTGACGGTCATCTTCGGCGACCCGCGCCTCAGGGACGACATCAAGCCGGACTGCGTCTTCGACGAGGACGACTATGACACCATTAACCGGCTCAAAGAGGCGCTGAAGCAGGTGAAAGGCTACCGTTTCGCCTTCCTTGACAACCACCAGACCCTTATCGCCGATCTGGAGAGGGTGCGCAGCAAGACCGACTATGTCTTCAACCTCTGCGACGAGGGCTTCCTCAACGACCCCTGGAAGGAACTGCATGTCCCTGCCCTCCTCGAGATCCTGGGGATCCCGTACACCGGCTCAGCCCCCCAGTGCCTTGCGTTCTGCTACGACAAGTCGCTTGTCAGGGGCGTGGCGCGGGAGATGCACATCCCGGTGCCCGAGGCGGTGCTCGTCCGCGGCGAGGAGATCGCCTACGAGATCCCCTTCAGGCTGCCCGCGATCGTGAAGCCCAACTCAGGGGACTCGAGTTTCGGGATCACCGAGAAGAGCGTCGCGTATTCGTTCGAAGACCTGACGCGTGCGATCTCGGCGATCAGGTCGCGTTTCGGGTTCGAGAAGCCGATCCTGGTCGAGGAGTACCTCACCGGCCCCGACCTCTCTGTCGGGATCATCGGCAACCCACCCGAGTCGTACACGGTCCTGCCCATCATCGAGGAGGACTACTCTGCCCTCCCGCCCGAACTACCGAGGATCTGCGGCTACGAGGCAAAGTGGGTCCAGGACTCGCCGTACTGGAAGATCACCTCCATCAAGGCCGACCTCCCTGAGGAGACCGAGAAACAGATCATCGAGTGGAGCGTGCAGATGACGAGAAGGCTCGGCAGCCGCGACTATACCCGCCTCGACTGGCGGCTCTCGACCGACGGCGAACCGAAACTCCTTGAAGTGAACCCGAATCCGGGATGGTGCTGGGACGGCCACCTTGCCAAGATGGCGAAGATCGCCGGGGTCTCATATCCCGAGATGATCGGCATGGTCCTGAAGGCCGCGGAAGGCCGGATCGGCGAGAAACGGGCGTGAGCAACGATCCGCAGATCCTGAAGAAGTGGCTCTGGAAAGGGGCCGTCCACCTCTTTTTTGATCGAAACTGTGAGGCTAACAGAGAAAATCAGGCTCTGTAAAAATCCCCCTCATCCTATCCATTGGTGCCTGCATATCGGCATGAGGGTGGGGATCCCCGGGACACGCCCAGGTCAAATACGCCTGTATCTGCCCCCAATCAGGGGATCAAGCCTTCCATTCAGGGCCATATCGAGGAGATCCGGCGATCCGGGCAGACCGGGGCCCGTGTGCGGAACAGGGTGAAATCCGGCAGGACTCAACCCCCTCTGAGCCCACATATGATTGAAGGTAATGTCATCCCCTCTCCCGGCCTCCCTGGTATCGGGGAGGGGAAGGGAGTGAGGCTGGAAATTGTCCGGATTTTGCCTCGTATTTTCATGACAGAAGAGTCCATGCAGGGACAATACCCCGATGGAAACTATTATGTGAATGGCTGAACCACTCACGCTTTGTAAGGAGGTGAAAGTACAAGGCGGCTGCACGAAAAGGCAGGCGTCACCACAGGCCAGACCCTGAGAGAGCGGTAGGGGAGGCACAGAGACACCATCCGGCATTCAGTTTCTCTCAGTCATTCGCTCGACCCAATTTGTTTGATACCGGCACACTGCCGAGACCAGAGCTTCCAGAAGAGTGGGAGCAAGATGCGACCATTTTGCAGGAGGAGAAAAGCATGAAAGAGATCTATACGAAGATTCTTGACGAGGCCATGGCGGCGCAGCGCGCCGACGTGGAGACGATCAAAAAGAAGCGCGGCACGGCATTCAAGGTGAAAGACGGCAAGGCCTACGTCGACGCCGCGGCGAAGATGAAGGCCGGTGAAGGGCAGAGCAAGGCCGTGATCGACCTCCATGCGGAGTCGGTGAAGGCCCATTATCGGAACCTCTCCGCGCTCACCGACTATGTCAGGCCAGAGGACGACCCCTTCGTCGAACACTACCAGACGCCTGCGGTCCTGGAAATCCTCTATGCCGAGGACCCGACGTTCAGAAAGAGCATGGACGCCTTCATCAAGGCGATCGGGAAGTCCGAAGCCCTCATCGGCCGCGAGGCGGCGAGGAGGTATGCCGGCTTCTACGGCCCGACCTGCGTCGTCGACTTCGCCCTGATACCGGGCAGCACCTCCAATGTCGTCAACCAGATCCTCCAGACCGTCAAGATCCCGACAGAACACAAACAGGCGATCCTGGCGGCAAAGTCCTGGGGCATGAACACCTCGTACGGCATCGGCGAGGTCTTCGCACAGGCCGTGGAGGCGGGCGACACCCTTGCCGACGCCACGAAACAGGAGGTCAAACAGCTCCAGGCGATCTACGACCACCCGGTCAGGGCGCAGGCCGACCTGATGGAGAAGGCGGGGATGACCTCCTTCGACCCGGCGAAGTACATGGAGGGGTACAAAAAGGACATCACACCCTTCGTGAAGGCCGCGATCGACGGCGGCGTCCACTACGGCAACATCGTCACCGTCCCGGCCTACTGCGTCGGCGACATTGCGCACCACATCGCCCAGTCCACCTTCAACATGTGCAAGGACGACATGGTGATGGGCATCATCGAGGCGGTGACCGAGGTGATGGACAGGAGCGTGCGGTCGGCCCTCGACACGGTCAAAAGCGAGTACCAACTTCTATCCATCGCCACGGGTTCGTCGGCGGCGGCGACCGAGTACATCCTCGAACTCGACGGCTTCAACGCCCCGATGGTCGTCGACCTGCTCACGAAGCGCTTCCACAACTTCGTGCAGTTGTACCCCACCCGCGGCGCCGCGGCCGAGCTTCACAACTGCGACTTCATGGACATGATCTGGCGCGGCTGGCGGATGCTCGACGCCGCACGGAGGAAGAGGAACGGGTCCGGCGACCTGCTGACTCCAAAGGCTGCGGGCTTCCCTGTGGACCTCGCGCCCATCCATGAGAGTGAGGTGATCATGAACCCGCAGCGCTACGCCTATCCGGCCTCGGCGATCACCGTACGCTACTCGGCCCTGATGCGCCTCGCCGACTACCCCTGTCTGCTGACGAGCGAACCGGTGACGGCGACGATGATGACGAACATCATCGCCCTTCACCCGGAGCAGATCGCAGCCCCGGTGCGGGCCTGCAAGGACTGCGCCTCGGCCTCGATGGTCGACTTCAGGCACGAGTACTGCCAGTGGAGAGAGGCGGTCTGAGGGCATCGCCGCGGGTGAGTGCGATGAAATGCTATATCTGCGCACAGGAGGGGAAGACGACCGAGGCCGCGGGGATCTGTATCGTCTGCGGCATGGGCCTCTGCACCGACCACATGATCCGGGACGACGTGGACCTCTGGGAAGGGGGATACCCCTTCCCGGCACAGAAGATGAAGAAGGCCCTCCCGAGGATCCTCTGTCCGGAATGCCATGCGGCCCTTCAGGAGTGAGAGACCATGGTCTCCCTCCTGAAAAGAAGCATCGCCGAACTGATCGGGACATTCGTTCTGGTCTTCTTCGGCGCGGGCGCCGCGGCCGTCACCCTGATGATCGCCCATGGTGCGGAGACGCCGAACCCCTTCAACATCGGGATCGGCGCCCTCGGCGGCCTCGGCGACTGGCTTGCGATCGGTCTCGCCTTCGGCATCGCGATCGCCGCGGTGATCTATGCCCTCGGCAGGGTCTCCGGGGCGCACATCAACCCGGCGGTGACGATCGCCCTCTGGGCTGCCGGGATGTTCCCGGCGCGGGAGGTCGTCCCCTACATCGCCGCCCAACTCATCGGCGCCGCCGGCGCGAGTTTCGCCTTTGCAGCCTGCGCAGGGATGGACGCCGTCACGATCGGCGGCCTCGGCGCGACCGCACCCTTCCCCGGCATCTCCTTCTCGCAGGCGGTCCTTGTCGAGGCGATCGGCACCTTCCTCCTGATGCTCGCGATCATGGGGGTTGCCGTGGACAAAAAAGCGCCGCCCGGCTTTGCAGGCCTCGTCATCGGCCTCACCGTCGCCGGGATCATCACGACGACCGGGAACATCGCAGGGTCGTCCCTGAACCCGGCCCGTACCTTCGGGCCATACCTCGGCAACATGGTCCTCGGCGGGACAAACCTCTGGGGCCTCTTCCCGATCTACGTCATCGGCCCTGTCATCGGCGCCGTCGTGGCGGCGTTGCTGTACCGGTGGATCACCGAGGACTGAAGTAGGACTCTGGAAAATCACTCATGAAACGAAGTTTCAAGCGGTTCGTTGAAAAACACATCTGTAGTTTTTACAGTTCCCGGGGGACTACGCCCCCGGACCCCCGCTCAGGATTGAACCCAGGAATGGCAAACCCGGCATTACGAAGAGGAGACTGTCATCCCCTCTATCCTGCACCGGGGGCGCGGGGGCGGTAGTCCCCCGCCACCAACACTCCGGAACGTGAATTCGACAGTGACCTCTTCTGGAAGCGATCGCGTACGCGAGGAATTCTCCAGAACCTGATCCCTCTTTTTTGAGCGGGGGCGACCCGCCCCTGCACCACCTTTTTCCAGAATGTGATCGATAGACGATTGGTATCATGACAAGCAGGGTCTACTTCGCGCGGATCGGCCTTGGCAACGGCCGGGAGAACACCATCACACGGATACGGAGACTCTTCGACACCGCGGGCCTCGCCTCCTGCATCGAGGAGGGCGACCTGACCGCGGTAAAACTCCACTTCGGCGAAGAGGGATGCGACACTTTCGTCTCTCCGGTCTGGGTGCGGCAGGTCGTCGACAGGATCAGGGACGCCGGGGGCAACCCCTTCCTCACCGACACGAACACCCTGTATTCGGGGCAGCGGGACAACACCGTCGACCACATCTCCACGGCGCTCGGCCACGGGTTCGGCTACGAGGTGACAGGGGCCCCGATCGTCATCGCCGACGGCCTGCACTCGCAGAACTGGCGGGAGGTCGGGATCGACGGGAAGCACTTTTCCAGGGTGAAGATCGCGGGCGACATCCTGGACGCGGAGAGCATGATCGTCCTCTCCCACGTGAAGGGGCACGGGATGGCAGGATTCGGCGGGGCAATCAAGAACCTGGCGATGGGGTGCGCCCCTGCCGTGGGGAAGATGGACCAGCACCAGGGCCTCGTCCCCCTCATCGAGGCGGGCGCCTGTGCGGAGTGCGCCACCTGCGCCAGGGTCTGCCCGACAGGCGCCCTGGAGGGCGGGCCCGGCGGCATCACCCTCACGACGACGCGGTGCATCGGCTGCGGCGAGTGCATGACCGTCTGCCCGAACGGGGCGATCGACTTCGACTGGAAGGAGGGACTCGTCCCTTTCATGGAGATGATGACCGAGTACGCCCTCGGCGCGGTGAAGGACAAGGCGGGGAGGGTCGGGTACCTCAATGTCCTGACGAACATCACGCCTGACTGCGACTGCTGCCCCTGGAGCGACAGGCCGATCGTCCCGGACATCGGGATACTCGCCTCGACAGACCCGGTCGCCATCGACGCCGCCAGTTTCGACCTCGTCAATGCCCAACCCGGCATGGCCGGCAATCGTCTCCTCGGCAACCGCGAGCCCGGCGCCGACAAGTTCAGGGGGGTGAACCCATACAGCGACGGCATGATCCAGGTCAGGTACGGCGAGGAGATCGGCCTCGGGTCTGCCGACTATGAACTCGTCGAGATCTGAGGGCCTTCGGGCCGTCGAGGGGGACTGCTTCCTCTACCTCTAGACACACCTGCCCCCGTACTCCACCGCCTCTCTCCCGCGCAGGGCGATCCCCCGGATATAGACCGCAGGCGCATAGTCCGGGCAGAGTTCGAGGATTCTGTCGCACTCCTCCACCGCCTCCTCGAACCTCCCCAGCAGGATGAGGGCATAGGCCATCGCCTTGCGGGCCTCCAGGTGATAGGGTGCGATCTCCAGGGCCCGGCGATAGGCGGCGACCGCGTCCTCGTGCCTGAACATCATGTCGAGAGTGACCCCCGCCATAAACCAGCAGTCCGGGTTGGCGGGTTCGAGTTCGGCCGCCCGGTGAAACGCCTCCAGTGCCGAGTGCAGGTTCATGCGCATCTTCTCGGCCACGCCCAGGAGGTACCAGGCAGGGGCATATCTTTTGCCGACTTCCACGGCATGTCGTGCACTCTCCACGGCACCATCCACGTCCTCCGCAGCGATGAGGGCATGGGCGCGCCTGATCCAGACCTCGGGGTCGTCCGGGTTCTCGGCGAGGATGCCGTCATAACAGATGACAGCCAGGTCAGGTTCCCCGTCCTCCTCATGGATGATGCCGAGCCTGTACAGGGCCCCGGCATGAGCCGGGTCCAGTCCGAGGGCCTCTCTGTACCGGGCCGACGCCGCCGGCCTGTTGCCCTGCCTGATGAAGGCGTCGCCCTCCTCGACCCTGCGCTCCGCCTCTGTCTCCTTCGGCATAGCCGGACGTAGACGGGATCTGCATTAAAGGATGTGGTGGTATCGACCGCAGGGTTATGAGTGCGGGCGCCGACGTCGTACAGGACCATGGATCTCCTCTCAGTCCTCCTCATCTCGGTCGGTCTCGCGATGGACGCCACCGCCGTCTCCATCGCTGGCGGGGTGACCGTGAGGGAGGGACGGGCGCGGACCGCACTCGTCCTCGCCCTCCTCTTCGGCGTCTTCCAGACAGGGATGGCCGTCGCCGGTTGGTTTGCCGGGACGCTCCTGTACGCGTTCATCTCGGGCATCGACCACTGGATCGCCTTCATCCTCCTCGCCTTCATCGGCGGCAGGATGGTCATGGAGGGCCTCAAGGGCGAGGACGGCGAGGAAATCGCCTTCGGCAGCGCCGCCGTCCTCCTCATGCTCGCCATCGCGACCTCCATCGACTCCCTTGCCGTCGGCCTTTCTTTTGCCGCCCTCGGGTCGCCGATCCTCCTGCCCTCCGTCATCATCGGGGTCGTCACCGCCCTCCTCTCCCTCGGCGGGTTCTGGTTCGGGACGGTCTTCGGCGGAAAGAACCGGGAGCGTGCCGAGATCATCGGAGGGGTCATCCTCATTCTGATCGGGCTGCGGGTGCTCGCCGACCACCTCCTTATCTGATCCGGCAGCCCCCCACCCCCTTCTTCGCATAGTACCGCTGGTGGTACTCTTCGGCGCGGAAGAACGGCCCCGCCGGCACGATCTCGGTGACGATGGGGCGGGGATACCGCCCCGAACGCTCCAGCCTCTCCCGCGACGCCAGGGCCGCGGCCTCCTGTGCCGGCGTCAGGAAAAAGATTGCAGAGCGGTACTGGCTGCCGATGTCCGGCCCCTGCCTGTTCTTCGTCGTCGGGTCGTGGATATCCCAGAAGATGTCGAGGAGGTCGGCATACCCCACCACTTCCGGGTCGAAGACCACCTCCACGGTCTCCGCATGCCCGGTCCTCCCAGTGCAGACCTCCTCATAGGTCGGGTTCACGGTCCTGCCGCCCATGAACCCGACAGCGGTCTCCACCACTCCCTTCACCTCCCTGAACGCCGCCTCGACACCCCAGAAACATCCTGCCGCGAAGTAGGCGCGTTCATACTGTTTCTCTCCGGCCATGCCCCCGACTGGAGGGGGAGGGGGATAAGGGTTTAGGAGGAGGGATGGTCGTGGGATCCCGCAATGCCGTCTCGCGTCAGAGACAGGGGATCCGAAAGCCTCAGACCTCTTGTTAAAAGCGTGGATCCACTGCCTTCCCTCCACACTCTCCGCCAGGGGACTACTCGAAAGCCTAGCGGCTTTCTCATGCTCCCTTCGGTCGTCCCCGCTCAGGATTGGATCGGGGAAGAGTGAAGAGGATAGGCTGAAGGGGAGACTACTATCTACTCTCTATCCTAACGCGGGGGGACCGGGGGGACGACCGTAGGGAGTTGAGAAAAC
>NZ_DAGX01000005.1:372653-419959 GCF_002498315.1 Methanofollis sp. UBA420
CCCCCCCCGGGCAACCGCCACTCCCGGATAGAGATTCTAGATGACCAGAAATTCAATGATTTTTTTCGAACTCACTCTCACTCTTTGCCCCCATCGCGACCACCCCCCCTTAAGTACCCCCACCCCCATCCCTCCTCGTGACACCGCGCCACGACCCCATCCCCTGGCCAACCGATCCTGCCGACGCCCTCGCCCTCCAGAAGGAACTGCGCAGCCAGGTGGTTCCCGCGGGGTCGCCTGAACCGATCCGTATCGCCGGACTCGACGCGGCGTACTCGGCCGACGGCAGGACGATCTTCGGGGCGGCCGCGGCCCTCGCCTGCCCCTCCCTCAGGTTCGTGGAGGGGGTGACAGCCGCGGTGCCGGTGACATTCCCCTACATCCCCGGCCTCTTCACCTTCAGGGAGGGGCCAGCCCTCCTCACCACCCTCGACCGGTTATCCTCCAGCCCCGACCTCCTGATGGTCCACGGCCACGGCATCGCCCATCCCCGGCGGTGCGGGATCGCCTCGCACCTCGGCGTCGTCACCGGCATCCCCTCGGTCGGCGTCGCCGACACCCTCCTCTGCGGCGAGGCAGGAGAGACGGGCGCACTGCGGGGGGCGACGGCGCCGGTGACGGAGAAGGGCGAGACGATCGGGTGTGCGGTGCGGACCAGCCCCTGCGTCAGGCCGGTCTACGTCTCCCCCGGCCACCTCATCGACATCGCCGGGGCCGTCAGGATAGTCCTCCTGACCACGCCCCGTTTCCGCACCCCCGAACCCCTGCGGGCCGCCCACCGCCTCGCCGCCCTCGCCCGAGACTCCGCCGCATTCCGGTGAGGGAGGGTTCATATCAGAAGATACCCAACAGGGGCGTATGGAGACGGAGGAAGAGAAACAGGAGGGCCAGACCCGGAAAGAGACCCTCAAGGTCTCTGGCATGCACTGCGCCACCTGTGCTCTCACCATCGAGAAGGCCCTGAAGACCATGGACGGGGTGAAGGGGGCCGCGGTGAACCTCGGCACCGAGCAGGCCTCCGTGGAGTACGACCCGGCGAAGGTGAGTGCGACCGAGATCGAGCAGGCCGTCGCGGGCGCGGGCTACGCGGTCGTCACCGGCAGAGCGACCCTCAAGGTCGGCGGCATGATGTGCGCCACCTGCGTGAAGACGATCGAGACGGCCCTGCAGGCCCTGCCCGGCGTCGTCTCGGCCACCGTCAACCTCGGGGCGGAGAGGGCCTATGTCGTCTACAACCCCGACACCGTCGGCATCCCTGAGATGAAGGCGGCGATCGAGGACGCCGGTTACCAGTACCTCGGCATGGAGGGGGAGGAGACGGGCGAGATCGAGAAGAAGGCCCGAGAGGCCGACCTCCGGGACAAAAAACGGCGCATCATCGTCGGCGCCGTCGCCTCCGCGGTGCTGATGGGGCTGATGTTTGCGATGCCCCCGGTGCCCGTGGCCATGCCCTACCTCCTCCTCGTCATCGCCACTCCCCCCTTCGTCTACCTCTCCGGGCCGATCTTCCTCGGTGCCTGGCGGGCCCTGAAGAACAGGACCCTGAACATGGACGTCATGTACTCGATGGGCATCGGCGTCGCCTTCGCGGCCTCGGTCCTCGGCACCTTCGGGATCGTCCTCACCACCGACTTCCTCTTCTACGAGACCGCCGTGATGCTCGCCACCTTCCTCACCCTCGGTCGGTACCTGGAGGCGCGGGCGAAGGGGCGGACAGGCGAGGCGATCGCCGCCCTCGTCCGCCTGCGGCCGAAGACCGCCACCGTCCTTGCTGACGGGAAGGAGGAGGAGAGGCCGATCGAAGAGGTCAGGCCGGGCGACGTCATCCTGATCAGACCGGGCGGGCAGGTGCCTGTCGACGGCACGGTCAGGAAGGGGGAGAGTTATGTGGACGAGTCGATGATCAGCGGCGAGCCCCTCCCTGTCGGGAAAGAGCCCGGGGGAAAAGTCGTCGGCGGCACCATCAACCAGGACGGCGTCCTCGAGGTCGAAGCCACGCGGGTGGGCAGGGACACCGTCCTCGCCCAGATCATCAGGCTCGTCGAGGAGGCGCAGGGTACCAGGCCCCCTGTCCAGAGGATCGCGGACACCGCCGTCACCTACTTCATCCCGGCCGTCCTCGCCGTCGCCGCGGCCGCGTTCCTCACCTGGTACTTTGTCCTCGACGCCACCCTCCTCTTCGCCCTCACCACCCTCATCTCGGTGCTCGTCATCGCCTGCCCCTGCGCCCTCGGCCTTGCGACCCCGACCGCGATCACCGTCGGCGTCGGCCGGGGTGCCGAACTCGGCATCCTGATCAAGAGCGGCGAGGCCCTGGAGTCAGCCGAGAACCTCACCACCGTTGCTTTCGACAAGACGGGCACCCTGACAAAGGGGAAGCCGGAGGTCACCGACGTCGTCGGCCTTGCGGCGGAGAAGAACGAGGTGCTCGCCCTTGCCGCGGGTGTAGAAAGGAACTCGCAGCACCCGGTCGCCACGGCCATCGTTGGGTCTGCCGGAGAGCGGGGCCTCGCCATCCCGGAGAGCACGGATTTCGACACCGTGCGGGGGAAGGGCGTCGTCGCCGTCGTCGAGGGCAGGCAGGTCGCCCTCGGCAACAGGGCCCTCCTCGCGGAGAGGATGATCACGCCTTCCGGCGAAGCGGCGGATGCTGCGGAACGCCTCGAAGAGGAGGGAAAGACCGTCTCCTTCCTCGCGGCCGACGGCAGGGTGCTCGGCGTCCTCGCCGTCGCCGACACCCTGAAGCCCACCGCCATGCAGGCGGTCGCCGCCCTGAAAAAGATGGGCCTATCCGTCGTGATGGTCACCGGGGACAACGAGAGGACGGCACATGCCATCGCCGGCATGATCGGGATCGACCGCGTCCTCGCCGAGGTGCTCCCGGACGAGAAGGCCGCCGAGGTGAGGGCGCTCCAGGACCGGGGCGACAGGGTCGCCTTCGTCGGCGACGGCATCAACGACGCCCCGGCCCTCGCCCAGGCCGACCTCGGGATCGCCATCGGCGGCGGGACCGACGTCGCCATCGAGAGCGGCGACGTGGTCCTCGTCAAAGACGACCTGACAGACGTGCCTGCCGCGATCCAGCTCTCCCAGAAGACGATCGGCCGGGTGAAGATGAACCTCTTCTGGGCCTTCGCCTACAATGCCGCCCTCATCCCCGTCGCCGCCGGCGTCCTGTACCCCGCGTTCGGCATCACCTTCAGGCCCGAACTCGCCGGCCTCGCCATGGCCGCGAGTTCGGTCACCGTCGTGACGCTCTCCCTCCTCCTCAAAGGTTATATGCCGGAGGCGAAAAGAGGGAAGACGGAGGAAAGAGGCATGGAGATCGATCCGGTCTGCAAGATGAAGGTCGACCCGACGACCGCCCGGCACACGAGCGACTACAAGGGGAAGAAGTACTACTTCTGTGCACCGGGGTGCAAGAAGGCGTTCGAGGCAGAGCCAGAGAAGTATTTGAAAGGGTGAGGGCGGGAGAGAAACTCTTCCCCTCTATTCACAGGGGCATCGGGGCTGGTCTGATAAAGACTTGTCAGAACTCAGGGTCGAGATAGTAGACCCCATTCTTATCGTAGATCATGACCTCCTCCTCGACATAGACAGATATTCCATTTTTAGTGTAGACCGTAACCTCATCATTATCACTCCAGAAAATATTCTGTGTTCCTGACAGAGAATACGTTGATGAGAGATATCCTAGTTATAGCATAATCGTCAACATATCATTCTATTGCAAATAAGCAGCCTCAAAAAGCAGTCATGGACAGAGAACGCTCGCCACACAGCCCAGTATTCACAACCATCACCTTGTCGACGGAGAAACCTGCGGGAGAGGTTGAAGTACAGGACATCCAGACGACTGGCACGTTCGAAAGTACCCTTCGGCCTTCAGGCACACCTCCCTGGAAAGCATCATCACCGAACACCTCCGCCCGGCAAACAGATACGCGGATAAAAATATAATCGGCTCAAAGATTCGATTAAACAGATATAATCGGATAATATCACGAAATCTCGAAAATATTCTGCAAAGAAATATACTTTTAAGTAGAGGGGGACACAAATAGAGAAGCAATTCATTCCATGGGTGATATAGGGGTTGACCAGAACATTTGTGCCAAAAAGGGTGTTTTTTACCTGCGGCGTGGGACGGGACTCCGAGTACCTCGGGTCCTTTGAGATGGCTCTCAGAGCAGCGAAGATCGAGTGTTACAATCTCGTGACAGTCAGTTCGATCCTACCGCCAAAGTGCCGGATCATCCCGCGTGAGGAGGGTCTTCTCGACCTCGAACCAGGGAGCGTCGTCTTCACGGTTATGTCCAGGATCGCCTCCAACGAGCCCCACCGCAGGATCTCCGCATCGATCGGGGTCGCAATCCCCCAGAACATGGAGGAGGAATGGGGTTACTTCGCCGAGCACCATGCATTCGGTGACGACAAGGAAAAGGCCGGGCAGTACGCCGAGCACCTTGCGTACAACATGTACCGGAGCATCACCGACAAAACGCCGGAAAAAACTTTAAATATCACTGAAAGCGCAATCGTGGACGAGGACGGCAGATGGACGACCGTCCTCGCGGCTGCAGTCTTCCTCATGGAGTAATATATGACATCACGTACACGCGCCCACCACACCATCTGTCCGTACTGCAACGAAGAGGTCTATCTCGAGGAGTTGATCGGAGGGAAGTGCCCCCTCTGCGGCGGCACCCTCGAAGACCCGGAGGACGACATCGAGGTCGATGAGGACGGCATCGAGCGCTCCGACCTCTCGTGGCTCATCTGCCACTACTTCCTCTTTAAGAAACTGGACGAACTCGGCGCGAACCCCCTCCAGATCATGCAGGTGATCCAGCGGTTCGACGAGGAGGACATCTTCGGGGAGGACGCCACGGCGACGACCTCTTTCGAGGTCGAAGTCCCCTTCCGCCGCCTGGAACGGTTCATACCCAGGCACTGCGCCTCCTGCGGCAAACTCTTCGTCAGGGGCGGGAAAAAAGTGATCGCGGGGGATGCGGGCAGGCCGGGTTTCACCGTCGCCTACCACTGCCCCCACTGCTCTCAGTAAGTCCGGGCAATTACCGTCGACGTGCCGGGGCGACCGCAAACAATGCAGCGCCCCTCTGTCTTCGTGACATGCGGGCTCCTGACCTCTGTGCCAAGGACGCTCGCATTCGTCTCTTTTTCGATTCTTTCTGCACACGCCTCGTCGCCGCACCAGTGTACGACGGCAATGCCCGTCTCGACCGCCCGGACCGCCTCTTCGACGCTCTCCGCAGGAACGAGGTGGGAGGTGAGGAAGGCCTCGGCCTTCTCCCGCAGGCGCAGGGAAAATGCCGCACAGATCTCCGGGATGCGCACGACGATCTCGTCGCGCTTCACCGCCATCTTCTCGCCGTCCCGCGTGGCGACGACGACCGTGCCGGCATCCAGGTCGCGGGGGCCGACCTCGATGCGCAGGGGCACGCCCCGCATCTCCCAGTGGTAATACTTCGCGCCGGGCCGCATATCGCGGTCGTCCACCTTCACCCGGAGACCGGAGGCTTCGAGTTCGTCCTTCAGGGCCGCAGCCGCGGCCACGACCTCGTCGGCCCGCTTCTTCATGATGATCGGGATGATCACCGCCTGCACGGGCGCCACCTTCGGCGGCAGGACAAGGCCCCTGTCGTCGCCGTGGACACCGATCGTCGCCGCAATGCACCGTTCCGAGATGCCGTAGCAGGTCTGGGAGACGAACTGCCTCTCGCCGTTCGCGTCCTCGTAGGTGATATCGTAGGTCTTCGAGAAATGGTCGCCAAGGTGGTGGGCGGTCCCGACCTGGAGGGTTCTGCCATCGGGCATCAGGGCGTCCACGGCCATCGTGTAGTCGGCGCCCGGGAACTTGTCCCAGTCAGGCCGCTTCGAGATGATCACCGGGATGCCGAGGTCATCGTAGAAGCGCGTGTACAGGGAGAGTGCGATCTCGACCTGGGCCGCTGCTTCCTCCCAGGTTGCATGAGCCGTGTGCGCCTCCTTGAAGGAGGTGATCTCGCGGAGGCGGATCAGGGGCCGGGTGTGCTTCGTCTCGTACCTGAAGGTATTGACGATCTGGTACACCTTGATGGGCAGGTCGGCGTGCGACCTGACCCAGAGGGAGAACATCGGGTAGATCGCCGTCTCGCTCGTCGGCCGCAGGGCAAGAGGGATATCAAGTTCTGAAAGGCCGCCGTGGGTGACCCAGTAGACCTCCTCCTCGAAGCCCTTGATGTGCTCGGCCTCCTTCATGAACTCGGTTTTGGGGATGAGGAGGGGAAAGAGAGTCTCTTCATGGCCAGACCGGTCCAGGAGATCGCGGAGGATCGCATAGGTGTGACGCCGCAGGCCGAAGCCGAAGGGGTACCAGACGTACAGGCCCTTGACCGGGTACCTGACGTCCATGATCTCGGCACGCCAGAGCACGTCATTGTACCAGGCGGAAAAGTCGGATTTTAGGGGAAGTGAACCGCTCTCTTCTTCCATGAAAGTAACCTCAAACTACTAAATGTAGGAGTGCGGGCGTTATAAAGGCCTCTATAATAGCCGCCACGGCAAGAAGGGGCACGACAATGCGGAGAAAGAGGCCACCCAACCGGGCGGCATCGGCCGCCGCGTCCCCCTGCCCCCTGGCGTCGGCAAAGACGGAACGGGCAAGGGCGAGGCCGAGGGCCGCGGCGATGAAGATGGCCGGGATTTCGAAGATCCCGTGAGGGGCGAGCCCTGCAAGGAGGCCGAGAGGTCCGACCTTCTCCGCGATCTGGTCGGCAAAGAGGCCGATCACGAGGCCGTTCGAGAAGAGGATGAAGAAGGTCAGGAGGCCGAAAGTGGCGCCGCCAAGGAAGAGGAGGACGCAGGCCTGCAGGTTGTTCAGGAAGATCTTCACGGCGAGCATGACAGGACTGTCGCCGAGGATCTGGGAGAAGACACCCTCCATAATCGTCTTCAGGATCTGGTCTGCCGCCGGGTCTCCCGAGGCGGCGAGGCCATAGCCCGCGGCGATGCCGACAGAGAAGATGACGACCGTCGCGGCAAGATAGGGGAGGAACTCCCGCCTAGACATAGATCACCATCCTCATCATGTCCCTGATACCGGGCGCCATGCCGACGACGATCATCGCAAGGATCACCAGGTGCCAGAAGGCGGGGTTCCCCTCCTTCCGGTACATTTCAAGGACATATATCGCGGGGATGATCACGGCGAGTTTCAAGGGGAACATCGAAAAGGCCGTCCCTGTCCACTCGATCAGGTGGGAACCGACGACATGCTGCTCCACATAAGCCATGGGGTGGAGGTCGATCCCGAAACTCGTGGCGCTCGCGTCGAGCATGTGGCCGGCGATGAGGAGAGTGTACAGGGGGTCGGCGACGTACTCCCAGTGGAGGACGTACCTGAGGAAACCCCAGACCGCCGCGGTCGAGACCGCCGCCATCGCCGGGATCGCAAAGAGGACGACGAAGTCGATCCTGGTGTTGACCGTACCCCACCCGAGGAGGAGAAGCGTCGTCGCTACCGAAAGGGCGATGCCAATCCATCCGTAGACCCGTATCGAGTCGGCGACAAGACCCTTCATCTCCAGGATGCGGGAGAGGAAGAGTGCGATGACGGTGATGAAGAAGACCACGAAGAAGATGATGGGCGTGATCAGGAGGAAGTGGGCGTCCGACGTGATCATCCCGGTGTCCTCGACGACCCGCAGAAGACCGCCGAGCACGACGAAGGGGATCGTCGAGAGTGTGAAACGCCGGTCGACCTCGATCCCGAAACGGCGGAGGCCGCGATAGACGAGCCAGACCGAAAAGATGAGGATGAGGGCGTAGGTGAGCGTATCGACGATCGTGTACGGCTGGCCGTACCTGATCGGATCGATGTAGTATTTGTAGAGGAACTCCCTAATCATCTGTGATCTCAATGGACGGAGAGGATATTAAAGTACTCAGGGAGAAGGTCTTTGACAAGTCCAGATGGATGCAGCTCCCCAGAGACATCCTCATCGGGCATAACGTCCTCAGGGAGATACCTTCGGTCTGTAAGGACCTCTGTTTCGGCTCCCATGCCCTCCTTCTCGCCGGAGAACATACGATGACCGTTGCCGGAGACGAGATCGTCTCCCTCCTCGCGGACACCTGCGATGTGAAGACCTGCATCGTCGGTTCGAACACCGCGGCCGACATTGCACGGATCGAGAGGGAAGGTGCCGGCGCCGACTTCATCATCGGGGTCGGGGGGGGGCGGGTGATCGACACCGCCAAGATCGTCTCGTACAACCTTGACCGCCAGTTCATCTCGGTCCCGACGGCCGCCGCCCACGACGGCATCGCCTCGTCGCGGGCAAGCATCCCGACCCCCGAGGGGAGCGTCTCCCTGAGCGCCCACCCCCCCATCGCGGTCGTGGCCGACACCGGGATCATCGCCGCCGCACCTCCCCGCCTCCTTGCCGCGGGGTGCGCCGATATCATCTCGAACTACACCGCGATCCTGGACTGGGAACTCGCCCACCGCCTGCGGGGCGAACCCCTCTCCGAGTACGCGATGGCCCTCTCGAAGATGACCGCCGAGATCATCGTGAAAAACGCCGACGTGATCAGCGGCCTGACCGAGGAGAGCGCCTGGATCGTCATGAAGGCCCTCGTCTCCTCAGGCGTTGCCATGAGTATCGCCGGGTCGTCCAGACCTGCGAGTGGCGGCGAGCACAAGTTCTCCCACGCCCTTGATCGGATCGCACCGGGAAAGGCGCTCCACGGGGAACAGTGCGGCGTCGGGGCGATCATCACGATGTACCTCCACGGCGGAGACTGGCGGTGGATACGGGACTCTTTGAAGAGGATCGGGGCGCCGACAACACCGGCAGAACTCGGGATCGACGATGCAATCGCGGTCGAGGCGGTCCTTGCGGCACGCACCATCAGGCCCGAACGTTTCACCATCCTGGACATGGGCCTCTCGAAAGAGAATGCCGAACGGATCATCAGGATGCTGTACGAGGAGTGATATGGTATGGCAGAAACAAAACCGAAAGTGACCCTGATTGGGAGATGCCTGGCAGAAAAAGGGCTCGAATTCGTGTACGAGGGGCAGGTGGCCATGTGCCAGACCTGCAAACTCCTGAAGGTGTGCCACAACCTCCAGCCAGGAAAAAAATACCAGATCGTCGAGATACGGAAGAACACCGATCAGGACTGCCCTATCCACCGCGACGGCATCTGCGCCGTCGAGGTGATCGAGGCGCCGATCGTCACCCTCATCCCGGCAGACCGGGCGATCCTCAACTCGACGGTCAGGTATGAACCTGTCTGCACAAAGACCGACTGCCGGGGTTACCTTCTCTGTCACCCCGACGGCATCATTGAAGGGGAGAAGTACCTTGTCGCAAAGGTGCTCGGCAATGCCCCCGACGTCTGCGAGAAGGGAAAGAACCTGAAACTCGTCGAACTCAGGCCTGTCTGATCAGGCGTGCTCCGCAGCGGCCCAGAGCCGCTGCGCCAGGGCAAGGAGCTGGCCGGTGTGCCTGAAACCCACGAGCCAGCGGTGGGGTATGGTGGAAAAACCGTAACAGGCACCGGCAAGGGCACCGGCGATCGCCCCGACGGTATCAGCGTCGCCCCCCAGGTTGACGGCCCGCAACACCGTCTTTTCAAAACCGTCAGCACTCATGAAGACGGCGACGGCGCAGTGGGTGGTCTGGACGGCGTCGAGAGAAGGTTCGAGGGGCCAGGCATGGAAGTTCCCGACCCGTTCAAGCACCTCCGGGTTCTCGCAGCGGTCGAGGGCGTGACAGAAGGCGCTGACCTTCGGCATCCCCCGGCACATCTCCGAGATCATCAGGTTCACGAAGGCCGAGCATTCCCCGGCGACAGGGTCATGGTGAGTGAGGGCCGAGCAGGCAAGGCTCATCTCTCGCACACGGACAGGCGCATAATAGATCCCGAGCGGCGGCCCACGCATCACGCTCCCGTTGGTCCTGCTCCCCCTGTTATGGATATGAGCGATCCGGGCCGCGTCTTCAGGGCTGAAACCCTCCTTAATGAGGGAGAAGACCATCCGCGAGGTGGGGCCGTAGTACTCCGGCGCGCGATCAAAACCCGTAATGAGGCGTTCTACGAAGTCTTCGGGCAAAAAGCCCCTGCAAAAGACGAGGGACTGGGCCAGCCCCACGGCCTGCAGGGTGTCGTCGGTATATTCGCCCCGTGTCATGCCGTGGATCCCTCCGCCGACCATATTTGTCACGGTTTTTTCCGGCGGCGGGAGGCCTTCGAGGGGCGCACCCAACGCGTCCCCCACTGCCAGTCCAAGGAGCGTGCCTGCTGCATTCTGGTAGGGGAATATAAACATCACCAATAAGTTATATCAACCTCCGAAAAAATGTATTTTTTGAAGTTAGGTGATTGCGTGCAGAAGGAAGAGTTGCTCCATTTACACATGTTGCTGATGCACATCAAGAAGTATTACGAGACCACCACAGGAGAGGAGGTCTACACCCCCGACTATGATGTGCTTCATGTATCCCCTGCCCATATCCACAAGAACAAGATCACTCATAAAAAAGCGATCCTCGCCCTTGGTGAAGACCTCGTTCACCAGCTGCGGACAACCCCACACCTCCGCCAGCTGGAGAACATGCACGAAGCGACCACTAATGAGGTCGTAATGCAAGAACATTAACCGGTATGGATGATGTCGAAATCTACCGGGAGATAATCTCCCGGATCTCTTCTTCCCCCTGCGACCCCGCAGACCTCCAGCGGATCAAGATCGAGGTCTGTCGGGAGCACAGTTGTGCGGTGGTCCCAAAAAACTCTGCCATTCTTGCCGCAGCCACCCCACAAGAGGCAAAGCGGCTCCGTCGCCTCCTCCTGGTCAAGCCGACGCGGACGATCTCAGGCGTCGCCCCGGTGGCCGTGATGACCTCGCCCGCACCCTGTCCGCACGGGAAATGTCTCCCCTGCCCGGGCGGGCCTGACCACCCCTTCCACTCGCCCCAGAGTTATACGGGGCAGGAACCTGCGGCCCTGCGGGGCGCCCAGAACGGGTACGACCCCTATGAACAGGTGCAGGCGCGTCTCTCCCAGCTTGAGGCCCTCGGCCACTATGTGGACAAGGCCGAACTGATCGTGATGGGCGGGACGATCACGGCACGGCCACGGGAGTACCAGGAAGAGTTTGTCGCATCCTGTATCCATGCAATGAACGAGTACGGCACCGGGACGCACCGGCCCCTCCCCCCCATGGACGAGGTCTTCGCCGGGAACGAGCGCGCGGGGGTGCGGTGCATCGCCGCCACTTTCGAGACGCGGCCAGACTGGTGCCGGAGGGAGCACATTAACGGCATGCTCGACCTCGGGGTGACCAAGGTGGAGCTCGGGGTCCAGCACACCGACGACGGGATCCTCGCCTTCAACAGACGGGGCTGTACTGTCGGGGACGCCGTGGAGGCAAACACAATGCTCCGCAATGCCGGGATCAAGGTCGGTTTCCATATCATGCCGAACCTGCCCGGGAGCGACCTCGAAGAGGACAGGGAGATGTTCCGGACCCTCTTCGACGACGAACGGTTCAGGCCGGACTTCCTGAAGATTTACCCGACGCTCGTCACGCCGGGATCGGAGATCGAAGCGCTCTGGCAACGCGGCGAGTATGCACCGTACCCGGAAGACGATCTGGTCGGGCTCATCGCCCATGCGAAGGCCCTCCTCCCCGAGTATGTCCGTCTCCAGCGGGTCCAGCGCGACATCCCGGCACGACTGATCGTGGCCGGGTCGCACCACTCCAACTTCAGGCAGCTCGCGCAGGAACGGCTCAGGGCAGAGGGGGGGACATGCCGGTGCATCAGGTGCCGGGAGGCCGGCCGGCACCCGGCCGGTGCTGAACCGTCCTTCCGCGACCTCGCATACCGGTGCTGCGGCGGCGAGGAGCACTTCATCCAGGCCGAATCAGGGGACGCCCTGATCGGGTTTGCGCGCCTCAGGTACCCGGGCGAAACCTTCAGAGTCGAGCTTGATGGGGCTGCCCTCCTGCGCGAACTCCATGTGTACGGGATGATGGTCCCGATCGGAGAGGACGGCGAGAAGGGAGAGTTCCAGCACCGGAGTTTTGGCAAAGAACTTCTTGCCAGGGCCGAAGAGATGGCGGCGGAGAAGGGATACGAAAAGCTCGCCATCAACAGCGGTATCGGGGTCCGCCCATACTACCGGAGTCAGGACTATGAACGTGAAGGTCCATACATGGTAAAGAGGCTTTGATGAAACCCGCAACCCTCGAATTCGTCCGGCAACGCTTCATGTCGTATTACCAGCAGGGTCACCTCAGTGTCCCGCCGGCGCTCGAACACCGGGAGTGGGGGTTCATCTTCTTCGACGCAAAGCCCGAAGTGCGGATGCGGCGGCACCTCGGCTTCGGCTCACGGGACGAGTGTCTGGAGTACATCAGGTCGATGGTCCCGGCCCATGCCTATTATTCGACGGCGTACTACACGAACCCGGCCGCGGGGACGATGGGGGAGAAGGGATGGACAGGGGCCGACCTGATCTTCGACATCGACGCCGACCACCTCATCCGCGGCGTGCCCTATGATGCCATGCTCGCCCGGGTGAAGGAGGAGACAGAGAAACTCCTCGACATGCTCACCGGTGAACTCGGCTTTTCGGCGCGCACCCTCTCCCTTGTCTTCTCGGGCGGGCGGGGCTACCATGTCCATGTGCGCGACCCGAGGGTGAGGAGTTGGGAGAGCCGCGAACGGCGCGAGGTCGTGGACTACCTCTGCGGGACCGGAATCGAGCCGCAGATGCTCTTCGCCGCGGGGAACGGATCTTCCGGGTGGCAGAGGCGTTTTTCCGTCGCCATGAAGATCTACGCGGACCGGCTTCTCGCCGGCGGCGAGAAGGCCGCCCTGAAACACCTCAAGGGAATGAAAGGGGTCGGCGAGACCTATGCCGGCCGGTTCCTCGGGGCCTTGCAGAACTTCGGCGGCGACGAGAAGGAGCGCCCCACCGACGCACTCCTCACCTCACCGGTGATGCAGACTCTTCTCTCCGCGGAAGGGGGCGAACTGCTTCCCCTCCTCAAAAGTCAGGCGGCCCTCGTCGATGAACCGGTGACGACCGACATCAAACGGCTGATCAGGATGCCGACCTCCCTCCACGGCGGGAGCGGCCTCCGGGTCGTCGAGATCCCGCCTGCTGACCTCGCCGACTTCGACCCCCTTGTCGACGCCGTCGTCTTCGGGGAGCGCGAGGTGAAGATCGATCTTGCCTTCCCGCTCGCGATGCCGATTCTCGGGAACACCTGGAAACTGAGAAAAGGTACGAACGTCGTCCCCGAAGCTCTCGCGGTTTTCCTCTGCTGCCGCGGGATCGCCGAGATCGGAGGCAGGGCATGAGCGACTTCCTCAATGACATCCGCCTGATCGTCTGGAACGAGAAGGAGAGCGGAAAACTCTCCGAGATCCCCGGCGACCTCTTCAGAAACGGACAGAAGAGCCTTGAAGAGATCCAGGCGCGTATCAGGGAGTTTGCCAACCCGCTCTCCGAGGAGGCGGCAGAACTCCTCGACCAGTACCACAGTACCCGGGAAACGCTCAACACGATCATCAAACTCCGCCTCAAGAAGATCCTCAAACTTGCCGAGGCCCAGATCGAGGAGCGGTACTATGACAAGGAGGAGGTGAAACTGATGCTCCCTCCCGAGCGGGCCATGTTCGACGCAGTCTGCCGGGAGATCGGCGTCTGCCGGGACACCCTCATGGGAGAGCCCGGAGGAGAGGCGGCCGTCGTGAAAGAGGTCATCAAGGAAGACCTCCCGGCAGAGATAGGCACACCCTTCGATTTCGGGGAGGAGGCCTTCTTTGAGGATGAGGGTCCGGTGGCGCCGGCGGCACCCGAAGAGAAAGCCGCAGCCGAAGCCACAGACAAAACCGCCGTCGTACTCATGAAGCAGGATGTGCCAGGATTCATGGGGCTCGACGGCCGGACGTACGCCCTCGAGGAGGAGGACATCGTCACCCTTCCGAAGGGGAACGCGGAGGTCCTCTGCGAACGCAACATAGCCTTAAATATAAGGCTTATCAAATAATACAGGTATTCGAGAGAATAGTTTCGGAATATGGCCGCGGAAAAAATCTTCCGGATCTTTGCCGGTTTGGGATTTCCCGCGGGGAAAAGCGTATTCCGGCACTGCCGAAACGGCCCGTAACCGGGCCGAAAGAGATCACGAGGGGCTTATATCATGAAGATGCCAGCAAAATTCAAGGCCTACTGTCCGTTCTGCAGATCGCACGAGACGCATGAAGTTGAAAAGGTGAAAAAGGGACGCACCAGCGGCCTGCACTGGATCGACCGGCAGAAGGCGCGCAGAGGTAAAGTAGGTAACATGGGCAAGTACTCCAAGGTGCCCGGCGGCGACAAGCCGACCAAGAAGGTCAATGTCAGGTACCGCTGCACGAAGTGCGGGAAGGCGCACCTCCGCGCAGGCTGGAGATCAGGCAAATTCGAAATTGTGGAGTGAGAGATATGGTACGTCAGCACCGTGAAAACAGAAGCAAATTCCTCAGGGTCAAGTGCCCGGACTGCGAAAATGAACAGGTGATCTTCGAGAAGGCCAGCACGGTCGTGGACTGTGCAGTCTGCGGGCATGTGCTCGCCGAGCCGACCGGCGGGAAGGCAAAGATCAACGCAGAGATCAAGGCCGAACTCCAGTGAGACCGTCCGATGCATGAACTGAATGAATGGCCGGAAGAAAGCGAACTCGTCGTTTGTACGGTAGAGGACGTTAAGGACTTCGTGGCATTTGTGCGTCTGGACGAATACGAGAACAAGAAAGGGCTCATCCACATCTCCGAGGTCGCCACCGGCTGGATCAAGCATATCCGCGACTTTGTCCGTGAAGGGCAGAAGATCGTCTGCAAGGTGCTCAATGTCGACGCCGACCGCGGGCACATCGATCTCTCCCTCAAGGACGTCAACGACCACCAGAGGCGGGAAAAGATCCAGGAGTGGAAGAACGAGCAGAAGGCCGAGAAGTGGATCGGTTTTGTCGCCAATGACACCGGCGCCGACCTCCATACGATCACAGAGGCCTTTTACTCCTCCTACGGCCTGCTGTACCCGGCTTTCGAGGATATCGTCATAAGCGGCGAAGCGACCCTCACAAAATTCGGTTTCTCAAAGCAGGTCAACGACGCTCTGCTGGTCGTCGCCAACGAGAACGTGAAGATCCCGAAGGTGACGATCACCGGCACCCTTGTCCTCTCATCGACGAAACCTGACGGCGTGAACATCATCAGGCGGGCTCTCAGGAGCGCACAGCCGAAGATCGACGATGTCGATATCGAACTCACCTATTTCGGTGCGCCGAATTACCGGGTCAAGGTCACCGCCCCGGACTATAAGCGGGCTGAGAAAGCCATCGAGAAGGCTTCCAGATCCGCGATCGGCGTCATGGAGCGGGCGGGCGACACCGGCAAGTTCGTCAGAAAACAAAAGGCAAAGAGTGCATGAGCGGGCGGATCAGGTATTGCGAGCATGACCGCCGCTATACCCTATTTTTAACCTGCCCGATCTGCGGGTCGCCGACACGGTCGGCTCACCCCGCACGGTATTCACCGCAGGACCGGTACGGTGACTACCGGAGAGAGGCAAAACGATGGATGACATAAATATTGACTTTTTAACAGAAGACGAGGTCAAGGCCGATGTCCTCATCGAAGGACTGCCGGGCATCGGACAGGTCGGCAAACTCGTCGTCGAGCACATGATCCAGGAGCTCGGGGCTGAGAAGATCGTCGACATCACCTCCATCTTCCTCCCGCCGCAGGTGCTCATCGAACCCGGCGGACGTGTCCGCCTCCCGAACAACGAGGTGTACCTCTGGAAGAACGACGAAGGGCAATCGATCGCTTTCCTCATTGGTGACTTCCAGAGCACCTCGAACGAGGGGCACTACCTCCTCTGCGAGGCCTACCTCGACATCGCCGAGGAGCTCGGGGTGAAGAGGATCTACACCCTCGGCGGCTATGGTGTCGGCCACCTCACCGAGGAGTCGAGAGTCCTCGGGGCGGCCAACGACGAGAGCCTTGCCGCAGGGATCGTCGTCGCCGGGGGCGTCATGACCGGCGAGGAGCCCGGCGGGATCGTCGGTGCTTCGGGTCTGCTTCTCGGCCTTGCTGCCATGCGGGATATCGAGGGGATCTGCCTGATGGGTGAGACACCGGGATATGTCGTCGACCCGAAGAGCGCAACCGCCGTCCTTGCCGTCCTCTGCCGTCTCCTCGGGATCACGGTCGACGCCACCCGGCTTGCCGAGCATGCCGCCGAGGTGGAGAAGATCCTGGCGAAGTACGAAGAGATGGAAAAAGGGCGGGAAGAAGAAAAACTGACCTATATCGGATAATTTTTTTCTCTTTTTTTAAGGCGCGTTCATTGCACGGACGAGCGATAGCGAGTTTGAGAAAGTGAAAAATGCAGAGCATTTTCCTGAACAGGCAAATGTTTCATTTGCCATGAACGGGAAAATCAGGCTTTGTAAATCTTACCCGGGACCCGACGCCGCACTCCCGCGGGATCTCTCCGGAACCCTGGTGCGCCGATTCATAGGGATAGTATCGAACTGCTTTCTACAAAGGCCCCGGCAAACATCAAACACAGTCCGGAGACTGCACACGCTATCTCCGATTTTTTTAAACGAATCTCCTTGATAGGAGTATTGATAACTTCTTTGCCATTTGTTTTCACAATAGCAATGCGGGCGGTGGCGCACATAACCAGTACCTGCCCCATCATTTCCCATAATCCCCCACGATGCGCAAGATCGAACATCCTCAGCAACCGGCCGGGCAGATCGGGTGCAATGCTTGCCACGGTGAAAGACCAGGTGCCGAGGGTTATTGCATTGGTGGCAAATTGCAGTCCGAGGGCAAGATAGCCACAGGGAATAAACCCATTGTTTCTGTTGAAGAATGCAAACAGGTTCCCGATGACAATAAATACAACGGAGAGGAGGTTGAAGGAAAAAATCTGTACTGTCGATGTGAATAGATTGGTTGACGTTTCAAAGTCCGTAAGAGAATTTTTGTTCATTAAAAACTCTTCAGGCAGCAGATAATAACTGAGAACTGTCAGCGTGAAAAAGAAGGCGAAGTAGAGGACGACCGCCAGTATAATGCGGACGGAAAGCCTTTCATCGACCAGATGCTGTTTGAGTTTTTCGTGGAACATATTTTCTCCACTCATCAGGAGTACTTTTTGCGGAATTATGAGATGAGATCTATCCACTGAAGATATAAGAGATTGGAAAAAGTGTCGATTATACTCCCTTCATGTCAGACACACCCCTTCCTGACCAGATGCCCGGAGCCCCTGCCCTCTCTCCTCCACACCTCCGGCATAGACTAATGTCGATAGACGGCAGAATAATCTGCCAGAACCATGTCAGTCTACGCCGATTTCCACATTCATTCACCCTATTCCATGGCGACCTCACCCTCGATGACGCCGGAGAGCCTCCTTGCCGGCGCGGCTACGAAGGGGATCGGGGTCATCGGGAGCGGGGACGCCCTCCATCCTGCATGGCGGAAGGCATGGGAAGAGCACGAGAACGGCACCGGCATCGCCGTCCTCCCGACAGCAGAGGTGGAGGGGAAGGGGAGAGTCCACCACCTCATCCTCATGAAAGACTTCTCCGCCTTCGAGGAGCTGGCCGGCATCTTCGCACCGCATAGCAAGGACATCGCCACGGGTGGGCGGCCGCATGTCCACCTCACCGGCGAGGCGATCGCCGCCGCCGCCCACGACCTCGGCGGCCTCGTCGGGCCGGCCCATGCCTTCACCCCCTGGACATCCCTCTATGCGGCACACGACTCGGTGGCGTCGTGCTATGGCGGGGAGACGATCGACTTCCTGGAACTCGGCCTCTCCGCCGACACCTCGTACGGCGCCGGGATACGGGAACTCGACGGCGTCCCCTTCCTCTCGAACTCGGACGCCCACTCCACCCACCCCACAAAACTCGGCCGGGAGTTCAACGGTCTCGACCTCGACCGCGTAACGCCGGCGACCGCCTTCGACGCGGTGCGCCGGGGGAAGATCACCCTCAATGCCGGATTTTTCCCTGAGGAGGGGAAGTACAACAGGACCGCCTGCACCCGGTGCTACACCCCGTACTCCCTGGAGGAGGCCGTGCGTCTCGGCTGGACATGCCCGGAGGACGGCGGCCAGATCAAGAAAGGGGTCTCCGACCGGGCGCGGGAACTGGGCGGCGGCGCACCCTCGGAGAGGCCGCCGTACTACCATATCATCCCCCTCGGCGAGATCATCAGGGTCGTGCTCGGCGTCTCCTCGGCCGCGACAAAGAAGGTGGAGGCGAGATACTCCCGCCTGATAGAAATATTCGGGACAGAGATTGCCGTCCTCGCCGAGGTGCCAGTCGCCGAGATCAGGGAGGCCGACCCCGCGGTCGGCGCGGCAGTCCAGGCCTTCAGGGAGGGGAGGGTGCACCTGGTCCCGGGCGGCGGCGGGAAGTACGGCACCTTCACTCTCCCCTGATGCGCCAGCCACTGCCCTCCCGGCACACGGGCCACTGCCAGGCGTAGCCGTGGAGAGATCTTCTCCACCCTTTTTTTCCGCCGGAATGACTCCAGATCCCCCGGGTTCATCTCCGACAGAGAGACACTGACCGCACCATAAAAAAGACAGAGATAAATACGGCCGGGGCGTACCAAATTATTATTACATTAATGCAAATTAATTTGATATGGTGATATGACATGCACATCATGGAAGGATTCCTCCCACCGGCCTGGTGCCTCTTCTGGTTCCTGGTCTCGGCGCCGTTCATCATCTACGGGATGTACCAGTTGCGAATACTGATGCGGGAGAAGAGAGAGACCCTCCCCCTCCTTGCCGTCGCGGGGGCGTTCGTCTTCGTCCTCTCCTCCCTCAAACTCCCTTCGGTGAGCGGGAGCTGCTCCCACCCGACCGGCACAGGCCTCGGGGCGATCCTCTTCGGCCCCTGCATCACCTCCATCCTCGGCCTGATCGTCCTCCTGTACCAGGCGATCTTCCTCGCCCATGGCGGCCTCTCCACCCTCGGCGCGAACGTCTTCTCCATGGGGATCGCAGGGCCCATCCTCGCCTGGGCGATCTATAAGGGAGGCCAGAAGACAGGGCTCAACACCTACCTGACGGTCTTCTTCGCCGCCGCCCTCGCCGACCTCTTCACCTACGTGGTGACCTCGGTCCAGCTCGCCCTCGCCTTCCCGGCCGAAGTCGGCGGTTTCGCCACCTCCTTCGCCGCCTTTGCCGCCGTCTTCGCGGTCACGCAGTTGCCCCTCTCCATCATCGAGGGCGCAGTCATCGCCCTGACCTTCAAGTACATCATCGACGTCCGTGCCGAGATCCTGGTGAAGCTCGGTGTGCTCACCGATGCGGCGGTCGACCGCCTCAGGGGGGTCGGGGCATGAAGTATGCCATGGAAATCGCCGTCCTCGCGATCGTCCTTGTCTTTGCCGCGTCCATCCTCGTCGTCCTCTCCACCGGCGACCACGAATGGGCCGGGGCCGACGACCAGGCCGAGGACGTCATCAAGGAGATGACGGGCTCGGAGTACGAACCCTGGACGACACCGGTCTACGAACCGCCAAGCGGCGAGATCGAGTCCCTCTTCTTCTCGCTTCAGGCAGCGATCGGAGCTCTCGTGATCGGGTTTTTCTTCGGGTATTATTACCGCGGACGACAGATCACTACCTGAAACACCCCAATTTTCCGGGTACAGGTGAGGGCTGCAGAGGATGATGGAGAATATACTGGACGATTATGCCCAGCAGAGCGCGTTGCGGGAGACCGACACGCGGGCAAAACTCCTCCTCGGCGGCGGGGCGATCGCCGCCGCCCTCATCTCCGCAGGCCCGATCGCCCCGGCCTTCATCGCCGCGTCCATGGCGGCGATCACCGTCGGGATCGCACGCATCCCGGCGCGCTTCTACGCCGCACTCCTCACCATCCCCCTCTCCTTCGCCGTCCTCTCCGGCGGCGTGATCCTCTTCCTCTCCGGCGGCGGTGAGACCGTCTGGAGCATGCCGATCGGCGGCATCACCCTCGCTGTCACGACAGGGAGCGCCAACCAGGCCGCCCTTGTCCTCGCCCGGACCTTCGCCGGGATGTGCGCCCTCTTCTTTATCGCTCTCACCACGCCCATGGTCGAGATCTTCACGGTAATGCGCTCCCTCAGGCTGCCGCCTGAGTTCGTCGACCTTGCCATGCTCATCTACCACTTCATCTTCGTCCTCATCGGCGAGGCGGTGGCCACCCGGAATGCGCAGGAGATCAGGCAGGGTTATGCCGGGTTCGGGAACTCGGTGCGGTCCTTCTCGATGCTCGCGGGGACACTCTTTGTACGGGCATGGGAGAAAGGCGAGGAACTCATCCTCGCCATGGACGCCCGGTGCTATGACGGCATATTCCCGGCCTGCGGCGGAGAGACGACGCTCTCCCGCGGGGGTGCCGCGGCCGTCGTCGCCTACCTCATCCTATGTGGTGCGCTCGCCCTCCTGACCGGCGGGATACAGATCTTCTGAGAATGACCATGACAGCAGCAATCGAATTCCAGGACGTGCACTTTGCCTACCCCGACCGCCCCGAGTCCCTGAAGGGGATCGACATCACCGTCAGCAGAGGGAGCAAGGTCGCCCTTGTCGGTCCGAATGGCGCGGGAAAGACGACCCTCCTCTTGATGTGCAACGGGATGTTGCGACCGACGAAAGGAAGGGTCCTCGTCGGCGGCAGACCTGTGGCGTACGACGCCCGCTCCCTCCGCGAGGTACGGAGGTCGGTCGGCCTTGTCTTCCAGAACTCCGACGCCCAGATCTTTGCCCCGACAGTCTGGCAGGATGTCGCCTTCGGGCCGGCGAACCTCGGCATGCCGCAGGAGACGGTGAAAAAAGTCGTCGGCGACGCCCTCCACTATGTCGGCCTCTCTGGCTACGAGAAACGCCCGCCCCACCACCTCTCAGGCGGGGAGAAGAAGAGAGTCGCCATTGCGGGAGTGCTCGCAATGGACCCTGAGGTGCTCGTCTTCGACGAACCAACAAGTTCCCTCGACCCCGCGACCTCCGAGGAGGTGATGGACCTCCTCGACGAGATGAACCATGGCGGCAGGACGATTCTCCTCTCGACGCACGACGTCGAACTCGCCTACCGCTGGGCCGACGAGGTCGTGCTCATGGAGGACGGGTCGGTGCTCAGGATGGGGGCGCCGGAGGAGATCTTTGCCGACGACGACGCCCTCGCCCGGGCGCGCCTCAAACCCCCGACCGTGCTGGACCTCTTCCGGGAACTGAGGGGCCGGCGCGTGCTGGCCGACGCCGCACCGCCGAAGAGCGCACTCGCCTTCACCGACCTCATCGAGTGCCGTCTCCGCGGCGGCGTGAGCCGCGACGGCCACGGCATCATCTATCTCAGGGACGTCGCTGGCCCTGACGGCACCACCGCACTCACGCACTTCCTCGCGGGGAGCGCACCGGTGTGGGTCGGCGCCATGGGGACGAGGGCAAAGAAGGTGGCGCGGGAGGCGGGGATAGACCTCGACTTCACCTACGGCGTCATCGACAAGTGCCTGTTACGCGCCGTGAACGGCGAAGATTCCCTGATCCTGACCTCGGGCGGCATGGTCGCCCATACTGTCGAGAGGATCGCCGGCTACACCCGGACGAGCGGCAGGGAGATCGCGGTCAGGCAGGTCTGAGAGAAGGACAAAGAGCACCGGTTTCGCGGCAGCATTCTCCCTGATAGCAGGCCCCCGCGGGTCACCGCCAGACCAATCCGTCGGAGGGATACGGATCCCGGCACCACAGCAAAAGAACCGGCCGATTGTCCATATCCCTGAGGTAATCCCTGCAATTACCCATATTTTCGGAAAGGCCGACGGCAGAAAAGGGAAGATAAGATTAATGGAAAGGCGGTATAATACTGAGTACAATGCTTCAAATTCACCGGGAAATATGTGGCTACTGCGGCGCATGTGTTTCGGTCTGCCCTGAAGGGGCTCTCGAACTCGTCGATGCGTACCTGACAGTCGAGGGCGACACCTGCCGCTGTTGCGGCATCTGCACGAAGGCCTGCCCGCTCGGAGCTCTGGAGGTGACCGATGAAGAGTGAGTACGACATTCTTGTCGTCGGCGGCGGGCCCGGAGGGGCTCTTGCTGCATGGACCGCTGCCAGATTGGGTCTCTCGGTCTGCCTGATCGAAAAGCGGCCGGCGATCGGAGCACCTGTCCGGTGTGCCGAAGGGATTGGCAAAGAACTCCTGAAGAGTTTCATCGAGCCCGACCCCCGCTGGATATCCGCCGATATCAAAAAGGCACGGATCGTGGCCCCCGACGGCACGACCGTCGCCCTCGACGAGAACAGGGCCGGCGCAGAGGTCGGCTATGTCCTCGACAGGAAGATCTTCGACCGAGAACTCGTCTGGCAGGCCTCGAAAGCGGGGTCTGACGTCTTTGTGAAGACCCGCGCCGTCGCCCCGATCATGGAAGGGCGCCACGTCCGGGGTGCCGTCGTCGAGTGCTGCGGAAAGAGGCAGGATGTGAGGGCGAAGGTCACCATCGCCGCCGACGGCGTCGAGGCGAAATTCGCACGCTGGTGCGGCATCGACACCACCATCCCCCTGACCGAGATGATGAGCTGCATCCAGTACCTCGTTACCGATATCGATATCGACCCGAACTCGAACGACTTCTACCTCGGCAACGACGTCGCCCCCCAGGGCTACCTGTGGGTCTTCGCCAAGGGCGAAAGGAGCGCCAATGTCGGCATCGGCATCCCGGCGTCGAAGAACAAGCCCGAAATGCGGGCGCGGGACTACCTCGATCGGTTCATGCGCGAGCACTTCCCGAACGGCAAGATCATCGAGTGCATCTTCGGCGGCGACCCGGTATCGAGGCCCCTCCCCTGCACGGTTGCAGACGGCCTGATGGTCGTGGGCGATGCCGCACGCGTCGTCGACCCCATCACCGGCGGCGGCATCGGCAACGCCATGATCACCGGCAGACTCGCCGCCGAGGTGGCGGCGAAGGCAATCGCACAGGGCGACACCTCGAAGGAGGCCCTGATGCCCTACGACGCCGGGTGGCGGCAGGCGAAGATGGGCAAGACCCTCGAGCGGAACTATAAGGTGAAGGAGTACTTCGTCACCCTCTCCGACGAGAAGATGAACACCCTTGCCCGGTCCATCGAGGGCATCAACTTCAGCGAGTTTACCGTGATGGCCCTCCTCACCGAGATCATCAAGAGAAACCCGAAGATGCTCCTTGAACTCAAGGGCCTGACGCACGCCCTCATCTGAATAAAGGTTAAAAAGAGGCCAGGTCCTGACGGGCCTGCCGCATACTTTTTTTATTCCCCGGCCTTTTTCAGCTGCCTGTTGAGGATGGCGAGGCACTCTGACTCGGCTTCCTTCTTGGTAAAGACGGTGATATTGTCGCCCGGCCGGATCTTCACCTGCCCGCTCGGGATGATCAGTTCGCCGCCAGCCCGGCGGATGGCGATGAAGACGAAGTTCTTCACTTCGAGTTCCTTGATCTCGTGGTCGATGATCGGCGCACCGTCCTCGGCGACGATCTCGAAGATGGTCCCGCCAGGGATGGAGGCAAGCTGCTGCATGTTCGGGTTCTCGGCCCAGTAATACAGGCGGTTCGCCACGAGTTCGTCAGGGTTCTCGCTGATCTTCACGCCGACCTCCTTGAAGAGGGCAGAGTGTTCCTTCTGGTTCACGATGGAGACGACGTTGGGGACATTGTAGCGTTTTGCCAGCCAGCAGGTCATCAGGTTGACGGCATCGTCGCTCGTGGTGGCGACAAGGCTCTGCGCCCGGTCGATCCCGGCATCGTCCAGAACAGAACTGTCTGTGGAGTCGCCGGTGATCGCAAGCACATCATAGTGGTCGAGGATATCGTTGCACTTCGACTCGTCCTGGTCGATGACGACGACAGAATCGCCGTGTTCTGCGGATATCGCCGTCAGGTTCCGTCCAATTCCCCCGAGGCCCACGATGATGAGATACATCTACACCAGTTTGCCGCCCCTGTCTTGAAATATCTTGTGCATCGTACCCTCTTCCCATGATATGCGGCGTCGACGAGGCCGGGAAAGGCGCGGTCCTCGGCCCGATGGTGGTCGGGGCGGTCGGGTGCGAGAAAGAAACAGACCTGCCGGCTGGCGTGCGGGACTCGAAGGCCCTCACCCCGCGGCAGAGAGAGAGGCTCTATGCCGAGATCACGGGCTCCTTTCCCTGGGGGGTGGTCGAGATACCGGCGGCCGAAATCGACCGCCTGCGGCAGGAGATGACGATGAACACTCTTGTCGCGAGGGGACACGCCGACGCCATCCGCACCCTCGCACCCCTTCCCCTGACCGCCTATGTCGACGCCTGCGACGTGAACGAGGAGAGGTACGGCTCGACGGTCGCCACCCTCCTCGAAGAGGCCTGTACGGTCGTCTCCCGCAACCACGGCGACGCCCTCTTCCCTGTCGTCTCTGCCGCCTCCATCGTCGCAAAGGTGACGCGTGACCGCGCGATCGAGGCGCTGCACGCCGAAGCGGGGGAGATCGGGAGCGGTTATCCCTCCGACCAGACCACCATCACGTACCTGAAGGACTATATCGCCGGCAACGGCATGCCGCCCGCCTGTGCCAGGCAGAGCTGGGAGACGGTGGCGCGACTGATGGACAGGCGGCGCCAGGCGACGCTTGGCGAATTCTGATCCTGCCGAAAAAAGCGTTGATATAATACTTTTTGGGCAGGACGACACCGAAATTTCTGTCGATTTATATATTACATTTCGATTGCATCCAGATGACCGGGATTACCGCACAATATCTGAATAAAACCGCGGAGAGCGACGGTGCCGCCTCCCCGGGCGAGAACCCTTATCTGGGTGCGGCAACCACCACTATTCTCAGATGGACTGGGTAACGATCCTCATACTTCTTCTCGGCATCTACATCCTGGCAGCCGCATACGTGAAGGCGACCGGGAAGTTTGCCGATCATATCGGGTTTTACGGCCCGATCATGATGATCAAGACGGAAAACGTCGGGGTCTTCGACTGGTTCAGGCCGTACTCACGGCTCCTTCGCGTCTACGGGACGGTCGGGGTCGTCATGGTGATTATCTCGGCCGTGCTGATGACCCTGATGCTTGTCTTCGCCTTCAACGTCACTCTCGTCACCCAGCCCGAGCCGACCGGGATCTACAAGCCCCAGAATATCCTCCTCCTCCCGGGGATCAACGAGTACGTCCCCTCGACCCTCGCGGTCTGGTTCGCCTTCTTCCTCACCCTCGTGATCCACGAGGCAGGCCACGGCATCCTCTGCAGGATCGAGGACATAAAAGTGAAGAGCGCCGGCCTCCTCTATGCAGTCATCCCGATCGGGGCCTTCGTCGAACCCGACGAGGAGGACGCGGAACGGGTCCGCGGCTGGCCGAAGGCCAGGATGCTTGGCGCAGGGATCACGAACAACATCGTCATCGGCGGCATATGTTTCGTGCTCTTTATCCTGGTCGTGGGGATGGCGACGCCCCTCAATACCCCGGCGGTCTACGGGGTCTACGAAGGAGGTCCGGCATATGACGCGGGCCTGCCGACGCCGAGCGTCATAACAGAGGTGAACGGCGTCCCGGTCGCGACGCGGGACGAGGTGACGGCGGCCCTCAACGCGACGAGTCCCGGCGACAGCCTCAGTCTCACCGTCGAGAAGGACGGCGTCCTGACAGACCGCACCCTCAACCTGACGGCATGGCCCGAGGCGATCACCGCACAGGTGGGGCCGAGAAGTTCGGGCTACATGGGGATCTACTACTACGACGCCGCGAGCGTGCAGGGCATGGTCGGGCAGATGTTCTCGCCGATCGGCTGGCTGCGCTTCGTCACCATCCCCTTCGACATGTCTGTGGGCGGCCAGCAGTTGAAGGTGCTCGCCTTCGAGACCCCGGCCGCCGCCTACTATGAGGAGCCCTTCCCCTTCTTCTGGGGGGTCGTCCACTTCCTCTTCTGGTCGGCATGGATCAACATCAACGTCGGGATCTTCAATGCCATCCCGATGGTGCCCCTCGACGGCGGCTACATCCTCAAGGAGGGAGTCGACCGCGTCCTCGAACCGCGGGGATGGGGCCGGTACGGGCAGGCGATCGTCACCTTCGTCTCCTGGGTCCTCCTCTCGATGATGCTCGGGCTGATCGCGTTGCCCTATCTCCTCCATATCTGAGGATCCCTTTTTTTTACCGGAAGGACATGGCTGTAACCTGATGGACGACGGTTACACCCGTAGTGGTGGGCTCAGCGCAGGCACCGCGGTCGCCTTCGCAGTCGGAAACATGGTCGGAGCAGGAGTTTTCGTGCTCTCCGGCCTCATGATACAGACGGCCGGCCCCGCAGCCATTCTGTCATATCTCCTCTGCGGTATCCTCGTCGCCTTCACCGGTCTGTCCTATGCCGTCCTTGCGAGCATCTGCCCGGGCGACGGCGGCGGATATCTCTATGCCCACCGGATGCTCGGGCCGTATCCCGGTTTTCTTGCCGGGTGGGGGATGTATATCAGCGTCACCATCGCCTCGGCCTTCGTCCTTCTCGGCCTCGGCATCTATGCAAACCGCCTTCTCGGCACTGCCTTCGACCCCAGGATCGCCGCCCTTGCCGGCCTCGCCCTGCTCACTGTCCTCAACCTGAGGAGCACCGCCGAGGCCGGACGGGCCGAGGTGGCCCTCGTCGCAGTGAAGATCGCCATCCTTACCCTGGTGGCGGTCGTCGGCGCGACATATCTCACGCCTGCAGACCTCACACCCTTCTTCCCCCACGGGACCGGTGCGATGTTCGACGGTGTTGCGATGGTCTTCTTCGCCTATCTCGGCTTTCAGGTCGTGGCGATGATGGGAGGCGAGATCAAGAGTTCGGCGCGGGTCGTTCCCCTCGCCACCCTCGCCTCGATCGGGATCGTCGCCGTGATCTACTGCGGCGTCGAAGTCGCCCTCCTGGCCGCCCGCCTCCCAGCCTACGGGGAGAGCAGCCTCTTCGATGCCGCGATCGTCTTCTTCGGCGGATGGGGAGGGACGATCATCGCTCTCGGGGCGATATTTTCCACGCTCTCGGCGGCGAACGCCAATATCATCGGCGGGTCCAGGGTGATCCTCACGATGGCGGCCGAAAAACAGATCCCCGGACGTTTTGCCGTCCTCCGGGGCGAAAAGCCGGCGAATGCCGTGCTTCTTTCGGCAGGCGTTGCGGCCGGGCTGATCCTCCTCGGAGACCTGGGAGTGATCGTCGACCTCACCAACACCGTCGCCCTCGTCTCGATGGCCCTCGTCAACATCAGCGCCGTCGTCCTCACCCTCGGGCACAGGACTGTCCCGGGCGACCGGACCTACTTCAAGGTTCCGTTCGGCCCTCTCCTCCCCCTGGTCGGCGCGGGTTCCTGCATCCTCATGCTCGTCACCCTTCCCCTCTCGATCCTGGCGGCCGGGGGCGCGGCCCTCCTTGCCGGGACGCTCTTTTTCGTCATCGAGGACACGCCCGAAGGAGAGCGTGCGGCCGCCGAGATCAGGGAGTTCATCGGGAAGGAGGGGGGATAACGGCGAACCGGAGTCTCGGCCTCCTCCAGGTCGTCGCCATCGGGATCGGCGGGATGGTCGGTGGGGGCATCTTCGCCGTTCTCGGGCTTGCCGCGGACCTGGGGAAGGGAGGGACACCGGTCGCGTTTCTCCTGGCGGGGATCGTCGCTCTCGTCACCTCGTACTCGTACGCCCGTCTCTCGGTGGCGTTCCCGAGTGCGGGCGGAACCACCAGGTTCCTGGACGAAGCCTTCGGAGGAGGTCTCCTCTCGGGCGGACTGAACGTCCTGCTCTGGGAGAGTTATATCGTGATGATCGCGCTCTACGCCTACGCCTTCGGGAGTTACGGGGCGTCGTACCTCCCCGCAGGGTGGAGCGCCGTCGGAAAGCACGCGCTGATCATCGCCGTCATCCTCCTCTTTACCGGGATAAACGCTCTGGGCGCAAACATCGTCGGCGAGGCCGAGGAGTGGATCGTCGCCTTCAAACTGGCGATCCTCGCCCTCTTCGTACTGGCCGGGCTTACTGCGATCGACCCCTCCAGGCTCGCACCCTCGACATGGGCGTCTCCTCTCGGCCTGGTCGCCGGCGGGATGATCATCTTCGTCGCCTACGAGGGCTTCGAACTGATCGCAAACACGGCGAAGGACACGCGGGATCCTGAGCGAACCCTGCCGCGGGCCTACGGCATCTCGGTGGTCCTGGTCATGGTCCTCTACATCGCGGTTTCGGCGGTCGCCGTCGGCACGCTCTCCTCTTCCGAAATCGCCGCGGCGCAGGACTATGCCCTCGCGGCGGCGGCGCGGCCGGTCCTGGGTGCCGTCGGGTTCCTGCTCATCACTGTCGCCGCCCTCCTCTCGACGGCGTCGGCGATCAACGCCACCCTGTACGGCACGGCGCGGGTGAGTTACACCCTCGCGAAGGACGGCGAACTCCCTGAAGACCTGGAGCGGCGGGTCTGGGACCGGCCCGTCGAAGGGCTCTTCATCACCTCGGCGCTCGCCCTCCTCGCCGCCAGCTTCCTGGACCTCTCCTCGATCTCGGTCGCCGGCAGCGCGGGGTTCCTCTTCATCTTCCTTGCGGTGAACGTTGCGTGCTACCGGCTTTCCGACCGGGCGAGGAGCAGCCGCGGCATCGCCCTTCTCGGGTGCGTTCTCTGTGCCGCAGCGCTCGGCATCCTCCTGGTGGAGATCGGCCTTTCGTCCCCCGGGCGCCTGGTCGTCCCCGCCCTCCTCCTCGTTGCGGCCTTCGGGATCGAGGGGGCGTATCGGGGGGTGAGAGAGAGGAGGAGGACGGAGAGAAGGGCGTGAGCGTGGAGGCATCTGTCTCCTGAAGGAGACGAGGCGGCAGAGAGAACGAATGATTTTCGTGCTTCATTAAGGATGAAATGTGTTGAAAAGGATGCTTTGTCGGTTGTGAGATTTATACCAAAGACAGAAAGACAAGACTTATGTTTGCCAGAATAACTGAATAAACGATAGGAAGATATGAAATCCATATTCATCAGTTCAACATCTAGAGATTTAATAAATGAACGGGATATAGCAATTGAAACAATCGATGATCTCGATTCCGCAAAGGCTGTTGCAATGGAGAGATTTCCATCGAATCCCCATCCATCAAAAGACGTCTGCTTATCATACCTGCGGGAATGTGACTTGGTCATTCTAATATTGGGATTTAAATACGGCTCAGAAGATCCCGAAGAAAATCTATCCATTACCGAAATTGAGTATAATGAAGCAAAAAAGCATAATTTGCCAGTATTAGTCTTTTTAAAAAATGATGATAAAGGCAATTGGATACCTGATGAAGAATCCGAGAAAAAAGAAAAACTTGAATATTTTAAGAAACGGTTGGATTCTGAAATAACAAGAGTAACATTTCAAAGACCAGAGGAGTTAGGAAGAAAAATCGCAATTGCGATATACAATTATGAATCTGAGTATGGAGAAGTTGGAATACACAATCGCCAAATCTTGACTGGAGATCAATTTTTCAAGCCCTATTTATCCAAGCAAAAAATATTCAATCATTGTCATCAGTTTCTTGGTCGAACTGAAATTTTTCAAAAGGCTTGCGAATTCATTGGATCAACAAAAAAAATACTGATGATTCATGGTCGAGGGGGTATCGGAAAGAGTAAGTTGCTTTATGAATTGCAGAATAAAATCGTCAGTGAGCACCAATATAAAGTATGGTTTCTTCGTGAAAATGCACAAATATTCGAAGATTTGTACCGGCAAATCCCATTGAAAAGAAAGAATATTATCATCATCGATGATGCACATCGCCAAAATGATCTGAGGATGCTTTTTCAAATTGCAATAGACTCTCCTGATTCGATTCAACTAATCTTCTCTCTTAGAAATTATGGTTTGAATTCATTAAAAGCCCAATCTCTTCAGAATGGATTTGAACCCGGGGATATAGAAATATTGCCCGAAATCACAGATTTAAAGCGTGAAGACATGGAGGCTCTTGCAGACTCCATATTGGATGATGATCATAAAAATTTTAGAGACGCTTTGGTTAATGTGGCCCGTGATTCACCTTTAGTCCTGGTTATTGGGGCAAGATTGGTGAATGATAATTCAATTCTCCCTCATTTACTATCGAAGGATAAGGATTTCCAAACCATTGTTCTTGAAAAATTCTCAGATATTTTAATAGGCAATTTGACTGATGAATTCGATAGATCCGATGTAAAACATGTTCTCAGGTTATTTTCTGCACTTCAACCAGTGGATCTTAACGACACAACATTGGATAAGATATCAGAGTTTATTGGCATAGAAAAATATGAATTGAACTTGATTATTTCTGAATTAGAGTCAGCAGGTGTTCTTCTCAAAAAAGGGCGAGCAGGATTAAGAATTACTCCAGATGTATTCTCTGATTACATTTTGTCTGAAGTTTGCGTAACGCAGGATCGCCTTACAGGATATGCCGATAAGGTATTTGATGCATTTTATGATACGTTTCCCGCCCAAATAATTTCAAATATTGCGGAATTAGATTGGCGGGTTCAAAGTAATGGAACCAAAATTGATGTAATGAATCATATCTGGGAGAAAATTTTCAATCACTATAAACAAGGTTCAAATCTAGATCGGCATAAGATTTTAACGATCATAGAAAAAATTGCATATCTTCAACCCTCAAAATCGTTTGAGATCATTGAGTTTGCATTAACACACCACTCTTCTGAAGATGAGGGTATATCTGGACTTTACGTATTTACACATGAAGATATAATATCTGACATTCCAGGGATCCTCAAAAAAATATCGTATAACATACAATATCTTCCCCAATGCTGCGACATCTTATGGGACTTGGGCAAAGATCATGAAGGAGATCTTAACTCTGATACAAGCCCTCCTATAAGCATTCTTCAGGATCTCGCACAGTATCGTCTCCATAAACCCACAGTTATCCAATCGATTCTTTTAGATGCCGTAGAGAAATGGCTGCGAGACCCTTCATCTCATAACCATCTCCATTCACCCCTTGATATAATCGATCCAATTCTCAAAAAAGACGGAGAAGACTCTCGATTTACGGGATCTAAGTTCGAATTCACATCATTTGCAATCAGTAATCATAAAACACTAAAAATCCGAAGGAAAGCATTAGATTTAATATCCACATCATTTGCAATAGAGTCAACCAGAGTGAGACTACGAGCGATAAAAAGTCTTATGGATGCGCTTCGTCCCCCTAGACCGTTATTTGGAAGGAAAATATCAGAGGAGGAATATGTGAAATGGTATGCCGAAGAAAAAGAAATACTCAATATTTTTGAAAAAATTACCTCGGAAATCCGAGATCCTGTTGTAAGGATAGAGATCCGTCAGAATTTACATTGGTATGCAAGGTTCGGGAGAGATGAGGAAAATCTGAAAAAAGCTAAAAACACAATTAAAAAAATCAGAGAAACGTTTGATGTACGCTTGGTCAGAGCAATGCGATATTCATTTGATGAAAGAGAGGGAGGAGATTATAAGAAGACAACAGAAGCAATCGACCACAATATCCAGAATACAGTTAAAAAATTCATTTCCAAACAAAAATCCCCAGATGCTGCATATTCGAGGCTCAATGATATAATTCACAACTTCGATATCGAAAGAATTTCCTATAATTCAGGGCGATTTTTTTATTTCCTCGGAAAGATGGATCCAAAATATTCTGAAAAAATTTGTTTAAACATAATCTCAGATCAATCCTCATCCTTATGTCAGCATTATGGATCAATTATAGCGGGGATTATTGAATCGAACAAGAGCATTGCAAAACGCCTTATCAAAGAGGGACTCCACTCCCGGCAAATTTCAATTTGTAGATCGATTGCATTTGGATATTCAAACGGGTGGTGGCAGGGTAGGATTGAAAAAAGTGAATTACAGACTGTCGAAAGATTATTGAAATGTTCAGACGATTATATCAGAAAATCTGCAATTGCTGCCCTTGCAGAATTTCCACGGTCGGAAAATCGAAAAATAAAAAAAATTGCGTTAAACTTGGACATCGGCGAGAATATTTCGTTTGCAGATGAACTTTTTAAATTATTTTTTTCCACAACAAATAAACCCGCACTTAAACTAACAAAATCAGAAATTAAAAAGATGATTATGAAATTGAAACCTCTGCCATCTTTAGAGGAACTTCCAAATGGAAGAGGATTTTATGTCTGCAATTTTTTCAAGTATGCTGGTGAAAAGGATCCAGATGCAATAATTTCTCTATTTTTTGAAAGGATAAAATATGGGGAGGAGATCCGTGAAAGATCTTGGAACAGTTTTGAGCCAATTCCTTTCATTATACATTCGGATTGGCTGGAACCCTTCTACAGACGCCCCGAGTACCAAAAATTGCTGAAAAAGGTTCGTGATGAAGCAGATAATGCCAATTATAAATGGAGGTACGGGTGCTTATTCAAACTGATCTCAAATAATTATTCTGCCGGATCCTTACAGTCTCTATCAGAGTGGGTTGATTCTGGCAGTCAAAGAAAAATTCTGACAGTCTGTGCCCTGATCCAGCATGCGCCCCCAGAATTCCTTCTTTCCAATTCAGATTTTGTTAATAAAATTCTGGAATCATCATCGAAGATCGATATCCCCTGTCATAATAAAGTAAAAGAAACCCTCCATAGAATTGCACGATGTTCTGCAAGAACGGGAACAGTGGGTGAGCCATTCCCGCTTGATCTTAAAATAAGGGATGGTGCTGATGACTGTGCACATAAATTCCCTGCTGGATCTGCTACAGGGAGATTTTATCATGAATTAGCAGATGAGGCAAACAGATGGGTAAAGGACGCAATAATCGACGATGAAGACTATTTCGATGACTGATTTTTCCCTTCCTTCAGTATTTTCTTTTGTTCTGGAATCGATTCATTGATGCAAAAATCTCACCCTTTCTTCAGCAATTAGGAACGATATGATCACTGGAGTCACTTTCAGGAACCGAAGGCGTGAAGGCATGACCGAGCAGCACAGAAACTACCGCAACCTCTTCAACGGAGTGATCGCGTCCACGCTCAGGCGTGCGCTCGGGATCGTCGCCGACCCTCACTCTTTCATCTTTCCCGCCGTCGGGTCGGCCGAATCGACATTCAGGTAGCCGGTCTTGATGGTGCGCACCCAGAATTCGAGAAATCCGGGGAGGAACACGTCCAGCGTCCGTATGATCTCGGCGGCAAACTCCACGAACCCAAAGGGGTTTGCCGTGATGATGCCACCGTCGGCGACGCTCGGCACATGGACGTACTGCGTCTCCCCGCGATAGTCGGGGGCGTGCTCCTTCAGCCACTCTGGACCGCAACTGGTGTGGCGGACGTCGTCCAGAAAACCGTGCCGTGCGAGGAAGAGCGTCCCCCCGCAGATCGCCGCTACGGTGATTTTTTGCCGCACGCACTCCCGGATCAGGGGGACCAGTTCAACTGGGTCGTGGTTTTCGTAGTATGACGACCCTGGCAGGATCACCATCGCCGCATCCGCAAGGTCGACTCCGCCGACATCGACGTCCGGGAGGACCGTGATCCCGCCGAGCGACGTGACCGGCCCTTTCGAAAGCCCGAAGGCGATCACCCTGTAACTTCTTTTTTTCGGGAATGTTTTGTTCGTATCAGAGATCATGGAGACCGCAAGCGGCGGTTCCCAGTCGGCAAAAGCAGGACATGCGAAGAGATAGACACTACCTTTCATCGTTCACCGTACAGAGGATTTGAAGTCGGAGGTATAATATCTCCCGGGGAGGGAGCACAGATCCGCCGCCTTCCCTCTACCTTCTGCCCGGGCCATGAAAACCACTGAGGGGGTTTTCAAAGAACCGCTTGTAACTTCGTTTCATGAGCGATTCAACAGAGTCCTTTTTTTCAAAACAGGCACGAAGCCCACCCCTTGAGAGGGAAGGGCGAATACAAAGATACAAGGGGGAGCCCACCAATCATCTGCACGAGGACCCTGAATGGATGTCGTCGAAGGCTTTCTCTTCCTCGTGATACTCTTCGAGGTCGTCGCCTGCCTCATAGGGCTCGTGCTGCTCGGTTGTTTCTATACAATTCTCGCGAAGACAGGCGATCGCCTTCACCACCTCGGGATACTCATCCTCCTCGCCGTGCTCGGTTTTGCCCTGCTCATGCAGACCGACGCCCCAACGCTTCTTATCGGGGCACTGGCATTCGGGGTGCCCGTGGCGGTGCTCGTCCCGCCCTTCGTCGTCTCCGGTCGGTCAGGCGAGACGCCCGGCTTCAGACGCGTTCTCGTCTGCGACATCCTGGTTTCGGTTGTCGGGATCTTCTTCCCGTTTCTCCTCGTCTCTTCCGGCCTCTCGATGGTGCCGGCCATCTACTGGCACACCCCTCTCTCCAACGGCGTGGTCTATGCCTGCGTGATGGCAGTGAATGTCGGTCTTGCGACGCTTCTGTATCGGTTTCTTGGATGGAGAGGGGCTTGACGGCGAAGGAGACCTGACCGGGACCCGGAACAGATATTCGCCCAAAAAAAGATTAGAGTGCCTCTTTTTTCCCGGCCTCCGTGACATCCTCGACCTCCAGTGTCTCGTCGCGTGCCCCCCCAGCAAGAGTGCGCTCTGCTTGATGAGGCTCGATACCTCGAATAGAACAGTATATCAACAGACACGCTAGAGGCAGATCCATGTTGCGGCAAGCGGTCACCTCCGGCACCATCCAATCGGTCGGATACAGTGCTCTCTCCGGCACCCTGGAGATCGAGTTCACGAACGGTTCTCTCTACCAGTATTCGGACGTCCCTGCGTCGGTCTATCGGGAATTGATGGCGGCCTCCTCCCACGGGACATACTTCAACGAACACATCAAAGAGTGGTATCACTTCAGAAAGATCCGGTAAGAGGCAGAGAATTTACCTGAACCGGGAAAAAAGATATTTTTCCGTGCCGAAAAAAATTACGGGGCCCCGGAGACAGACCCGGTCTTCGACTCCTCGATCGTCTCGCCGCACTCCACCTCTTTTTCGAGTTGCTTGAGAAGAGAGGAGAAATGGGAATAGGTCCCGGAAATATTCCGGGACAAAAAAAAGATTAGATTGACTCTTTCTTCCCGATCTTCAATTCCTCGATCGACTCCCCTTCGGTTTCCAGTTTCTCTTCGAGACGTTCGAGGAGTTTTGCAATCTCTTCGGGCTTCGGCACCTCGCCGAGGATCGAGGCGTCGATCTCCCCTGCCTCTGTAACGCCCTCGACCTCGGGCATCTCGTCGGTCGCCCCGAGGAAGCGCGCGCTCTGCTTGATCAGGCTCGACACTTCGAAGGGGAAGATGATCTTCGTCGCCTGCCCGTCTGCCATCTGCTTCAGGGCGTCGAGGGAGAGAACGGTGATCGTCTTCTTGTCCAGCGGCCGGGAGCCAAGGGAAAGGATGCGCAGCCCCTGGGCCTCGCCCTGCGCCTGGAGGATCCGGGAGAGCCGTTCACCCTCGGCACGGAGGACCTTGCTCTGCCGCTCGCCCTCGGCCTGGAGGATCACGGACTGCCTCTCACCCTCGGCGCGGAGAATCGCCGAGCGCTTGTCACCCTCGGCACGGAGGATTGCCGCACGCCTTTCCCTCTCCGCAGCCGTCTGCTCGGTCATCGCCTGCTTCACGGCACCGACAGGGTCGACCTCCTTGATCTCCACGCGCTCAACCTTCACGCCCCACTGGTCGGTCTCCCGATCCAGGATGTCACGCAGCTTCGTGTTGATCAGGTCGCGGTTGTAAAGCACCTCGTCAAGCTCCATATCGCCGATGATGCCGCGAAGGCTTGTCTGGGCAAGGGCGACCGTCGCCATCCGGTAGTTCGCGACCTCGAAGAAGGCCTTCTCCGGGTCCACCACACGGGTGTACACGATGGCGTCGACATTGGTCGGGGAGTTGTCCTTGGTGATCACCTCCTGCGACGGGACATCCATCACCTGAGTGCGGAGGTCGATCTTCTGGACGAACGTGATCAGGGGGACGACCCACCGGAAACCCGGGTTGAGCCTCCCGATATACTTTCCAAGCCTGATCTGCAGCCCCTGTTCATAGGGCTGGATGATCACAACCCCCCGTGACATGATATAGATGACCACGAGGATCAGGAAGATCGTGACCAGATTGTTGAGTATTTCTTCAACTACCATTCATTTCACCTCATCGACAACGACATGCACGCCCTCTGAACGGACGACGACAACCCTCGTCCCCACCCTGAGAGGGGCGGAGGCCGAGCTGGCGCTCCACTCGACGCCACCGATCCTGACCTTCCCCGCGATGGAGTCAGGGTCCACGTCCCTGACAACATGCCCCTCCTGGCCGACGACGGAGTCGCGGCTGATCGTCGTCGGCTTTTCCTGGGGAGTGATCCGGGAGTAGAGCCAGACAGTGACCGCGGCCGCTGCAAGGGCCGTCACCACCCCGACGACGACGCCGAGGGTCGACCCGAAGACATCGACGCCCAGCACAAAGAGAACACCCAGGATGATCATCACGGTCCCGGGGACGGCGACGAAGAAGCCGGGATTCGTGGCTTCGATAACGAGCAGGAGGGCCCCGAGCACGATCAGAACCCAGCCAAGGGAGATGCCCAGCACAGGATCCATACGAAGAATACGGAGAGGCCGCATATAAACCTGTCTGGAGATATACAGAGTTTTGATCGTGCCGAATGTTCCATTAAAGGCTTTTTTTCTGGCAAAAAATATTCTTCCATGCCAGGTCATCACCTCTTTTATGGACGCCCTCGCCAGAGAGAGGCAGGGACGAGAAAGGCGGGAGAGATCTACCAACAAATAACCACTATTTTCTCACACATTACAAAAATATATGATTATATTATGAATTCAGTATTATTGTCCCCGAGGACCCAGGAAAACAAATAAATACAATAAATAGTATTTGATCATTCGTCGCACCGCCCGTGATCGCCATGCAGGATATACCCAGACAGAAGAGATATGCTCTCGGATGGTACAACGAAGGCATCACACACCTTTCCATGCACGAATACGAGGAAGCGCTCTCTTTTTTCGAGCGTGCACTCAAGGTGGTGCCCGACCACCCTGACTTCCTGATCGGCAAAGGGGAGGTGCTGATGGCGACAGGTCAGTACAGGGAGGCATACCAGCACTTCCTTATGGCCGCCACCCGTGAGCCCGAAAACCTGAAGGCTCTTGTTCTCCTGGGGAGTTCGCTTCTCAAACTCGACATGCCCGGGCCCGCCGACGAGGCCTTCCTTGCAGCCCTCACTCTCAACAGGTACGACGGCGAGGCCTGGTTCGGCCACGGGGCGGCGCTCTACCACCTCGGCAGGAAAGAAGAAGCCCGGGAGGCCTTCCGGCAGGCCCTGAGAAAAAAGCCGAACCAGCCTCAACTGATGTATTACCTTGCAAAAACAGCCGGGAGCGACAGGGAGGCGATCGAATATCTGGCCCGCGGCTGCCGCCTCGACCCGACCAACGTCGACCTCATCCACGAGATGGCCGAACGCCTCATCACACTTGGCCACTACAAAGAGGCCGCCGCATTCTGCAAACGTGCCATGGCCAGGCGTCCGGGCAATCCGAAGACAGAAGACCTCATCAGGAGGTGCATGGAAGGGATGATCCGGGAGAAGGACGGGATCAGTCCCTGAGCAGCGCCACCTTCGATCCCTTCGGGACGCCGACCATACCGGCGATCGTCTCGCACTTGACAGCCATCAGGAAGGCGGTCGGCGGGAAATCGTCATATTCGGTGAGAGCTTCGTAGTTTGCCATCCCCTTTGCAATGACAAGGCTGCATCCTTCGAGGGCCGTCGCAAGGTCGTCAGGGATGAAAGAGAGGTTCACGCCGAGTTCACGCTCGCCGCAGGTTGTCGTGGTCACGTGGTCGGCAATGGCGTCAAGGCCGAGGGTGAGGGCGTCTTCCATGGTAGCGTCATTGAGAATGGGAGCGCCGCGCACGACGACGGTCACCGTCGCACCCTGTGCCTTCAGGTACCTGAGAAGGAGGCGGTCGAAGACAATCTCCCCGCAATTGTCAGTGAAATAGACGACATCGCGGCAGAGCGGGAGGATCCTGTCGGTGTCGTCGATTGCAAGGCCTTTCGGGAACTCTGTCGCAAAGAACGAGAGAAAGTCTCCGGTCACCTGGTGGGACTGGACACCGTAGTCAAAGGTGTTGCCGAGCACCGCGGCAGTGACATAATCCCTGAAAGTCACGAGGTCGGGCGCGACCATTTCGACGGCAAGGAGGGCGTCCCTGTTGTTCTGCTTCTTGAGGTCCAGGTACGGGTCATCGACACCGATCAGACTATACGCGCACCGGTGGACAGCACCTGCAAGCACCGGTGCCGGCACCGCCGGGTCATCCTGTCCCGCGGCGAGCACTGCCGCCGCCGCACGCCGCACCTCCTCGATCGCTGCGGGATCGTCGAGCACAAGCCCGGCCTCATATCCCACGCGGGAGAGAAGACATTCAGTACACCGTGGCTGAAATTTCATAAAAACACCAAGAATAAGGTGGTGGGGTCACCGCGATTTGAACGCGGGTCAGAAGACCCCCAGTCTCCTAGGATGGCCAGGCTACCCTATGACCCCAACCGACTGTATATGTTGGGACGTCACGCTATATGTACTCTTCCGTCAGGAGCACTCGAATGGGGGCCAGAGGGCAGTGACAGGGACGACTCGCGAGCAGGGGACTGGAGCGGGAGGGGTTGGAGGAGAAGAGGTATATCGCTACCCCGGAGAACGCAGCATTACGGAAAAGGTAGTGTACGGGCGTAATTCACCGGGGGCTTCACCCCCAGACCCCAACATTAGGATAGGTAGGAGTGGATGGCAATCCCCCCTGGATTTTCTGTTCTGTCTTTCCCGTCCTATCTTACATTGGGGGTCCGGGGGCTGCGACCGAAGGGAGCACGAGAAGACTGGTAAAAGATTTACCACGAAAACCCCCGAGATGATTTCAAAGAAACGCCTGAAACTTCGTTTCATGAGCGATTCATCAGAGATTAAAAAAAAGTAAAATAAATTCAGATCCGTAACTGCTTGAACTTTTCAACGTTCTTGGTGAGCGCTTCAAGTTCGGTGTCCGTGATCTTCATCTTGCTACCGATGGCGTCGACTTCTGTCAGCAGCTGCTGAATTCTGACGTACATGATATACATGATGAAGAGCTGGATGACAATCACGCAGCCCAGAATAATGAGGAGGATGCCTCCCATGTCGAATGGTTCCATTTTACCGATTCCCCCTGAAGAGAGTTCTTGCAAGACGATCAATGAATCCTTCACGCGTTACAGCGACATCGTCGTGATACTCACAGCCGGCGATCTCCGCGGCGATCTTCTTGATAGCCCGCGCGGCGCCCGAAGTCGGGTGCTTGATCACCACCGGCATCTTGTACGCCGCCGATTCCCTGACATAGGTGTCTTCGGGGATGACGCCCAGTGAGGTGACACCCAGAGACTTTTCAATCTTATGCTCGACGAAATCAAGGTTATCCCTGCCGGCCCGGTTGATGATCGCATGCTGGACATGGCCCCCGACCAGTTCGGTGAGGATCTTTGTCTTCAGCGCGTCGACAATGGAGGAGAGTTCTGGATTGACCACCAGAATCACCTCATCGGCAACTGCAAGCGGAACCACACCGTCCCTGCTGATGCCTGCCGGGGCATCGATCAGCAGGTAATCGCACCGATCGACAAGGTCATGCATGACTTCCCTCAAACGGTCAGGATTTGCATCCTGAAATCCCTGGAGGGAGATGCCGCTCGGGACCACCTTCAGACCGGCAGGGCCGTCATAGATCGCCTCATCAATAGTTGCTTTTCCGGCAAGTACCTCATGGAGAGTCACCGGCACATTTTCCAGGCCAAGCAGGATCCCGATATTCGCCATCCCGACGTCAGCATCAAGAATATAGGTCTCTTTGCCGAGCTGAGCAAGTGCGGTGCCGAGATTGACCGTGAAGGTCGTTTTCCCCGTCCCGCCCTTACCGGATGCTATTGTGTATGCTCGTATCATCTCATACCTCGTACCATGCTTCGGTTCGACTCATTCTGTCCGACCTCCACACTATCCTCACAGCCAGTTCCTCAGAACGGACACCGCGTCGCTTTCCATGTCTTTGACCCAGGCATCGGGGATGTTGTGTTCGGTCCTGAGGATGCCGACAAGGCTCGAACCCTTGTGCTGGATACCAAAGAGCATCACCTTCGGATCGTCGGGAAGTTTCCCCTCGGTAAAGAGGTAACTGTACTTTGCCGCATCGGCAGATGCATCGTCCTCCGAGGAGGCGACCACAAGACCGTCGTCGGTGGCGATCGTGAATGCATCCAGATAGTACTTTTCACACATCGCCTGCATGCTTCCCGCAATATCGGTGCGTCCATCAAAGAGGCTGAGAGCAAGGGGGGGCTTTTCCCATTCAACCTCACGAGACCGCTGGATATGCTTGAAGAGCGTGAACATGTCCACCGGCGCCTGTGCTGTCCCGCCGATGATGTTCCGCAGCTGGGCATACTGCTGCCTTTCCTGCGAATCTTTTCGTATCGCTGCCAGCTGGTCCTGAACTCTCACCAGATAGAGGACACAGCCGGCAACACCCATACCTATCAATGCAAGGAGTACGACAATGATCTGTCCCAGTGCAATGAACGTTGTTCCATCATCCATGTGACTATCACGCTTCCTTTTTCTTCTTTTCATCGACCAGATGCCCGAGCTGGAGGCGGTCCAGTATCGAGACATAGCCGGTCTTCAGGTTTGCCGCCATTTCCACGGGATCGATCGCATCAAGGGCGTCGAGATCCCTCATGACGGCAGCGGCCACCATTGAGGAGTCCGGGTCAGTTCCCTTCAGGTTCTCCCGCACCGGTGCCGGTGAAGGGACAGCAGGCCCTGCCGTACCTCCCTTCTGGGGCGGCGAGGGCCGGTTCTTCAGGGCAGGTGCCTCCGCCCCTTTCTGAGAGAGGGGCGGGCTGCCAGCCATAGAGCGGACCTCTGTCCGGGGGGGACCTTCGACGCGGTACCCGCCATTGAACTCAAGAGAGAGGGCGATCTGCTGGAGAGTAAGAGTATAGAGACCGACATCACCCGGCGCACTCGATGTCTTCGCTTTTTCCAGAGCGGCAGCGCCGCGCTCCCTGCCATACGCGGCAAGGATACAGGATCCCCCGGAAAAGACAAGGGTAAAACCGACCGAAGCCACCGTAAAGAGACCATAGCCCGTGAATGCGCGCTCCTTCAGGTGTTCAAGCATCCCTGCAATTGGCACATCCTTTTTTACCTCGCAAAGCTCCCCCCTGGGAACGACAAGGCGCTCTTTCCCGGGAGATGCCTGCGCGGCGGCGGGCGGCTGCGCTTTCACGGCGCCCCGTGCCGCCGGCGCCCCCCCACTCCGTGCAGGGGGTTCGCCAATAGTGACCCGGGCATTTCTGTTGAATTCGTCTGCCAGCCGAAGCTGCTGGCGGGTGAGAAGATAAAGCCCGATCTCTGCCGTCTCCTCCCCCATTGACTGGACTGCCTGCAAGGCTGCGGCGCCAAGCAGGCCCTGGTACTCTGCGAGTATGCAGGCACCTTCGGAGAAGACAAGTGAGATCAGGCCGCCTCCGTGGCTCACCATCGCATATCCGCTGAATGATGTATCCCGGATCTCTGCAAGAACAGCAGATATGGCGGTATCTCGTCTGATTGTAGAGAAGGTACCTCTCGGAATATCCATTAATATGGTGTAGTGTTTAGGAATATTATAACCCTATGTTAATGGTGAGAAATAGAAAAGATAATATTACATCACAAGACAGCATCAAGATCGCCATTAAAATATATCGATATCTCCTGCAGGAGACGTCACCCCCGATTCTGAAAAACCGGCACAGACGGCGAATTTTAACAGACCGCACATGCACCGAACAGAACATTCGTCCCGGACAGATGCACGAGAAAAAAAATCAAAATGTTCGGAACACGTCGACAAGAACCCCATAACATGCCCATATTGGTGAGATTACCTGATATCAGGCGCAAGAGAAACCAAAATATGATATATAAGATGAAGTAAGATACACGGTGGGCATGACAGAACATCAGGGATTAAAAGAGAGAATAAATTCGTTCATCAGGGAGATCATGGAGGTCAGGGGCGTTTCAGCCTGCGTGCTCGCCTCCCGCGACGGGATCCTGATGGGCAAATCGTTCGCAGCAGGGGTATCCGTACCTTCTTTCGCTGCCATGAGCGCGACCATGCTGGCAGCGGCCGAGGCCGCGGCGAGCATATCACATATCCAGCCACCAGGGAAGGTACTGGTCACCTCAGACGACGCCTCGATGCTTGTCATGGGTGCCGGAGACCGGACGCTCCTTGCGGTCGTCCTCGATCCCACGGCAGACACAGAGGCAGCCTACAAGTTATTCACCAAGATCGCGGCTGAGATCGCGGAGGTACTATAATGTACACGGTTCTGGTGGTGGACGACAGCCCATTCATCGTGGACGTCTTCGTCACCATGCTGGAGAGGGGAGGGTACCAGTCAATCGCGGCATACGGCGGCGAGGAGGCCCTTGAGATCCTCACTACCGTCACACCCGACCTCATCCTTCTCGACATCATGATGGAGCCGATGGACGGCTGGGAGACTCTCGAAAATATCAAGATCAACCCGAAGACGCGCGACATCCCGGTATTGATGCTGACAGCAAAACAACTCACGCCAGATGAAGCAGAAGGGTACGGCTCATATATCGAAGACTACATCTTAAAGCCCATCACCCATCGGGAACTCTATGACGCGATCGAGCGCGTGCTCAAGCGCCGTGAGATGATCAGGGACGATGTCGACAGGGCGAAGGAGGTCGGACTCGACCAGCGCCTTGTCGACGAATACGCGCGGCTCGCAAAAGGGGTCGACGTGAACAACCGCCTCCTCCGCATCCTTGAGACGACCTACAATATCAATGACAGCAAGGCGAGCGAGAAAGTCTCCCTTGCGATCAAGACCATGGAAAACAGCATCAGGTTCCAGCAGGAACGCCTTGCCCAGATCAAGGAAGAGATCGACACCCTTCAGCAGAAAAAATAAATCCGTTTCTTCGATGCCCGGTCCACCAGGGGCATTACTCCTCTTTTCCAATCAGGACCACCGCAAGGGTGAGCACCGCAATGACCGCCACCGTCCCTGCCACATCAACAATGTCGGTCGGCTCCAGGCCGTAGACGAGCACCTTCCGCACCATAGCGGTGAGGCCCGCAATAAGGATCGGTCGCACCTGCAGACGGTTGGTCCGGAAATACGCAGTCACAGTCTCCAGGATCTCGATGATGATGATGGTGACCAGGAGGGCGTGGAGCACCGTGAGGATGCTGTCGGTCATCGGCACATCGGACCTCAGGCTATCCATGAACTGGAGCGCCACATCATAGAACGATACCACCGCAAGGAGGGCGAGCACGATGGCAATGAAGAGATATATTACATGGTTGACCCGCATGATGGCAGCGATCGCCCACTGCATCTGCGGATTATCATCCTGAGGGAGAGCCATCACACATTCGTCTGAATCGGAGCAGTTAAATCTTATCATAACGCATAGGGATGCATCCCGGACAATCTTCAGCGACCGGACGGTCCCGAGGGAGCGAAAATTATATTAACTCTAACATCATTGTAATAATGCCGTCTGCGTACGGGGCCCATAGCTCAGTTAGGTAGAGCGTCTGGCTTTTAACCAGATGGTCGGGGGTTCAAATCCCTCTAGGCCCGCTGCCATGGCGCAGTCTGTGGTTTTTATGTGGTGATACATCTGAATTTAACTCTTTCTTGTCCGGGGGATTGAAGATGAGCACCAGATTTAATGTTTTAGATCATGAAATGGTGCCGGATCATCAGAAGATGACCGATAGCGAGATTGCAGAGCTCCTTTCCCGTTATCAGATCGCACTCGACCAGCTTCCGCGTATCTACAGCGATGACCCGGCCGTCAAGGCCACCGGGGCAAAGATCGGGGATGTCATCAAGATTGTCCGGAAGAGCCAGACGGCTGGCCTCGCCGACTCGTATCGTTCTGTAGTAAAGAGGCCAAAGAAGTAACCGGGGGCGGATGGATCTGTTAGATAGAAGCGTTATATCGAGGGCATACTTCTCAGAAGAGCACGTCGCCCGCCACCAGTTGGATTCGTACAATCATTTCCTGGAGCACAACCTCCAGAAAGTGGTGGACGAACAGCGGATCATTGAAACCGACATCGAAAATCGGGGCAAAAACAGCGAGGCGGTCTGGGTCGAACTCGGCACGATCCGGATCCTGAAACCGATCGTCCGCGAGGCCGACGGTTCGAAGAGCATTCTTTACCCAACAGAGGCGCGCCTGCGTAACCTCACCTATGCCGCACCCATCGAACTCGAGATGGCACTCGTGCAGGGGGACATGCGTGGCGATCCGATCACGACCGAGATCGGGCAACTGCCCGTCATGGTCGGGTCAGTCGCCTGCAACCTCGCGGGGCTTTCCGACAACGAGCGGGTCGCTCACGGCGAGGACCCCAGAGATCCGGGCGGCTATTTCGTCGTGAACGGCTCTGAGCGCGTCCTCATGACCCTTGAGGATCTTGCCTCGAACAAGATCATGACCGAGTTTACCGAAAGGTACAACGAGCGGATCTACGTGGCAAAGGTCTTCTCCCAGTTCCGGGGGTACCGTGCACTCGTCGTCGTCGAGAAAAACAAGAAGAACCTGCTCGAAGTCTCCTTCCCGTCGGTCGCCGGCCACCTGAAGTTCTCCGACCTGATGCGGGCCCTGGGCCTCGGGAGTGACAGGGAGATCGTAGAAGCGGTCTCGACAGACGAGGAAATCCTCACCTACATGATGCAGAACCTCGAAGAGAGCGAATGCGACTCTGTCGAGAGCGGCGTCATGTACGTGGGCAAGAAACTCGCTCCGAACCAGACCCGGGAGTACCAGAGGAGAAGGGCCGAATTCGTTATCGACAACTACCTGTTGCCCCACCTCAACTACCTCATGCCCGAGAACCTCAAGGAAGGCGACGAGGGCTATGAACAGACGGCTATCGGTGTGCGGCTTGCAAAGGCACACTTCCTCGGCCGCATGGCAGAAGCCTGCTTCGACCTCGTGCTCGGCCGCCGTAAGATCGACGACAAGGACCACTACTCGAACAAACGGCTGAAACTTGCAGGCGACCTGATGGAGGACCTCTTCCGTATCTCCCTCAACAGGCTGACCCGCGATATCAAGTACCAGCTCGAACGCGCGAGCATGCGCCACCGGGACCTCTCGATCAGCACAGCCGTGCGGGCCGATGTCCTCACCGAGCGCCTCCTCCATCCCCTTGCCACCGGCAACTGGGTCGGCGGACGGACAGGTGTCTCTCAGCTCCTCGACCGGACAGACCGGATGAGCGTGCTCTCGCACCTGCGGCGCGTTATCTCGCCGCTGTCCCGGTCCCAGCCCCACTTCGAGGCCCGTGACCTGCACCCGACCCAGTGGGGCCGGATCTGCCCGTCAGAAACCCCTGAAGGTCCGAACTGTGGTCTGGTGAAGAACTTCGCACAAATGGTAGAGATCTCAAAGGGCTATGACAAAACTGACGATGTCAAGAATATCTTCTATAACCTCGGCGTGGAGCCGCTGATCATCGGGGGGAAGAAGGAATGAAAAAGTCACGCGTATTCCTTGACGGGTCCCTCATCGGACTCGTTGAAAACCCACAAGAGATCGTAGAAAAGGCGCGGGCCATGCGGCGCCACGGGGCAATCTCCTCTGAGGTGAACATCGCCTTCGCGGAGTTCAACGGCGACGTCGTCATCAACACCGACCGCGGCCGGGCCAGAAGGCCCCTGATCGTCGTCAAGGACGGTAAGCCCGTGATCACGAACGCCGAGATCGCCCAGCTCGCCGCGAACGAGATCGCCTTCGAAGACCTCATCAAGAGAGGACTCATAGAGTTCGTCGACGCGGAGGAGGAGGAGAACCTCTACATCGCGATCAACGAGGCCGACCTGACCCCCGAACACACTCACCTCGAGATCGACCCCTCCCTGATCCTCGGCATCGGTGCGGCCCATGTGCCGTTCCCCGAACACAATGCATCGCCGCGTGTCACGATGGGCGCAGGCATGGTCAAGCAGGCCCTCGGTTTTGCCACGGCCAACACGAAACTGCGGCCCGACACGAGAGGCAACCAGCTCCACTACTGCCAGAAGCCGATGGTCTATACCCAGGCCTCCGACCTGATCGGTTCCGACGATCGGCCGGCCGGCCAGAACTTCGTCGTCGGCATCCTTTCCTACGAAGGCTACAACATCGAGGATGCCCTCATCTTCAACAAGGCCTCGATCGACCGCGGCCTCGGACGCTCCCACTTCTTCAGGACCTACGAAGGCGAAGAAAGGCGCTATCCCGGCGGCCAGGTCGACAGAATCGAGATCCCGGACGAAGAAGTCTCAGGCGCCCACGGCGCGGAGTACTACCAGAACCTCGACGACGACGGAGTCATCAACCCCGAGACGGTCGTCAAGGAGAAGGACGTCCTTATCGGGAAGACCTCCCCGCCACGTTTCCTCGAAGAGCCGAGCGGCGAACTGATCGCCGTTGAAAAGCGGCGCGACACCTCGGTGACGATGCGGAGCAACGAGCACGGCATCGTGGACACCGTAATCATCACCGAGGGCGAGAACTCCTCGCGCCTGGTGAAAGTCAGGACCCGCGACCTCCGTGTGCCCGAGGTAGGCGACAAGTTTGCGTCCCGGCACGGGCAGAAGGGTGTCGTCGGCTGGATCGTCCCGCAGGAGGACATGCCCTTCGGTGAGATGGGCATCGCCCCCGACCTGGTCATCAACCCGCACGCTGTCCCGTCACGTATGACCATCGGGCACATGCTCGAGATGCTCGGCGGCAAGGTAGGCGCCCTCGATGGGCGGCGGATCGACTCCACCGCATTCAAGGGCGAGACAGAGGAAAACCTCCGCCAGGCCCTGAAGCAGTACGGCTTCGCACACACAGGCCGCGAGATCCTGTACGACGGCTACACAGGCAAGCAGTTCCACGCGGATATCTATGTCGGCGTGATCTATTACCAGAAGCTCTACCACATGGTCTCCTCGAAGATGCATGCACGGTCCCGCGGCCCGATCCAGGTGCTCACCCGTCAGCCGACCGAAGGGCGTGCCCGTGAAGGTGGTCTCCGGTTCGGTGAGATGGA